>PMCN01000302.1 GCA_003154135.1 Acidimicrobiaceae bacterium
GACTGGCCGCAGCCCCACAGCGACCGAATCGACCTGAGCCTGTCGGAGAGCGAGATCCACCAGATCCTCCGGGAAATGGTCGTATCTGCGGGGGACCAGTAACTCATGAAGGACGCACTCATTGCCGAGGTGGTCGGTTTCCCCGGCCATCAATCGGACGTGATCGAGGGATACATGGCGCGGCCGGTCTCGGACGCACCGGTGCCTGGAATGGTGCTTTNNGGGCACTGGGCCGACGTCGCGGCGGCCGGACGGGCAGAAGGGCTTGCAAAGTCAATGCCGAACGAGCAGGTCATGGGCGACATTGCAGGTGCTGCTGCGTACCTTCGCGCGCAGCCGGACTCGAATGGCAAGGTCGGCGTCATCGGTTTCTGCTCCGGTGGCCGCCAGGCCTTCCTCGCCGCGTGCGAGGTGCCGACGCTCGACGCGGCAGTCGACTGCTGGGGCGGCAGCGTCCTGCCGCGGCCCGCCGCGGACGGACGGCCCGCAAGTCAAGGCGTCATCGCACGAGCGGGCGGCATTTCGATGCCCTTGCTCGGGATCTTCGGCAACGACGATTCCAACCCGGATCGTGCCGAGGTGGACGAGATCTCACGTGTGCTCACCGAGCT
The DNA here is from genome assembly GCA_003154135.1 of Acidimicrobiaceae bacterium. Lineage (GTDB taxonomy): Bacteria > Actinomycetota > Acidimicrobiia > Acidimicrobiales > Ilumatobacteraceae > UBA668. The sequence continues at coordinate 612 of PMCN01000302.1, forward strand.
CGGCAAGGACCACACGTTTCACCGCTACGACGGGGCGGGGCATGCCTTCTTCGTCACGGACAAGCCTGTCTATCGACTCGAGCAGGCGCTCGATGGTTGGCAGCAAGTCTTCGCGTTCCTCGACCGCACGCTCAAAGGAGCCCACTGATGTGCACATGGCTGAGTCAACAGGTCGAAGCGAGCGGAGCCGCTCGGGGAGTGGCCGACTGGATGCGAGTCACCGCCGTGAACGTCATGTACGACCACCCGGTCAGCGCGCCGTACGACCACGCTCTCCTACTGGACTTCATCAACCCCTCGCAAGGTGTCGGCGCCCGAGTGGCCGTCGAGATGAGTGCTCGATCTGCTCGGGAACTGGTTCGAGCAATCGAAGTGGCCCTCGCCTCTCCGGAAGCCAGAGCCGACCTGGGACAGCAGTCCGATCTCCGGTCAGCGGCGCCCAGCCAGCACACCTGATCTGACCGGCCGCAACGACGTACGAAGAAACCGTTCACACCTCGACCCTCAATCGAGTCACTGCAATCTCACCAACATCGATGACCCAAAGGAGCCGTCCATGAGTGCAAGTAACCATGTCCAGCCGTCGAATCGGCCCGGCCGTCAGCGCCGAGGTGCGACCGTCGCGATCGCTGTCGCGGCGGCCCTCGTGATGGCCGCCTGTTCGAGTGGAGGATCGTCCACGAGCGGCAGCACGTCGTCGTCCTCCTCGAGCCCGTCCTCCTCGACACCGACCTCGAGCTCGACACCGACCTCGAACTCGAGCCCGACCTCGACTCCGACCTCCGACTCGACGCCGGGCAGCGGAGTGACCGACCTCCTGACCTACACGGGCGGCAAGGCCGGCGCTGCGGACGCCAGTCTCTCTCCCGTCACCCTCGGCTGGTTCAACATGCAGGGTGGCCCCCTCGGCTTTCCGGCCGGAACAGAGGGAGCGCAGGCCGCGGTCAAGTACATCAACACCGAGCTCGGCGGCATCGATGGCCACCCTCTCAAGCTCAGCACCTGCTTCGTCGTGGGGAACGAGCAGGAGGGCAACGCGTGCGGTCTCCAGTTCGCGAACGACAACGCCGTGAAGGCCGTCCTCTACGGCACCGCGATCGTCGGCGATCAGGCCCTGCAGGCTGTGCTGAAGGGCAGCAAGCCGATCCTGATGGCGAACTCCATCAGCCCGGTCGATGCCGGCAGCAAGAACGTCTACATCTACAACGGCAACCCGTCGTCGATCTTCGGTGGCCTCACGACGTATCTCGTCGACGTGCTGAAGGTCAAGACGGTTTCGTTGATCTACCCGCAAGATGCACAGAGCCAGGCTGGCGCCGAGACCTTGACTGCTGCGCTCAAGGCATCTGGCGTCACCGTGAAGAGTGTCGGCTTCGATCCGTCGACCACGAACCTGACTGGCGCCGCAACCGCTGCCGGCGTGCTCGACACCGATGCGGTCGTTCCGCTCGTGTCGTTCCCGCCGGCGTGCGTCGCGGCTGCCAATGCCTTCAAGACGCTCAACGTCAAGGCCCCGGTCGTGTCGACCGGAGGCTTCTGCTTCACCCCCGATGTCGCCCAGGGACTCGGTGGCGAGGCACCCTTGTGGAAGCAGCTCTCCACCCAGTCGAACGTGGCCGACTCGAATGACCCGGACGTGCAGGCCTACATCCAGCAGTCGGCCAAGGCCGGCCTGGCCACGAACCTGCAGAACGACTCGAACGCTGCCCTCGCATGGGCCCTCGTGATGACGGCGGCGCGGTTCTTGAATGCTTCGGGAGGAGCGGCGGCCACGACGGATGGCATCGCGACCGCGGCCGCTGCGTTCACGGGTCCCATGCTGCTGGGCCCTGCGAAGATCGCCTGCGACACGTACCACACGCAGTCAGGTCTGTGCGGCTTCCAGACACGGGTGTTCGAACACACCGGAGGAAACGCCTTCAAGGCCGTGACCGATTGGCTCGACCCGACAGGTGTGGAGCCGAAGTGACCACCCCCCACGCTGAACGACAGGAGACATCATGAGCAGCCCACAGACTCTCATCACCATTCCGGTTCCGGAGCCCGAGCTGACCCCGGAGGCGTTGATCGCCAGGGCCCGGGCCATGCGCGACCTACTTCGGGCGGAACAGACGGCAACCGAGGAGCGTGGCGCCTACTCGCCGGCGACGCACGAGTTGTTCCGTGAGGCCGGTTTCTACAGAACTCTTCTCCCCCGACGTTTCGGGGGGTATGAGTTCGACGTCCCGACCTTCGTGAGGATGGTTGTAGAGATCGCTCGCGGCTGCCCTGGGACGGGTTGGTGTCTGTGCCTCGCGGCCGGGCACGGCCTTCAGCTCGGTGGCATGTGGGGCGAGTCGGCTCAGATGGCGGCGTTGCTACCCGATGGGGAGTTCGCGGCCCCGCTGCGAGCGCTTCCCATGGGGACGGCAGTTCGCGTTGCCGACGGTGGCTGGGCCATCAACGGCAAGTGGGACTACTGCTCCGGCTCTCCGTACTCCACGCACGCGATGCTCGCCGTTCGTCTCAACCCTGAGGAGGCGAACGGAGCACGTATGGGAGTCGCCTTGGTCCCCCGCGCCGGCTGGACTCTTCTCGACGACTGGAAGGATTGGGCAGTTGGAATGCGCGGAAGCGGGTCCAACAGCATCGAGGTCAAAGGGACCGTGATCCCTGACGAATCCATGGTCTTCGGCAGCCTCATCGGTTTCGGCGACGAGCTTGCCGCTCCCGGCTACGAGCTCCACGGCAATCCGATGTACGCCGGGCACCCCATGGGCTACCTCCAGTTGGAGATCACCTCGATCCTTGTCGGCACTGCCTACGCGGCGCTCGACGAGTACGAGCGGATCATCCGTGAGCGAACGACCATGGGTCCGAGCCCGGTGCCGCGGTACCAGCACCCGGACTACCAGCGGAACTGGGGCCTCGCCAGCGGAAAGCTGCTCGCCGCCGAAGCCATTCTCCAGCGAATGAGCGACTACTACTCGCAACTGTGCGCCGAGTCGGTGCAGGATGGCGCGGGCTACGACACGGAGCAGCTGATGACCATCCACGCCAGCACCCACCATGCCATCAACCTCGCCTGGGAGGCGATCGAGATCCTGTATCGCACCGGGGGAACGAGCGAAGGCGGGCGTCAGGGAACTCGCATGGAACGGTACTGGCGCGACTTCTCGACCGCCCGAACGAACGCCGGTCTGCAGTACGAGACCTTCGCCCAGGCGTACGCCAAGCAGCACTTCGGCATCGAGCTGGGCTCGCTCATCTAGCGCTCCCGCGCTGTGGAGGATTCACGTGCAAACGATTCTCGTGTTCGCCCTCCTCGGGCTGGGATCCGGCGCTGTCATCGCCGCGGTGGCGCTGGGCGTCGTCCTCAGCTGGCGCGGCAGCGGGTCGTTCAACCTCGCGGCAGGTTCGTCGGTCATGGTGGCCGGCTACATGTTCTGGGCGTTCCGCACGGGCTTCTTCCACTTCAAGCTCGGTACTTGGCCAGCGGTGATCGCGACCCTCGCGTTCATGGTGGTGTACGCGGTGCTCATCGAGCTGCTCGCAGTGAGACCACTGCGAGCAGCGTCACCGCTGGCAAAGCTCGTGGCCTCGCTGGGCGTCCTGCTGCTCACGCAGGCGCTGGTCCAGGTGATCTTCGGCACCTCTCCCTTGGCGAGTCCCTCGGTTCTTCCCGACAGCGTCGTCGTGGTCGGCGGAGTCCCCGTTCCGGTGGCGCAGCTGATCCTCGCGGGAGGCGTGTCGTTCCTCGCCGCCGTGTTGTGGTGCATCTATCGTTTCACGCGTTTCGGCGTGGCGACGCGGGCGTCGTCCGAGAACGAAGTCGCCGCGGTGCTTGCAGGCCTCGACCCGAACTCCATCTCTGTCGCGAACTCGATCCTCGCGAACCTCACCGCCGGCGCCGTCGGCATCGCCGCCGCATCCATCGTGGGCATCAGTGCGACGACGATTCCACTGCTGATCGTCCAGGCGTTGGCGGCAGCGCTGTTCGCGCGGTTCACATCCTTCGGGATTGCATGTGCTGCCGGCATGGCCATCGGGGTGGGCGAGTCCCTCATCTTCTACGCATCGACGCAGTCATGGTTCCCCAGCCACAAGGGGGTGGCGCTGTCGGGAGTCCAACAGCTCGTGGTGTTCGTGCTCATCGTCGTGGCGCTGTGGTGGCGGGGGTCGAGCCTGCCGCAGCGAGGCGAACTGCGTGAGCGGTCCTTGCCTCGCGTTCCCAAGCAGGATCAGCTGGCGCGCAGGATGCTCCCCATCGTCGCGGCCTGCGCGATCGCGCTGGTCCTGCTGCCCTCCGAGTTTCGACAGGCCGTGGTCACCGGACTGGTGGGCACCGTGCTGTGTCTCTCGTTCATCGTGATCATGGGGTACGTGGGGCAGCTTTCGGTCGTGCAGTTGGCACTGGCCGGGATCGCAGGCTTCGGTGTCGCTCGGATGAGCTCCGTGTACGGGATCGGCTTCCCGCTGGGACCTCTGATCGCCGTTGCCGTCGCGCTGGTCGTGGGTGTCGTCGTCGGTGTGTCGGCGTTGCGCGTACGTGGCGTGACGCTGGTGGTGGTCACGCTTGCCGCCGCCGTGGCGATCGAGAAGTTCGTCTTCGCGAACCCCAACTGGGGCGGCGGCGCGACCGGCGTCACCGTTCAGCAGCCCACCCTGTTCGGCATCAAGTTCGGCTCGGATGCCGGCTTCAGGGGGTTGGACGGCTCGCTGCCGAGTCCTGTCTTCGGCCTGTGCGCCCTTGCCGTCACGGCTGCCCTGTACGCCTTCGTCGCCAACCTGCGGCGTGGCGAACTGGGCCGGCGCATGCTCGCCGTTCGATCCAACGAGCGCGCAGCCGCTGCGGCTGGAGTCAACGTGCGAGCGCTCAAGGTGTGCGCGTTCGCCATCTCGTCCATTTTGGCTGGTGTCGCCGGCGTTCTCTTCGCCTACGACTTCGGCACGGTGTCTGCGTCGATGTTCGACGTGATGACCGCGCTGTCCGTCATTGCGAGCGTCTACGTGCTCGGTGTCACGGTCGTCCAAGGTGCGGTGCTCGCCGGTTTTGGAATGGTCGGAGCAGTGGTGCCGCTCATCCTGCAGAAGTGGGTGCTGCCGCGAGATCGAGTAGGGCTGTACGTGCAGTTGCTCATCGGGGCTGGGCTGCTGGTCCAACTCCGCTTCTACCCGGACGGGATCCTCATCGCCTCAGCGACCAAGCGCGAACGTCGCCGAGCGGAACGCCTCCAGCTTCGGGCCACGTCCGCCGCACAGCCGATGAGTGAGCAAAGGGCAGTCGCATGACCGCCCCCGCCCTGGTGGCCCGTGAGATCACCGTCCGGTACGGCGGTGTGCGGGCAGTGTCGAACGTGACCCTCGAGGTGCCCGAGGGCAAGATCATCGGGCTGATCGGGCCGAACGGCGCCGGCAAGACCACGCTGGTCGATGCCATCACGGGCTTCGTGCCCTGCGATGGCCGCGTGGAGATCGCGGGTGAAGACGTGACCCGGTTGAAGCCCCATGCCCGAGCCCGACGCGGCCTGGGCCGCACATGGCAGGCCGTTGAGCTGTTCGACGATCTCAGCGTGGCGGAGAACGTGGCGGTCGCGATCGGAACCCCATCGCCTTGGGCCACCATCAAGGAACTGTTCGTCAAGCCGACGCTGGAGAAGGCGCGAGTCGGCGAGGCGCTCGACTCCGTGGGGATCGGCCACCTCTTCGATGCGATGCCCACCGAGCTCTCGGAGGGACAACGAAAGCTGGTCGGCATCGCACGCGCGTTTGCCGGGTCACCCCGCGTCGTCTGCCTCGACGAACCGGCCGCCGGCCTCGACACGACAGAGACGCACGAACTGGGGATGCAGCTGCGCGGCCTCACATCCGGCGGAACGTCCATGTTGCTGATCGACCACGACATCGGTTTTGTGTTCGGCGCGTGCGATCACGTCGTCGTCGTCGAGTTCGGAACGGTCATTGCCGAGGGACCGCCTCACGAGATCTACGCGAATGAACGGGTGATCGAGGCCTACCTCGGGTCGTCGGCCATCCCCACCGAGGATCCTGGAGCCCGGCGATGACAACGCCTGCGCTCTCGGTCGACCGGCTCGCTGCGGGGTACGACAACGGTCCCGTCCTGCACGGGGTCTCGTTGTCGGTGGCGCCGGGTGAAGTCGTGGCACTGCTGGGACCGAACGGTGCCGGCAAGTCCACCACCTTGCGTGCCATCTCCGGACTGATCCGAGTGATGGACGGCGAGATTCGCCTCGCCGGCTCGAACCTTGCGTCGCTGTCTCCCAGTGCCCGCGCTCGCGCGGGAATCGTTCACGTGCCCGAGGACCGAGGGCTGTTCCGCGGGCTGACGGTTGCGGAGCACCTGCGGCTCGGACCGCGCAAGGAGAAGCTCGACGCGGACGCCGCGTACGAGTACTTCCCCGCGCTCAAGCCGATCGCCGGGCGGATGGCAGGTGTGCTGTCCGGGGGTGAGCAGCAGATGCTCGCGATGGGCCGGGCGCTCGGACGCACGCCGCGCGTGCTGTTGCTCGACGAGTTGAGTCTGGGTCTCGCGCCGGTGATCGTGGAGGGCCTGCTGCCGGTGGTCCGAGCGTACGCAACCGAGCACCAGTGCGCGGTCCTGCTGGTCGAGCAACACGTGCACCTTGCCCTCGGCATCGCAGACCGCGCCTACCTCATGGCGAACGGAGTGAGCTCCAGCAGCTACGACGCGCACGTCCTGCGCAACGACATGACGCTCGTCCAGGCGAGTTACCTCGGTGGCCCGGAGTGGGCGAGCGAGTTCAAGGACGAAACCAGATTGCCATTCATCGGAGAGGAAGTACACGAATGAAAGTTGCCATCATTGGATCGGGTCGCATGGGCCAGGCCCTCGGCACGCTGTTCCTGGAAGCGGGCCACGAGGTGATGTTGACGAACTCACGCGGACCCGAGTCGCTCAGCGATCTCGTCGCAGCCTTGGGACCCAACTGTCACGCCGGCGCGGTGACCGCGGCCGTCACGTGGGGTGATGTGGTGTTCTTGGCCACCCCGTGGGGCAAGACGGCCGAGGCCGTCTCGGTCGTCGACGACTGGACCGACACCGTCGTCGTGGACACGACCAACAACCGGTCCAAGCCGGGGCCGGACGGGCTCATCGACATCGGCGACACCGTGTCGAGCGTGCTGGTCGCCGGATACGTGCCCGGCGCCCACGTGGTGAAGGCGTTCAACAGCACCCCTCTCCCGTTCCTGGTCCCCGCCCTCGGCGCGAATGCCGGAGCGAACAACGCGGTGTACATCGCCGGTGACGACCCCGCGGCGAAGTCGCTCGTCGCAGATCTCATCGCCAGCATCGGCGGCGAGGCGGTCGACACCGGAAGCCTCGCGATCGGCGGGTGGATGCAAGGCATGAGTGGTCCGCTCGCAGGCACTCTCGAGATGCTCACTCCCGACGAGGCCCGCAGCCGGGTCGAGGCAGCACGCGCTGCGCTGTAACCGTTTCTCACCCATTGGAAAGAAGAGAAGGAGCAAGAACATGGCAATTGTCGCATTGAGCAAGTCCGTTGAGGTGCCCGCGACCAGCGAGGAGGTCTGGGCAGTCGTCAGCGACTTCGCCGGCTACGCCTCGTGGCAACCGCACATCGAGTCCATCGAGATGCAGAGCAATGGCGAGCGCAAGGTCACCTTCACCCGCGGTGACAGCGTGTTCGACAGGATCGCCGAGCTGGACGAGGCAGGCAAGCGTCTGTCGTACGAGCTGGTTCCGGGTCAGGCGACGCCACTGGCCAGCCTGCTCGCCACGTTCACCGTGCGCTCGGTCGATGGCCACACCGAGGTCGAGTACGCGATCACCGTCGAGGTGCCCGACCCCATGGAGGACATGGCCCGAGTGGGGATCGGTGCCGACATCGACGGGGCCCTGGCAGGCCTTCAGGAGAGGTGTAGTGGGTGACGGAAGCGAATCCAAACCCGTCGCCGTGGTGACGGGTGGGAACGGTTTCATCGGCAGCGCCATCGTCCGCCATCTCGTGGCCAGTGGCCATGAGGTCGTGGTGGTGGACCGGGAGGGTGAGTTCAACGCGGACCTCGCCACAGAAGCCGACGTACGGCGGGTCGCTCGCCGGGTGGTGGCCGAATTCGGGCGATGTGACGTACTGGTGCACGCGGCGGTGGCGTTCGAGCGGTCGACGCTCGACCAGTTGGATGCGTCGCTGCTGCGGATGGTGATGGCGGTGAACGTGGAGGCACCGCTGTGGCTGATGCAGGAGTTCACTCCCGGGATGAAGGCTCGTGGCTTCGGCCGTGGGATCTTCCTCGTGTCGGACACGTTCTGGGACCCCCCGGCCGTGTCGGACATGCTGCCGTACATCACGAGCAAGGGCGCCTTGATCGGTGCAGCCCGATCTCTGGCTCGTTCGTTGGGCGCCGACGGCATCACCGTGAACTGCGTCGCTCCCGGTATGACCCCGCCTCCGGTGCCCGAGCCGGGCCTGGGCAAGCACCTTGCGGACGCCGTTGTCCGCCGTCAGGCACTGCCGAGAAGCCTGGTGCCCGACGATGTCGCCGTCGTGGTGGCCTTCCTCGCCACCCCTGGTGCACAAGCAATGACGGGCCAGTCCATCTGTCCGGACGGAGGACTGGTCCTGAGGTGACAGCGCCCGTTCAAAGCCGACGAGGTGTCTGCGGACAAATTGTCGGCTTTGACGGGCCACGTCAGGGAGCCCCGGTGGCTTCCCGGCTACGATGCTCGACAAGGAGGTTTGTGTGGCTGTGCAAGGGACGTCGCCCGAGCCGCGTGCAGCGGGCGGTGGTCGCGAGGAAGGAACCGTCAGGTCCATCCAGCGAGCTGTCCATGTGCTCACCACGCTTGCGGAACACCCCTACCCGCTCGGGCTGCTCGAGCTGTCGGGGTACGTGAACCTGTCGCGTGCCAGCGTGCACCGCATCCTGATGACGCTGGTGAGCGTCGGCTGGGTCGAGCAGAACCCGCGGACGACGAAGTACCGCCTCGGCATGGGGGCCGTCGGCGTCGGCAGCGTCGGCTTGGTCACCAATCCGCTCATCCGCGACTCGTATCTCTACCTGAACCGCCTCTCCGAGTGGTCCGGGCACGATTCGGTGCTCAGCACGCTCGTCGGCGGCAGAACGGTGCAGCTGCGGCGGGCGGAGGGCGTCAACACCGAACTGATCGACTTCGAGGCCGGGCACCCGCAGCCCGCGTACGCAATGGCCGACGGCAAGCTGCTGCTGTCGTACCTCGATGAGGCGGAAGCCGAGTCCTTGCTGCGATCGGAGGGGATGCGAGCGTTCACCACCAGCACCATCACCGACGTCACGATGATGATGCGCGAGCTCGAGACGATCCGCAGCCAGGGCTTCGCCGTCGACAACTGCGAACGATTCGAAGCAGGTCGCGGACTCGCCGTGCCGATCATGGGTGAAGGCGACGTCCCCGTCGCGGCGATGCTGGTCCTGGGTCGGCTGGATCCGGCACGAGACGACCAGACGATTCAACAGATGCAGGCGCTGGCGCGGGGCCTCTCCGACCGGCTCCAGTCGGCCGGAGAACTCCCGACTGCCGCGTACGAGTCGTACTACGCCGCCCCGCGTCGGCCGTCGTCGAGCTGAGCGCGGTCGAGGGCGGGTCGTTCGCCGCTGGCCGGCGAGGAGTTAACGCTCCTCGACCTGGCGGAGGGTCTCATCCGCCACGGTGATGAAGAGCATCCATCGATCCCCGAGCCCGCGGGTGACGTGTCCGCCGCCGTCCACGTCGTCGAGGAAGGCGATGTCGCCGGTCCAGGGTTCCGTGACCGTGCCGTCTCCGCTCTCGTTCAATGCGCGACCGTTCAGCGTGAGACCGATCTGTGGGCGGGGCCCGTTGTGCCAGCGCCCTTCGTCGAACGCCTCGGTGCCGTAGTCGCGTCGCGTCACGAACGCTCCGTTCGACCGCGCCCACTCGGCCACGGGTGGAACCGTCGTCAAAGGGAACGGCCATCGAATCGGCTGTGACCGCGAGATCCCGTGGTCGTCGTAGATCCACGTCATGAGCGGGCGACCACGGCGGTCGGGCTCCAGTCGGCGAACCGTCTCGAACTCGTCGGGTGGAACCCACGGCTCCGTGACGGCCAGCAGCACCCACGTCTCGGGCTCCCAGTGGAAGCGGATCGAGTTGTGGCTGGCCACGTCGAGGATGAGGACGTCACCCGGTCGTGACGTTTCGGTGATCCCCGCTCCGTCGGTGACGGACACCTGACCCGAGAGCGTCACGATCATCACGTTGCCGAGCCCCGCCGGGTCGGGGAACTCTGTGCACGGAGGTCGTCCCAGCCAGAACCGACGTATCGGGATCACGTCGACCGGTCCACGAACACGCGCATCGCGGTAGGGAAGCCCGACTCGCCGACTGGTGAGGACCCCTGCGCCGTCCGCGAGGTGACGGACCTGCACGATCAGTCCTCGGCGTCCTGCGTGGGGGTGTACTTGCCCGTCAGCTGGGGGCTCACGCCCTCGAGGCCGGCCTCGGCACGGTCGAACCTGGTCTGTCGGGCCCAGGTGCGTCGGAGGTCGTCGCGAATGTCGACGCGCAATCGGCTGAGTGGGCCCACTTCGAGCTCGAGCACATCGCCATCCATGAGGGGATGGAGTCCTCGATGGTTGGTGCCGGTGGCGATGACGTCTCCCGGCTCGAGCGGGTGAACGGAGGAGATGAAGGCGATGCTCTCGGCGATCGAGTACGCCATGTCGCTCGTGTTGAAGTCCTGCATCAACGTCCCGTTGTTCCACAAGCGGATCGGCAGGTTCTGCGGATCGGGGATCTCGTCCGCAGTCATGATGAAGGGGCCGATCGGGCAGAACGTCCCCCGAGACTTCATCTGGTAGAACGCGTTCTGGCGCGGCGGGATGCCGCGAGCCGATCCGTCCATGAGGTTCGTGTAGCCGAAGACGTAGTCCATCGCCTCGTCGGCGGGAACGTCGTCTGCGTAGCGTCCGATCACGACGGCGAGTTCCGCCTCCACCTCGAACACGGTGGCAGCGACGTCTGGAAGGATCATCGTGTCACCATGCCCGATGACGCTGTTCGGGGACTTGGTGAAGGCNNGGCAGCGGTGGGCGTACCCGAACCTGTCCCAGGGGTACACCCGGCCGGCGCGTCAACTCCGCCTCGATCAGCGCGCGGTAGGTCTCCCATTCGCCGATGAGCCGGTTCATGATGTCTTGCGGATGAGCATGGGGGATTCCCTCCGCCACTGCTGAGACGTCGATGACGTGGTCGTCGACGAGTACGCCGAGTCGGAAGTCGTCGAAGAAGAGAAGCTTCACCTAGTGGTCCTTCGCTGGGGTCGTCGATCGCAGGGATGCGCTAGATTGGTCATGAGATCCACCTGACGGACTTGCGTTCCAGAAATGATGATGCAGAATGATGCGTGTGTCAATGACGTATGTCACTTTGTTCCTCCCTCACCCGATGGCCGGCGGCCGGTCGTGATCAACAAGGTTCGGGCTGATGCCCTCGAGATGCTGTCCGTCGTTCCCGACGGGGCCTCGATCGCGATCGGCGGGTTCGGCCTCACCGGGGTTCCCGTCATGTTGTGTCACGCCTTGTGTGAGCTGGACCGCCGGGACCTTCACATCGTGTCGAACAACGCCGGCATCGATCCCACCGGTGTAGGGCGCCTCGTCGGTGAGGGGCGCATCCGCAAGTTCACCGGATCGTTCCCGTCCAACAAGGAGTTCTTCACCTCGTTCCACAGCGGGAGCGTCGAGCTCGAGTTGGTGCCGCAAGGCACACTCGCGGAGCGCATGCGAGCCGCCGGTGCAGGCATCCCGGCCTTCTACACACCCACCAGCGCGGGGACCGATCTGGCGACGGGCAGCTACCCCGCTCGCTACGACGGCGAAGGACAGGTGACGGCCTGGCTGTCACCGAAGGATGTTCGGGTCTTCGGGGGCGTGGCGTGCGTGCTGGAGACCGCACTGGCGACCGACTTCGCGTTCGTGAAGTCCTACAAGGCCGACCGCCTCGGCAACCTCGCGTTCCGGCTCGCCTCCCGCAACTTCAATGTGCCGGCAGCCATGGCCGGCCGGGTGACCTTCTGCGAGTCGCAGTCCATCGTGGAGGTCGGCGAGATCGATCCTGACGGTGTGCATTTGCCCGGCATCTTCGTCCAGCATGTGATCGAGTCCCAGCTGGGCAAGTTCGACGCCCCGACTCGCGGTGCGTCCTTGTGAGTTTCGCCGCCACACCTGAACGGAGAGTGACCATGTCCGAACCGGATGCCCTCGGTTGGTCGCGGGAGGAGCTCGCGACCAGAGCCGCCCTCGACGTCCCCGACGGCGCTTATGTGAACGTCGGGATCGGCATCCCGATGTTGATCGCGTCGCACATCCCCGAGGACCGTGAGGTGTGGTTCCACACGGAGAACGGTGTCCTCGGTCTGGGTGGGGTGCCGGAGGCAGACGAGGTCGACCTCGACATGCAGAACGCGGGTAAGGAGTACGCCAAGATCGTCGTCGGCGCCGCCGCGTTCGATTCGGCGCTGTCCTTCGCCATCGTCCGCGGGGGCCATCTGGACATCGCGGTCCTCGGCGGAATGCAGGTCGCCTCCATGGGCGACCTCGCGAACTGGTCGGTGCCAGGCCGAACTCCTGGAGTCGGTGGTGCCATGGACCTCGTGACGGGGTCGAAGCAGGTGTGGGTCCTGATGGAACACACCGACCGCGCTGGCACACCGAAACTGATGCGTCATTGCACACTGCCGATCACTGGAACGCGGTGCGTGACCCGCGTCTATACGACACTCGGGGTGTTCCAACCGGCTGGTTCCCACTTCGAATGCCTCGACCTGGCCCCGGGTGTCGACATCGAGACCGTCAGAGCGCTCACCGACGCCGAGGTGACACTCGCACGCGATTCTCGCGAGTGAGCGACTACGGTGCGCGCTGTGAAGGTGGTCATCGTCGGCGGTGGTATCGGCGGCTGTGCTCTGGCGCTCGCGCTGCACGCAGCTGGCATCACCGACATCGAGGTGCGCGAGGCGGCGGACGGGGTTCGTGAGCTCGGTGTCGGCATCAACGTACTTCCCCACGCGATGCGCGAGCTGGACGAGCTCGGGGTGGCCGACCAGGTGGCGGCGGTGGCCGTCGCGACGTCGGAGTTGAGCTACCACAACAGATTCGGTCAGATGATCTGGCTCGAGCCCCGTGGTCTCGCTGCCGGTTACCGATGGCCACAGCTGTCGGTCCATCGCGGCGCACTGCTGTCGGTGTTGCACGGCGAAGCGATGCGACGATTGGGCGACGGGCGCTTCCACTACTCGTCGCGGGTGGAGGCCGACGATCTCGAGAACCTCGACGGCGACGTGATCGTGGCGTGTGATGGCGTGCACTCGGCACTGCGACCGCTGGTCGCACCGGCGGAGGGTCCGCCGCTGTGGAACGGGGTGACGATGTGGCGAGGTACCACCATCGCCGAGCCGTTCCTCGGTGGCCGCCGGATGATCATGGCCGGGGTGTTGGCCCATCGCGTGGTGATCTACCCGATCCGCGACTTGGCGGACGGAAGTCAGCTGATCAACTGGGTCGCAGAGGTTCGCAAGGAGGACGGCCGGCCGATGCCGCGCCAGGACTGGGACGCGACGGTCGATGTGGTGGAGCCGCTGCGCCTGTTCGACTCCTTCCGCTTCGACTGGCTGAACGTGCCGTCTCTGATCGAGCGGGCGGAGGAGATCCTGTGCTATCCGATGGTGGATCGCGAGCCGCTGACGACGTGGCGACACGGACGGATGACGCTGCTGGGCGACGCGGCGCACCCGATGTACCCGGTGGGCAGCAACGGCGCATCGCAGGCGATCGTCGATGCTCGTGTGCTGGCTCGGGAGTTGCGTCTCCGGCCCGACCTGTCGGAGGCGTTGGCTGCCTACGAGGCCCAGCGGCTGCCGGCAACTGCGGCGGTGGTGCTCGCCAACCGTCGAGCCGGGCCCGAGCGTTCGATGGAGATCGTCGCCGAGCGCGCGCCGAACGGCTTCGAACGGCTCGCGGACGTGATCTCGCACGACGAGTTGGTGACGATCGCAGCCGAGTACAAACTCACGGCGGGTTTCGATCCCGCGATGCTCAACGACCGCCCGTCGCTGTCGGTGTCCTGACCTTCAGATGAGCTCGGCGATGACGTCGGCGAGCTGACCGAGTGTGCGCACTTCATGGACGGCTGTGCAGCCGTGCCGGTATGAGTCGATGAGGGAGTCGGTGGTGCCCCACATCTCGGATGGCTCGGGGTTGAGCCAGTACACCCGGCGGGCCCGGTCGGCGATGCGCTGGAACGGGTCGACCCCGCCGTCGCGGTAGTTGCTGCGCGCGTCGCCCGAGATGATGACCGTCGTGCCACTGCCCACGGTGTCCTCGAGGTGAACGTTGGCGAACTGGCTGAACACGGCGCCGTAGTCGCTGTGGCCGTCGAGGCCCACCACGCCACGGCGTTCCACCAGACGGTTGACGGCGATGTCGTGCCGGGCTTCCTGGAAGACGTCGGTCACCTCGGCGACGCCGTCGACGAACGCGAAGCTTCGCACCTTGCGGACCTCGGCATGCAGAGCGTTCATCAGGCTGAAGGTGAACTGGGCGAACTCTGCAACCGAGCCACTCACGTCGCAGAGCACCACCACGTCGGGTCGGTGGGGATGACGCCGACGCTGCACGACCTCGAGCGGCACGCCACCGGACTGGAGCGATCGGCGAATGGTCCGGCGGACGTCGAGTCGGCCGGTCGATCGGAGCTTGCGTTTCTGCCCGATCCGCGCGGCCATCTTCTTCAGCAGCGGCTGGAGCACGCGCCGGAGCTCGTCGTAGTCGGCGCGGGAGAGCTGCAGCAGATCGATCTCCTCGGGGCTGGTGCGTTCGGGTATCGACGGCGCTTCGATCGGCGTGCTCGCGTCGAGCTGACGCGCGATCTCGGAGGCCAGCCTGCGGCGGAACTCCTCGATCAGCTCCGACAGCTCGTTTCGGCGCAGCATCAGCTCGAAGTCGTCGTAGTCGCCGCTGCGACGGAGTTGCTGCATCGCGGCGCTGAGCATGCGGGACAGGTCGATGGCACGAAGCACGCGGTGCATCAGCCGCCGTTCGCTCGCCTCTTCGTCGCCGTCACCTGCGTACATCTCGACCGCTTGCCGGGCGAGCGAGGCGAGGGCCTCGGCGTCGCCTGACATGAGCGCCTGCAGCACCTCGTCGTCCATGCTGCCCGTGAGTCCGTTGGACATGGCCTGCGGTTCGAAGCCCGCGCCAGGAGGAGCGGCGACGAGCTGCTCGGCGCCCGAGTCGGTGGTGCGGAAGGTCGCGTCGAAGCAGCGATCGAACGAACCGATCGGATCAGGCTCTTTCACCATCGCGGCCCGGAGGCAGTCGCGGACCACCTCGCGATCTCCGAGGTCCAGGTGCTCCAATGCCCGCGCCGCGTCGATGACCTCGCTCGTGGCGACGTCGAGGCCGGTGCCACGGAGGCGTTCGGCGAGGGCGATGAGCTGCTCGATCATTCGTCAGCGCTTGGCCAGCCGATTGTTGATCTCGGCCGCTGTCTCGAGCAGCCGGGGCAGGATCTCACCGCGCAGCTCCTTGAGGGTCACTCGTCCGGCGTGGGCCGACACGTTCATGCCGGCGAGCACCTTGCCCTTGCGGTCGCACAGTGGTGCTGCGACGGACCGCACGCCTTCTTCCAGCTCCTGGTCGAGCAGCGCGTAGCCCTGCTGTCGGATGGAGCCGAGCTCCGCGACGAGGTCGGCCTTCGTCGCCAGCGCGCGCGGGGTGGGCGGCTCCATCGGCACCTGGTCGAAGAAGCTCTGCAGGTCGTGCGGGGGGAGGTTGGCGAGGATGACGCGACCCATCGAGGTCCACAACGCCGGCAGTCGTGAACCGATCGACAGCGAGATGGTCATGATCCTCTGGGTGTTCACGCGGGCGACGTACACGATCTGGTTCCCGTCGAGCACGGCTGCACTGACGCTCTCGTGCACTTGGGCGGACAGGTTCTCCATGAAGGGTTGGGCGATGTCGCTCAGGTGCAGCGACGACACGTAGGCGTACCCGAGGTCGAGGACCTTCGGACTCAGCTCGAACAGCTTGCCGTCGGTGGTCACGTAGCCGATCTCGACCAGCGTGTGCAGCAGGCGGCGCGCCGTGGCCCGCGTGAGCCCTGTCGCCCGAGCCGCATCGGCAAGCGTCATCGCCGGCCGATCGTGGTTGAACGAGCGCAGCACCGCCAGGCCGCGATCGAGCGACTGGACGAACTCGCCGGATCTTCCTTCGGTCATTCCATCACTCTTCCTCTTGACACGGCTCGGCAACAAGGCTCAGAATGTTCGTACTACGCACAAGTGTACGCACAACGAACACTCTTTGTCCAGGGGGGTTGCCATGACGAGCTACGTCACGCAGTTCGGATCACTCGACTCGTACGAGAAGGGCGGCATCGAGATCATCAACGACGACCCGAAGCACTTCGTCTTCTCGAACATCTTCGAAGTCGCCAACGGTGCACGGCCGTACGAGAAGGTGGCGGTGGCGAAGAACACCAAGTACGTGGTCGAGGCGGTGCGGACCGAGGGCACCAGCGGTTGGCGCACCTGTGCGCACGACGAGTTCGTCACCGTGCTCGACGGAGAGGTGAAGGTGGAGCTGGTCAAGCTCGACACCCCGGCTGTGCCGGCCGACAAGGAAGGCTCGGTCGCTGTCGCCGGCGAGCCGACGGGCCAGGCGATGGGCCACCTCATCCTGCGCCGTGGCCACCAGGGCCTGCTGCCGGCGAACTCGGCCTACCGGTTCGTCGCCGAGCGCCCCGGTGTGCTGATCCAGCAGACCATTCAGGGCGACGACACCATCGAGCGCTGGGCCGAGATCTGCCTGAGCTGACCGCGGCGACGACGAGAACGAACAGACGACTTCAGGAGCACACGACATGACCATCACCGACGTCCAGAGCACTGCGCCCAACGCGCAGGGTTACCGCGCATTCACCCTCGGCGGATTCCACTTCCGTCGCGACGAGTTCTTCGTGCACATCAGCTGGCCCACCGGCAAGCACGTCGCGAGCATCGACGCGTTTCTGCGCGCGCTGCAGCGCGACGTCGCCTGGGACTTCTTCTACGGCACCGTGAACTTCGATCAGGTCTTCGGCACGGTGAACCACTACGGCACCGTCGACATGTTCGCCGGCCGTTTCAACGACGCCTACCGGCGCGCCGAACTGGACCACACCGAGAACTTCGAGACGCCGATCATTCGCGAGACGTTCAAGGCGATCCTCGCCGACTGGACGAATGCCGCGTTCGATCCGTTCGCCAGCCCTGCCGAGACGGCCAAGCCGTTCGGCAACAAGGACGGCGACAACATTGCGGCCGTCACCCGCCGGCGCATCTCCGCCTCGCGGATGGTCGGTGTACCGAGCGATGAGCAGATCCGCACCGACGAGAGCGGCTTCCCGGTGAACCGGATGTTTGCCGACGTCTCCCAGGACGAGCCGGAGGTGCACGCCAACCCCGGCTTCGAAGGCGATGTCGCCGCGTTCAACCTCTTCGCCTACCTGAGCCGCAGCGACGTCACCTGGAACCCGAGTGTCGTGAGCGTGTGCAAGGACAGCTTGTACTGCCCCACGACCGAGGAGTACATCCTCCCGATCGTCCATGGCAACGATCGCGTCGAGTGGTTCCTCCAGCTCAGCGACGAGATCATCTGGGACGTTCAGGACCGCGACACCGGCGCTCCCCGCGCAAAGGTGACGATGAAGGCCGGCGACGTTGCCGCAATGCCGGCCGACATCCGCCACCAGGGTTACAGCCCGAAGCGCTCGATGCTGCTCGTGTGGGAGAACGGCGACCCGGGGTTGCCGGAGCGCATCAGCAAGGGCCTCGAGAACGTCTACCCAGTCGAGTTCTGACCCCATGCAGAACCGACTGTTCATCGGCGGCGAGTTCGTCGACGCCGTGGACGGCGGCCGCATCGACGTGCTCAACCCGCACGACTGCACGGTCATCACCGAGATCGCGGAAGCGCGTGCGGCCGACGTGGACCTCGCCGTGGCCGCTGCGCACTCGGCGTTCCCTGCGTGGCGACGCACCAGCGCCGCCGAACGCGGACGGCTGCTGCTGCGCCTCGCCGACGCCATCGAAGCGAATGCCGAAGAGTTCGCGCAGCTCGAGAGCCTCGACACGGGGCACCCCATCAAGGACTCCCGTTCGCTCGATGTCCCCCGCACCGCCGCGTGCTTCCGGTACTTCGGTGGCATCGCCGACAAGCTGCAGGGCGACGTGATCCCCGTCGACCCAGGGTTCCTCAACTACGTGCAGCGCGAGCCGCTGGGCGTGGTGGGGCAGATCGTGCCGTGGAACTTCCCGCTCATGTTCTGCGCCTGGAAGATGGGCCCTGCGCTCGCCGCCGGCAACACGGTGGTGCTCAAGCCGAGTGAGCTCACCCCGCTCACGACCCTTCGCCTCGCCGAACTGATGCGGGAGATCGGGTTCCCGTCGGGCACCGTCAACATCGTGCCTGGCTACGGCCACACCGCTGGCGCGCACCTCGCCCGTCACTCCGATGTGCGCAAGATCGCATTCACCGGCTCGACCAACGTCGGGCGCCAGATCGTCGAGATGTCGGCGTCCAACCTCAAGCGCGTCCAGCTCGAACTGGGCGGCAAGGGTGCCAACATCGTCTTCGACGACGCGGTCATCCCCGCCGCCGTGAACGGCTCGGCGTTCGCCATCTTCCACAACCAGGGCCAGGCGTGCATCGCCGGCAGCCGGCTCATCCTCCACGAGAAGATCGCCGACGAGTTCCTCGACGCGTTCCTCTCGCTGGCACGGAGCATCCGTCTCGGCAACCCGCTCGACCCTGCCACCGAGATGGGTCCGCTCACCTCGCCGATGCATCGCGACCGTGTGCTGTCGTACGTGAAGATCGCTCGCGACGAGGGCGGCGAGATCCTCACGGGAGGTGCTGCGCCGGACGACGACGCTCTGGGCAAGGGTTGCTACGTGCTGCCCACCGTCGTGCGGGCGAACAGCGACGCTCGGGTCTGCCGCGAGGAGGTCTTCGGTCCGTTCGTCACCGTGACCACCTTCACCGACGACGACGAAGCGATCGCGATCGCAAATGGCACCGACTACGGGCTCGGCGGCGGGTTGTGGACCCAGCACCTCGGCCGCGCGCACCGCATGGCCGATGCCATCCGCAGCGGAATGGTGTGGGTCAACTCGTACAAGCGCGTGAGTCCCGGCTCCCCGTTCGGCGGAACCGGTCTGTCCGGCTACGGCAGAGAAATGGGGTTCGAGGCGATGCGCGAGTACACCGAAGCCAAGAGCGTCTGGGTGAACGTCGACGCGCAGATCCCGGCGTGGTACCCACGATGAACCGCATCTGCTCCCTCCACGACGCCGTGGCCGATCTGGTGGGCGACGGCGACACGATTGCCATGGAGGGCTTCACCCATCTCATCCCGCACGCAGCGGGTCACGAGATCATCCGCCAGGGCCGCCGCAACCTGCACCTGGTCCGGATGACACCCGACATGATCTACGACCAACTCATCGGCGCAGGATGCGCCACCAAGCTGACGTTCTCGTGGGGTGGCAACCCCGGTGTCGGTTCGCTGCAGCGCTTCCGCGATGCGGTGGAGAACCAGTGGCCGCACCCCATCGAGATCGAGGAGCACAGTCATGCCGGCATGGCCACCCGCTATGCCGCGGGCGCGGCGAACCTGCCGTTCGGCATTCTGCGCGGCTACGTCGGCACGGGCCTGTCCGAGCACACCTCGACGATCGCCCAGATCGAGTGTCCCTTCACCGGCGAGTCACTGACCGCCGTACCTGCACTGCGGCCCGACGTAGCGATCATCCACGCCCAGCGCGCCGACCGCGAGGGCAACGTGCAGATGTGGGGTCTCACCGGCGTCCAGAAGGAAGCCGTCCTTGCTGCGAAGCGCTCGATCGTCACGGTCGAGGAGATCGTCGACCACATCGAGCCGGTGCCGTACGCCGTGGTGTTGCCATGGTGGACCGTGAGCGCCGTGTGCGAAGTGCCCGACGGGGCGCACCCGAGCTTCGCGATGGGCTACAGCGTCCGTGACAACGCCTTCTACAAGGCGTGGGATGCGGTGTCGAAGGACCGTGGTTCGTTCACCGCGTGGATCGAGCAGCACGTGCTCGGCACGACGAACCACGAAGAGTTCCGCCGCTCGGTCGGCCTCGAGGTGCCGGCGAATGTCTGATGCCAGCTACACCACCGACGAGCTGATGATCGTCAACGCCGCCCGGCAGCTCGGCGCCCTCGCCGCGGCCGGACGTCCCGTGTGCTTCGTGGGCATCGGCCTGCCTTCCACCGCTGCGAACCTGGCGCGCCGTCTGTACTCGCCTGCGCCGGTTCTCGTCTACGAGTCCGGGTGCATCGGCTCGAAGCCCACGCGGCTGCCGCTGAGCATCGGCGACGGCGAGCTGGGTGAGACTGCGGACGCTGTCGTCTCGGTACCCGAGATCTTCGCCTACTGGTTGCAGGCCGGCCGAATCGATGTCGGTTTCCTCGGCGGGGCACAGCTCGACAAGTACGCCAACATCAACTCCACCGTCATCGGTGACTACGAGCACCCGTCCACGCGGCTTCCCGGTGCAGGCGGTGCTCCCGAGATCGCGGCCTCCGCCGGCGCGGTGATGGTCATCATGCGCCAGTCGAAACGAGCGTTCGTGGAGCGGTGCGACTTCCGGTCCTCGGTCGGGTATGGCGACGGCCCAGGCGACCGTGAGCGGTTCGGGCTCCAAGGCGGTGGCCCGAAGTGGGTCATCACCGATCTCGGTGTGCTCGAGCCCGACTCCGTCACCTGTGAGCTCACGATGGTCGCATTGCATCCGGGGATCACGCGTGAGCAAGCGTGCGCGTCCACTGGATGGTCGTTGCAGTTCGCCGACGATGTGCGCACCACCGCTCCGCCCTCTGCGGAGGAGCTCGATGTCTTGCGGATCCTGCAGGCGGCATGATGGATCCGTTCGTCTTCAACCAACTCGCCTCGCGGATGGTCTTCGGCGCCGGAGCAGTCCGTCAGGTCGGCGTCGAATGCGCAGGCCTCGGCGTGACCAGGGTGATGCTCGTCCACGACGCGTCGGCCACCGCGCCCGCCGACGACATCGCGGTGCAGCTCGGCCCGACGATGGTGCTTCGCTGGCACGAGGTCGCGCAACACGTACCCGTCGCGCTGGCCGACCGCGCTCGTGATGCCGCAACCGCAGCCGGCATCGACGCCGTGGTCTGCGTGGGCGGAGGCTCGTCCACCGGGTTGGCGAAGGCCATCGCGCTCAGTCACCGGGTGCCGATCATCGCTGTGCCGACGACCTACGCGGGGAGCGAGCAGACCACCATCTACGGTCTCACCGGCGGGCGACACAAGCAGACTGGAAGGGATGCAGCGGTGTTGCCTCGGGTCGTGGTGTACGACCCCGAGCTCACCGTCGGCCTGCCGCCGACCGTCACCGGCCCCTCCTCGTTCAACGCGCTCGCGCACTCGGTGGAGGCGCTCTGGGCGCCAGGGTGCAACCCGGTGACGACTGCCATCGCGCTCGAAGGGGTGCGCGCCATCCATGCGTCACTGCCGACGGTGATGGCTCACCCCTCGGATGTCGACGCCCGTGGTCGCTTGCTCGTCGGTGCGGCGTTGTCCGGCATGGCCCTGGGCGCGACTTCGGCCGGGCTGCATCACAAGATCTGTCACGTGCTCGGCGGGATGTTCGATCTCGTCCACGCCGATGCCCACTCGGTGGTGCTGCCGCACGTGCTCGCGTTCAACGCTCCCGCTCTGCCCGCCGAGATGGCCGGGCTTGCGGCAGCGCTCGGTGTGCCGGTCGGCGAGGAAGCCGCGGCACTGTGGGACCTGGCGGTTGCCAGCGAGGTTCCCACTCGGCTGGCAGATCTCGCCGGATCCGGCAGATCACTCCAGCGTGACGACCTTCGAGCGGTGGCCGAGGCGGCCGCCGGCGAGGTGACCACCAACCCGAGACCCGTCGACACGGCCGCGATCCTGGGCGTGCTCGAACGGGCCTTCGACGGACATCGTCCGACCGTTACGACGGCGGCGAGATCCGCCAGTTAGACCACCACAATCCTGAGGGGGAACCAAAATGTCCGATCAGATCCCGACCAGCAAGCTCGGCTACAGCCTTGGCCGTCGCCGCTTCCTCGCGCTCAGCGGCGGCAGCATCGCCGCCGCTGTCCTCGCCGCGTGCAGCAAGTCCAACAAGGGCGGCGGAACCACGCAGGCGCCCAGCACGACCGGCGGCACCGCCACCACGAGCGGCAGCACCGGCACGACTGGCGCCCCCGCAACCACGACGGTCGGCCTCACCGGCGGCGGTGGTGGAGACGGCACCATCAAGATCGGCTACGTGAGCCCGAAGACCGGTTCGCTGGCAGCGTTCGGCGCCGCCGACGACTACGTGATCAAGGGCATCAACGACTTGGTCAAGGACGGCCTCCGGGTCGGTGGCAAGAGCTTCGCAGTCACGATCCTCGTCGAGGACAGCGAGTCGAACCCCGACACGGCGGCGGCCAAGGCCGCCAAGCTGATCGACCAGGATGCCGTCGACCTGATCCTCGTGTCCAGCACGCCCGAGACGACCAACCCGGTGAGTGACACGGCCGAGGCCAGTGGCGTGCCGTGCATCAGCACGGTTGCTCCCTGGCAGCCGTGGCTCATCGGACGTGGCGGAAAGCCCGGCGCGGACGCGTCGTTCAAGTGGACCTACCACTTCTTCTGGGGTCTCGAGGATGTCATCGCGACGTTCCTCGCGATGTGGGGCCAGGTCAGCACCGACAAGACCGTCGGCGGGCTCTTCCCGAACGACGGCGACGGCAACGCATGGGGTGACAAGACGAATGGCTTCCCGACACCGCTGAAGAACGCCGGCTACACGCTGGTCGACCCGGGCCGCTACGAGAACTTGAACCAGGACTTCACGGCGCAGATCAACGCCTTCAAGACCGCAGGCTGCGACATCATCACAGGCGTCGTGATCCCACCCGACTTCCCGACGTTCTGGAAGCAGGCCAAGCAGGGGGGCTTCGTGCCCAAAGTTGCGTCGGTCGGCAAAGCGCTCTTGTTCCCCGAGAGCATCAAGGCGCTCGGCTCCGACGGTGCGGGCCTCACCTCCGAGGTGTGGTGGAGCCCGAGCCACCCCTACAAGAGCTCGCTGGTCGGTCGCTCGGCCAAGGAGGTCACCGACCTCTACACCTCCGACACCGGCAATCAGTGGACGCAACCGCTCGGCTTCGCCCATGCGCTGTTCGAGGTGGCGTTTGCAGCGCTGGCCGCTGCCGGCAGCGCCGACAAGACCGCGGTGCGCGACGCGATCAAGACGCTTTCGGTCGACACCATCGTCGGCACTGTCACCTGGGGCGGCGACGGCCCGTCGCCGAACGTGGCCAAGACCAAGCTCGTCGGCGGTCAGTGGCGCGCTGCGAAGACGCCGACCGGCTTCGACCTCGTGATCGTCGACAACTCCGGCAACCCCGACGTGCCCACCGGCGGCACGGTCGAGCCGATCACGTCCTGATGTCGACGGTCATCGAAGTCGACGGTGTCACGAAGCGATTCGGGGCGCTGCTGGTGATCGACGAGCTGAGCTTCTCCCTCGAACGGGGAGAAGCGCTCGGCGTCGTCGGGCCGAACGGGGCCGGGAAGACCACGACGCTCAACATGATCGCCGGCGACTTCAGCCCTACCACTGGCACCATTCGCTTCGATGGCCACGACGTGACCGCACTTCCAGCGCACCGCCGTTGCCGCATGGGCATCGGGCGCACCTCACAGGTACCCCGACCGTTCGAAGGTCTGACGGTGTTCGAGAACGTGTTGGTTGGCGCATCCTTCGGTGGCGCGCATCGCGGGCACGGCGCCCGCGATGTCGCCGTCGACGCGTTGCGCCGCACCGGCATGCTGGCGAGAGCCAACGTCCGCGCGGGGGAGCTCACGTTGCTCGAACGCAAGCGCCTCGAGCTCTCCCGCGCGCTCTCCACCGACCCAGAGGTGCTGTTGCTCGACGAGATCGCCGGCGGTCTCACTGATGGCGAGGTGATGGACCTCATCGAGACCATCAAGGGCATTCATGCCGCCGGCGTCTCGATCATCTGGATCGAGCACATCGTGCATGCACTGCTCAAGGTCGTCGACCGGATGCTGGCCATGGACTACGGGCGCAAGCTCATCGAAGGCGATCCGCACGGTGTCATGGCGAGCGACGAAGTGAAGAACGTCTACCTCGGAACCGAGGCCTGATGGCACTGCTCGAGATCGATGCCGTCGACGCGTTCTACGGCGACTTCCAGGCGCTCTTCGGACTCACGCTCGCAGTCGACGAGGGTCACGCGGTCGCCGTCATCGGCGCGAACGGCGCCGGCAAGTCCACACTGCTCAAGGCGGTCGCCGGTTCGGTGCCGACGCGTTCGGGCTGCGTGCGCTTCGACGGTACCAATCTGGCGGACGTGCTGTCCCACCGTCGAGTCGCCGCCGGCATCTCCCTCGTCCCCGAAGGCCGCCGGATCTTCAACAGCCTGAGCGTCGAGGAGAACCTGCGAGTCGGCGCGTTCTGCGAGCGGCCTGGGCCGTGGACGCTCCCCAAGGTCTACGAGAACTTCCCGATGCTCGAGCGGCTGGCGAAGCGGTCGGCGGCCAAGCTCTCGGGCGGCGAGCAACAGGCGCTCGCAATCGGGCGCGCACTGATGAACAACCCACGGCTCCTACTGCTCGACGAGGTGTCGCTCGGCCTCGCCCCTGCGATCGTGAAGAGCCTCTACGCCGTCCTCCCGAACATCCGTCAGGAAGGGACCACGGTCCTGATCGT
The DNA here is from genome assembly GCA_003154135.1 of Acidimicrobiaceae bacterium. Classification (GTDB taxonomy): domain Bacteria; phylum Actinomycetota; class Acidimicrobiia; order Acidimicrobiales; family Ilumatobacteraceae; genus UBA668. Next base: position 25,430 of record PMCN01000302.1, read on the forward strand.
CGAGCAGGACGTGAACCAGGCTCTCGCCGCCTCCGACATGGCGTACTGCCTGCTCGAGGGCAAGGTGTCGCTCTCCGGTCGAGCTTCCGAGCTCTCGCGCGCCGCCATCAGCGCCGCCTACTTCGGATCGGAGGTCCATACGTGAACTGGATACAGGCGGCAATCTCCGGTGTGCTGCTCGGCGGCCTCTACGCCCTCTACGCCACCGGCCTCTCGTTGAGCTTCGGGGTGATGCGACTGATCAACCTTGCTCACGGCGACCTGGCAGTCATGGCCGCGTTCTTGTCGAGCACCCTCGTGCTCAGCTTCGGCGGCTCGCCGTTCTGGACGATCCTCGTTCTGATGCCGGTCGGGTTCGGCGTCGGTGTCCTGCTGCAGAAGGTTGTCTTCGACCGGCTCGTCGGCGTCGACCCCGCCTTCCAGATCGTGGCCACCTTCGGCCTCAGCATCGTCATCCAGAACGCCCTGCTGAAGGTCTACACGGCGGACCGTCGCGCCCTGGACATCGGTCCGCTGAAGACCAAGGCCTTCAAGATCGCCGAGGTCAGCATCGGGCTGTTTCCGCTCCTGCGATTCGTCGTCGCCGTACTCGTGCTCGTGTCGCTCTCGCTCTTCCTCGGCCGCACCAGCACGGGCCGTGCCTTCCGCGCCACCAGCGACGACCCAGAAGCCGCCAGGCTGATGGGCATCAACAGCCGAGCGATCTACATGATCGCGTCGGGCATCGCCGTGAGCACGGTCTTCCTCGCCGGCATCTTCAGTGGCGCCCAGACCAACTTCGCCAGCTCGGACGGACCCGGCCTGTTGATCTTCGCGTTCGAGGCCGTCATCATCGGCGGGCTCGGATCCCTGTGGGGGACCCTGGCCGGCGGCATCGCCCTCGGACTCGCGCAGACTCTTGGCGCCGAGCAGTTCACTGACTGGCCCGCGCAGCTGTTCGGACACGTGCTGTTCCTGATCGTGCTCGCCGTGCGACCGAACGGCCTGTTCGGGAGGGCCGAGGCATGAGCAGCACCGCCGCCCCCGCGCACGTCGTCCGCGCCACCACCACCACACGCATCCTCGGCGTCCTCGCTGTGCTCGTTGTCGCCTGGATGGCCTTCCTCGCGGCCGGCGACAATCCGGCCACGCAGACCAAGATCGTGGAGCTGTGCGTCTTCGTCGTGGTCGCGTCGATGTGGAACCTCCTCGCCGGGTACACCGGCCTCGTCTCGATCGGCCAGCAAGCCTTCATCGGTCTCGGCGCGTATGCACTCATCGTGTTCGGCAACGGCTACGGGCAGGATGTGTACTTCTCGATCCTCCCGGCCGCCCTGATCGCGCTGGTCGCCTCCATCCCGATCGCCCTTCTCGCGTTCCGGCTCCGCGGCGCCTACTTCGCGATCGGTATGTGGGTGATCGCCGAAGTCGTCCGCCTGCTCGTGAAGCAGTACAAGGCCGCTCCCATCAAGGGAGGCAGCGGCACGTCGCTCGTCGTCCCGACCAACCTCTATCCGAAGGCGGAGCGCTTCCAGACGACTGCCCTCATCGCGCTCGGTCTCGCAGTGCTCGCCGTCACGGTCATCGCGCTCCTGTTGCGCTCGCGAATCGGGCTGTCGCTGCAGGCCGTCCGCGACAACGAGCACGGAGCCAGTGGGCTCGGCGTCAACGTCTACCGCGAGCGGTTCATCGTGTTCGTGATCGCTGCGTTCTTCACCGGCGCCGCCGGCGCCGTCTGGTACGTGCTCAAGATCCGCATCCAACCCGACACCGCGTTCGGTGTCTCGGACTGGACAGCGCCGATCGTGGTGATGGTGGTCCTCGGCGGCATCGGCACCATCGAAGGGCCGATCATCGGCGCCGCCCTGTGGTACCTCGTGCGTGACTACGTGACGAGCACCGGCAGCGCCATCCAGCTCAGCGACGAGTGGTACCTCATCCTCACTGGCCTCCTCGCCATGGTCGTCGCCCTCTTCTTCCAGCGAGGCTTGTGGGGCGCCCTCTCCGGCCGCTTCCCCAGCCTCCAGGTCTTCCCCATTCGTCGCCGCCTCGTCGTTGGCGACGAGGTCGGTGACCACCGCGATCGGAAACGTGCCACATGACCGAGTCGTTCATCGTCGACGCCGTACGAACGCCGATCGGCAAGCTCGGTGGCGCCTTGGCCGGTATCCGCCCCGACGACCTTCTTGCCGAGACCTACCGAGCCATCACCCTCCGCAACGCCGCGCTCGACCCCACCGACATCGACGAGATCTACGCCGGTGACGCCAACGGTGCCGGGGAGGACAACCGCAACGTCGCGCGGATGGCGTCGCTCCTCGCTGGGTTCCCGGTCACAGTCCCGGGCGCGACCGTCAATCGCTTGTGCGGGAGTGGCATGGAGGCGCTGTTCAGCGCGTCGCGGACCGTCGAGGTCGGTGACGCCGACATCACCATCGCCAGTGGGGTCGAGAGCATGACTCGGGCCCCGTGGGTGTTGCTCAAGCCCGCAAGGGGCTTCCCCACCAGCCACGAGCAGCTGTGGAACTCGGCCCTCGGTTGGCGCATGGTCAACCCGCAGATGCCGAAGGACTGGACGGTTGCCCTCGGGGAAGGGGCAGAGATCCTCGCTGACAAGTACGCGATCACCCGCGGCGAGCAGGACGAGTTCGCGGCCGCCTCGCACCGTCGGGCCGCCGACGCATGGGTGAACGGACGGTTCGACCAGGAGATCGTCGCAGTGCCGGGTGTCGACCTGCTCCGAGACGAATGCATCCGGCCCGGTAGCACGCCGGACACGCTTGCCACGTTGAAGCCGGTCTTCCGATCCGACGGCTCGGTCACGGCCGGCAACTCGTCGCCGATGAACGACGGCGCAGCCGCCATGATCGTCGCCTCCGCCGCCGGTATCGAGCGACTCGGCGGCACGCCGCTCGCACGGATTGCCGGCCGTGGCACCAGCGGCGTGGAACCTCACCTGTTCGGCATCGGCCCTGTCGAGGCAGCGCGACTCGCGTTGCGCCGCGCCGGCATCACCTGGAACGACCTCGACGCGGTCGAGTTGAACGAGGCGTTCGCCGCCCAGTCCATCGCCTGCCTTCGGGAGATGCCCGAACTCGATCCCGACAAGGTCAACCCTCTCGGTGGAGCCATCGCCATCGGGCACCCGCTCGGTTGCAGCGGCACCCGCATCGTCACCACGCTGACCCACCACCTCCAGCGGAGCCGTGGGCGTTACGGCCTCGCCGCCATGTGCATCGGCGTCGGTCAGGGAATCGCCGTGGTGATCGAGAGCCTCCACTGACGGGCCCGTCACACCCACCTACGAATCGAGGAAACCATGAACCAGCACACCGAGCTGCTCGACGAGGTCATTGCGCGCTACGACCAGTCGCCCAACCCGCGCCTCGCGGAGATCACCAAGGCGGCCATCCGCCACTTGCACTCCTTCGTCGAGGAGGTCGGCCTCCAGCACGAGGAATGGTTCACGGGCATTCAGTTCCTGACTGCCACGGGCAAGATCTGCGACGACGTGCGTCAGGAGTACATCCTGCTGAGCGACACGCTCGGCGTGAGCACCCTCGTGGAGACCATCAGCCACGCCGGCTCCGCCGGCAGTACCGAGAACACGGTCCTCGGCCCGTTCTTCGTGCCCGGATCGCCCGAACGCTCCAAGGGCGAATCGATGCTCGAGGACGACGACGCGGGTGATCGGGTCGTGATCCGCGGCAGGGTGACGAACTTGCGCGGTGAACCATTGTCGAACGTGAAGATCGACGCCTGGCAGAACGCGTCGTCGGGCTTCTACGCCTGCCAGCAGCCCGGCATCCAGCACACGTTCAACCTGCGCGGGGTGTACCGCACCGCCGAGGACGGCACGTTCGAGATCAGAACCATCCGCCCCGTGCCGTACCCCATTCCCGACGACGGCCCGGCCGGCAAGTTGCTCAAGGACAACGGTCGCAGCTGGTGGCGTCCCGGTCACACCCATCTGTGGTTCAGCAGCGACGGCTTCAAGCCGCTCATCACCCACTTGTTCGACAGCGAAAGCGACTACCTGCTCAACGACGCTGTCTTCGGTGTGCGCGACAGCTTGGTGCGCACCTTCACGACCGACGGCAACGCCGAGCTCGCGACGACGTTCGACGTCGTCCTCGACGACGCCGGGTGAGTCTCGATCGACGTATGCTCAGCGCGGCTCGCCTCGTGGCGCGCGAGAGATGAGGTGGGTTTCGTGATCGATCTCTGGGGGACCAAGCGTCTCGACTCGTCGGGTGTCGGCCGAGCTCGACCGCCACGTGGCACCACGACCGGGGGCGGCCGCACGCGTGCCGCTGTTGCAGTTGTTGCGCTGGCGGTGATGGCCGGCTGCAGCAGCTCCAGTGCAACGCCGACCACGGCGGCAGCGACGACGACGACTGTCGCGACGACCTCAACCGTCGCGACCACCTCCACCGTCGCGCCTCCAGCGAGCTCGTCGACCAGCACGACATCGGCTCCGACAACCGTCGCACCGAAGACCGGGCGCGGGCTCGCCGGCACGGTCAGCAACTTCGCCGGCAGCGGCAAGGCCGACGGCTCGGGGGTTCCCGGCCCAGCCGCGACCGCCAGCATCGGCCCGAACCTGCAATTCGCCGTGGCACCGAACGGCGACCTGTACGTCACCACCGGTGGCCTCCAGGTGCTGAAGATCAGCGGTGGTCAGGTGACGGTGTTTGCTCAGCTCGATCCTCCTGGCGGTCCGGGCGGCGGCGTCGCCGTCGCTCCGGATGGGTCGGTGCTGGTGGCCACCTCGAACACCGTCGTCAAGTTCACGACCGGCGGTCAAGGCACTGTCGTGCTGCGCGCCTCGACGGCCGGCTTGTCGACGAGCCTCGGGCCGATTGCGGTCGACGCAGCAGGCAACTTCTACGTCGCCGACGGATCGCGCCGAATCACCCGCGTCGCTGTCAACGGCACGACGAGCGCGTTCGCTGGTACCGGTACGCAGGCGCCCCCGGATTCGGCAGTGGGTGACGGTGGTCCGGCGACCGCATCTCCGCTGGGCGCTCCCACCCAGCTGGTGGTCGATTCGGGAGGCAACCTGCTCATCGCCGACGCTTCCGCGCATCGTGTTCGGCGTGTTGCGCCGGACGGCACGATCACCACGATCGCCGGCGGCGGCACGACGACGCTGGGTTCGTCCGAGCAGTACGCGCCCAACGGCACCTTGGCAACCGACATCCATCTCGCGGGGGTCACGGGCCTCGCGGTTGACGGCAAGGGGCGCGTCTACGTCGCGGATGGGCAGAGCCACGCCATCTTCCGCTTCACCGTCGGTGGTGGCATCGAGCTGGTCATCGCGGACCAGCAGGGTGCCACCGAGACCGCGGGTTCGGCCGCCAGCCAGACTCGCGCGACCAACGTCGGTCCACTCGCGATCGACGCGCAGGGCAACCTCCTGTACGTCCAGACCGCTGCGCTACGCCAGATCGCCGGCGCCGGCGGTTGATTCCGATCGGACAAGAAGCAACCGGTCGGTGGACTCCATCGCGTCTCATTGCCCGGGCACCGCGTCCCGCCAAAACCGACGGGGGATATGCTCCGCCGATGAGCGACCTTGCGTACTCGCACGGAACGTCGACGACCCCGTTGCTCGGTGAGACGATCGGCGACAACCTGCGTCGCGTCAGCGCGTCGCAGCCCGCCGCCGAGTGCATCGTCTCGTGCCAGCAGAACGTCCGAATGACCTACGGCGAGTTCGACCGGGCCATCGACGATCTGAGCGCCGGGCTGATCGAGAGCGGGCTCGCCGCAGGAGACCGCGTCGGGATCTGGAGCCCCAATCGTATCGAGTGGACGCTGCTCCAGTACGCCGCGGCGCGCACGGGTCTCATCCTGGTGACGATCAATCCCGCCTACCGGACCAGCGAGCTCGAGTACGTCGTTCGCCAGTCCGGCTGCCGAGTGGTCGTTGCCGTCTCGTCGTTCAAGGATGCCGACTACGCGGCGATGCTGGCCGAGGTCCGGTCGTCGGTTCCATCGTTGGAGCGCGTGGTGTGCTTCGACACGCCGGAGTGGGCCGATCTCGCGTCGGCCGGCGAGCGAATCGGCCACCGCTCGGTGCACGAGCGGGAGGCCACCCTCGGCAGCGACGACCCGATCAACATCCAGTACACCAGTGGCACGACGGGGTTTCCGAAGGGTGCGACGCTCACGCACCACAACATCCTCAACAACGGATACTTCGTCGGGCAGCGATGCGGGTACACCGCAGCAGATCGCGTGTGCATCCCGGTGCCCTTCTACCA
>PMCN01000104.1:0-248 GCA_003154135.1 Acidimicrobiaceae bacterium
CGCCGCGCCGAGGTCGCCGCCGCGCTCCCCTTCGCCGACGTGGTGGCCGACTTCGCCGACCTCGTGGAATCGGCCGACGTGGTGGTCAACGCAGTGGTCGGCTTCGCGGGGCTCGCCGTCACGGTGCGCACGTTGCGGCTCGGCAAGCGGCTCGCGCTGGCCAACAAGGAGAGCCTCATCGCCGCCGGCCCGATGGTGCAGCCGTTGCGCGCCACGCCGGGAGCCGAGCTCGTGCCGGTCGACAGCGA
>PMCN01000104.1:342-17176 GCA_003154135.1 Acidimicrobiaceae bacterium
CTCGAGGTGATCGAGGCGCACGAGCTGTTCGGCACGCCCTACGACCACATCGAGGTGGTGGTGCACCCGCAGAGCGTGGTGCACTCCATGGCCGAGTTCACCGACGGCAGCACGATCGCTCAGCTGTCGATGCCCGACATGCGGCTGCCCATCGGGTACGCGTTGGCGTATCCCGGCCGCATCGGCACGGCGTTCGGCCGCATCGACTGGGCATCGCTCGGCCGGCTCGACTTCGAACAACCCGACACGGCCACGTTCCGCTGCCTGGCCCTCGCCTACCAGGCGGGTCGCACCGGCAGCACGGCCCCGGCATGGCTCAGCGCGGCCAACGAGGTGGCGGTCGAGGCGTTCCTCCAGGGACGCATCCGTTGGAGCCAGATCGCCGACGTGTGCGACGCCGCGCTCCAGAGGTACGAGCCCGGTGCCGATCAATCCGTCGACGACATCATCGCGGCCGATGCCCGCGCACGGCAGGTGGCCCAGGAGGTCCTTCCCACATGAGCAACGACACACGCCACGGCTGGATCGCCACCGAGGTCGTCTCGGGGGGCACCCAGAAGGACGTCGACGAGGCGCCGACACAGCAGGCCATGCTCATCGGCATCCTCGCCTGGGTGGGGCTGCTCGGCTTCTTCGCGTGGTACCGGCCGTGGATCCTCGTGTTCGTCGTCGGTGTCGCGCTGTCCATCATGCTGCACGAGTTCGGCCACTTCTGGACCGCACGCCGCAGCGGCATGAAGGCCACGCAGTTCTTCCTCGGCTTCGGCCCGCGGGTGTGGAGCATGCACCGCAACGGTGTCGAGTACGGCCTGCGCGCCATCCCGCTCGGCGGCTTCGTGAAGATCATCGGCATGACCAACATGGACGAGGTGGCGGCCGAGGACGAGCCGTACACCTACCGCCAGGCGAGCTTCCCCCGTCGCATGTGGGTCATCACCGCCGGGTCGGTGATGCACATCATCATTGCCGTCGTCGTCATCGTCGGCGTCTACGGCTTCGCCGGCAGCTACCAGGAATCCGGCCGTGTCACCATCTATGCCGTGTCGGCAGGCACACCGGCGGCGGCGGCAGGCTTGCGCGCCAACGACATCGTCACCGCCATCGACGGCACACCCGTCACGCAGGCCACCGAGTTCACATCGCACATCCGCGCCACGACGCCGGGCGCCACCATCAGCTTGTCGGTGCTGCGCGACGGCCAGCCGCTCACGCTCGAGGCCATCCTCGAGCAGTCGCCCAACGTTTCCCAGGGTGAGGTCGTGGGCTTCCTCGGTGTCAACAGCGACTCGCAGGCGCGAGTGCAACAGGGGTGGGGCGACGCGCTCGTCCAGGGGCCGAAAGACCTCGTCACCGGTGTCGGCCAGGCCACTGCGGGCATCGCGAGGGTGCTCAACCCGTTCAACCTCATCGGCCACCTCACGGGCAGCAACACCGACGTCACGTCGCGCCCAGGCACGTTGGTCGGCGCAGCGCAGGTGAGCAACTCGGCCGGCCGCACCGACGGGTGGGCCGGCGCGCTCAGCGTGCTCGCCGCGCTCAACGTGTCGGTGGGCGTGTTCAACATGTTCCCGCTGCTGCCGCTCGACGGTGGCCATGCGGGCATCGCCATCTACGAGCGCATCCGCTCGCGCAAGGGCAGGCGCTACCACGCCGATGCGGCGAAGTTGATGCCGGTCGCCGCCGTGTGCCTCACGCTGCTCGCGTTCATGTTCTTCACCGGCCTGTACCTCGACATCGCCAAGGGGTAGTCGCCCGGCCGGGCTCTCGGGCTGGCACACTGGCGGGGTGAGCTTCGAACGACGTGTCACACGCCAGATCCATGTCGGCAAGGTGCCGGTGGGTGGTGGCGCACCCATCACCGTCCAGTCGATGACCATCACCAAGACGGCNNCACCACCAGTACAAGATGGCGCTGGCGGCGATGGAAGCAGGGGTGCACGGCCTCCGCCTCAACCCCGGCAACATCCGCCGGCCCGAGCACATCAAGGCCGTGGCCAGCGAGGCCAAGGACCGGGGGCTGCCCATCCGCATCGGCGTCAACGGTGGCTCGCTCGATCCGTCGCTCTACGACAAGTACGGCGGCCTCACCGCCGAGGCGATGGTCGAGAGTGCGCTGCACGAGATCTCGTTCTTCGACGAGGTGGGCTTCACCGACTACAAGATCAGCGTGAAGGCCTCCAACGTGCCGTTGATGGTGGAGGCCTATCGCCAGCTCAGCGACGTCACCGATGCGCCGCTGCACCTCGGGGTCACCGAGGCCGGGCCGCCGCCCGCGGGCTTGGTGAAGGCCACCGCCGGCATCGCCGCGCTGCTGCTGGAAGGCATCGGCGACACCATCCGTTACAGCCTCACCGCCGATCCGGTCGAGGAGGCCCGCGCCGGGCGTCAGCTCCTCGAAGCGCTCGGACTGCGCGAACGCAAGAACGTCGACCTCATCGCCTGCCCCTCGTGCGGCCGCGCCGAGGTCGACGTCATCGACGTGGCCAACCGTGCGATGAAAGCGTTCGGCGATCGCAAGCTGCCGCTGCAGGTGGCCATCATGGGCTGTGTGGTCAACGGCCCGGGCGAGGCCCGCGAGGCCGATCTGGGCATCGCCGCCGGCAACAAGCGTGGCCACCTCTTCGTCAAGGGTCGCAACGTGGCCGTGGTGAAGGAGGAGGACATGGTCGACGCGCTCGTCGAGTGGGCCGAGTTCATCAACGAGCACGGCACCGATGCGGCCATCGCACGCGCCGACACCAAGCTCGCCGAGCGAGAGGCCGCAAAGGACCGCGGCACCCTGCTCGACGAGAAGGGCGCCGACGTCAACCACTCGATGGAGAAGATCGTCGAGATCCGCCGCACCGTCAGCGGTGGGTGATCGCGTGCCCCACGCCGCCTCGCCGCTGTTCGAGTTCGATCCGTCGCCCGACGCAGTCATCAACCCCAGCATCCACCGCCCGCCGCTGGGCTTCCCGCGCCATGCGGTCACCTGCTGGTTCGGCGATGTCGTGCGTGCGCGCACCGTGGGCCTCGAACCCGTGCACCAGGTGCCGTTCGAGCACGGCGATCACCCCATCTGCATCGTCGAGCACGCGGGCGTGCCGGTCGCACTGGTGAGCCCGGGTGTGGGTGCGCCCGCCGCGGTCACCACGCTCGAGGTGCTCATCGCGCTCGGCGCGACGCACATCATCGGCTGCGGCGGTGCGGGCATCGTGCGCTCCGGGTTCGACGTCGGTCACGTCATCGTGCCCATCGGTGCCGTGCGCGACGAAGGCACCAGCTACCACTACGCACCGCCGGAGGCCGAGGTGGCGCCTCATCCACGTGCGCTCGCCGCCATCGACGACGTGCTCAGCGAGGCGGGCGTGCCGCACGACCGCGGCCTCACGTGGACCACCGATGCGTTTTTCCGGGAGACGCCCGCCAAGGTGGCGCGCCGGCGCGAGCAGGGCTGCATCGCCGTCGAGATGGAGGCATCGGCCATGTTCGCGTGCGCCACGTTTCGCGGCGCCGTGTACGGGCAACTGCTCTACGCGGGCGACGACGTCAGTGCTGCCGAGTGGGACCACCGGCACTGGGAGAAGCAGTCCGGCGTGCGCGACCGCCTGCTCGACCTGGCGCTCGACGCGGTGGTCCGACTCTGATCAGTTCTCGACCACGCAGAACACGGTGGACGGGCCGGCCAGCGTGACCGATTCGCCCGGTGCGAGGTAGCCGGCCGCGCCGCGGCGAAGCACACCGGAGTCGCCGTCGGTGCAGAGCAGCACCTCGCGGCTGTGCGCGGTGTAGGTGAGCACGTCGTCGATGTCGAAGCGGTGCAGCTCGAAGGGCGCATCGGGCGTTGCGTACCGCCAGCAGCGGGGCAGGTACATCTCGGGCCGCACAACGGGGTCGGCGAGCGGTTCGAAGCTCAGGACGCGCAGCAACTCGTCGACATCGACGTGCTTGGAGGTGAGCCCGCCGCGCACCACGTTGTCGCTCGCGCCCATCACCTCCACACCCACGCCGTCGAGATAGGCGTGCAGGTTGCCGGGGCCGAGGTAGAGCGCCTCGCCGGGCTGGAGGCGCACGCGGTGCAGGAACAGCGTCACCGCCACACTGGCATCGCCCGGGTAGCTCGCCTCCAGGCGGTTGACGAGCTGCGCCTGTGGCGACGGGTGGCCCTGGCACGCCTGCACCAGCGGGGCGCTGGCGATGGTGCCCCGGTACAGCGCCGACACGGTGGCCTCCAGGCCGTCGTGGTGCAGCACCGATGCCAGCTCGTGAGCGCCCAATGCGTGCAGCAGCGCTTCGGTGTCGGCCGGCGGCCGGAAGCCGCACAGCGTGTCGAAGGGCGCCAGCGCGCACAGCAGCTCGGGCTTGGCGTACGGGTCGCGGTAGATGCGGGCCGGATCGTCGATGGCGATCCCGGCCGCGCGCTCGCGGGCGAAGCCTGCCTGCGCGGTGGCGGTGTCGGGGTGGGTCTGCAGCGAGAGCGGCTCGGCCGCGGCCAGCAGCTTCAGCAGGTAGGGCAGCTCGCCGGCCGCGGAGCCGAGCGTGGTGTCGTCGGCGAAGTGCGACGGTCCACCGGCGTGCGTGCCCAGCCACCACTCGGCCCACGGGCGGCCGTCGTCGGCCTGGCCCAGCAGGCGGGGGATGGCGTCGGTGTCGCCCCACTCGTAGTGCTGCGCTACTCCGCGGATCAGACGCATCGAGGTCACGCTAGCGGTGCCTTCCGCTCAGAAGAGGCGCAGCTCGTCGGGCTTCATGCCGCGCAGTTCGTCGTAGTCGACCTCCACCACGCGAAAGCCACGCGACTGCGCCAGTACCCGCGCCTGCGGCTTCACGCTCTGGGCCACGAACACGCCGCGCACTGCGCCGAGTGACGAGTCGAGGTGCAAGCGCTCGATGTACCGCGCCAGCTGCTCGACGCCGTCGATCTCGCCGCGGCGCTTCACCTCGATGGCCACCACCTGGCCATCGGTGTCGCGGCACACGAGGTCGATGGGACCGATGGCTGTCGGGTACTCGCGGCGCACCAACGTGAGCCCTTCTTCGATCGCGTGCGGCGACGCGGCGAGCAGCTCCTGCAGGTGCGCCTCGACGCCGTCCTTCTGCAGGCCGGGGTCGTCGCCGAGCTCGTGGCTGCTGTCGGTGAGCACCTCGAGCAGGCGGATGGTGAGCTCCTCGCCCTTGGGGTTGGTGATCAGCCAGTGATCTCCGTGGTCGACGATGGTGTTGGGCGCGTTCATCCAGTTGAGTGGCTTGTACGCCCCACCGTCGGCATGGATGGCCACGCAGCCGTCGGCCTTCACCATGATGAGGCGCACGGCCTCGGGAAGGTGGGCGTCGAGCCGACCTCGGTAGTCGACAGTGCAGCGGGCAACGACGAGACGCACGTCGAGCGACGATAGCGACTGGGCTCAGCGGCCGACGTGATCGCGCATGCGCTTCTGGATGAGCTCGCGGCGTGCCTGCAGCTCGCGGTAGGTGAGCTGGTCGGTGCCGGTGTCGACACCGAAGCTGGCCTTCACGCCATCCATGCTCAGCTCGACCGCCGTGTGGTCGATGCCCAGTTCGCGCCCGAGACGCTCGCCGTGGCGCTCGGCGAACATCATCGAGATCTTCGCGATCTCGCCCAGCAGGTCGAGGTCGGGAGCGAGGCGGGCCATCGCGCCGTCGAGGAACACCATGTTCTTCACNNTTCTTCACGTAGAGCATGAGCTCCTTGGGCATCCGGGCGCCGTACCCGAGCAGCGCCTTCACCACCCGCTGCACCTCGGCCACCAGTTCCTCGCCGGTGAGCGTGGTGGGGTCGACCGCAGGCTGGTCGAGGCGCAGGTCGCGGATGACGGCCTCGAGGTCGGTGTCGGCGGGCAGCGCACCCAGGTCGCGCATGGCCGCCATCTGACCCCGCACGTCGTTGGTGGTCGCGCCCAGCATCATGCGCAGGAACGCCAGCCGTCGCTCGCCGGTGAGGCGCCCGACGATGCCGAAGTCGAGCAGGGCAGTGCGGCCGTCGGGCAGCACGAACAGGTTGCCGCCGTGCAGGTCGCCGTGGAACACGCCGTAGACCATCGCGCCCTCCATGAGAGCGACCATCGCCGTGCGCACGACCTCCTCGGTGTCGATGCCCGCGTCCTTCATGCCGGCCACGTCGTCGAAGTTGAAGCCGCTCAGGCGCTGCATCACCAACACCCGTCGGGTCACCAGGGTGGGATGAGGGCGGGGGACCACGTAGCCGTGGTTGCCCAACTCGTGCAGCATCGCCGCCACGTCGATCATGTTGGCGGCCTCCATGCGGAAGTCGAGCTCCTCGACGATGGTCTCGGCGAACAGCTCGACCAGCGCCGGCGGGTTGGCGAGCGAGGCGATGGGGATGCGGCCGACGAGGAACGGCGCCAGCCACGCCATGACGCGCAGGTCGTTGCGCACGTGCTGGGCCACCGTGGGCCGCTGTACCTTGACGACGACCTCCTCGCCGGTGCGCAGCGTGGCGGCGTGCACCTGTGCGATGGATGCGGCGGCGAGCGGGGTGGTGTCGAAGAACGAGAACACGTCCTCGAGGCGGGCGCCGAGATCGCTCTCGACCACGAGACGCACCGTGCTGAACGGCTCCGCGGGCACCTGGTCGCGGCACTTCTTGAACTCGCTCACCAGCTCGGCGGGGAAGAGCCCCTCACCGCTGGAGATGATCTGACCGAGCTTGATGTACGTGGGGCCGAGCTGCTCGGCCGCCTTGCGCAGGCGCATCGAGATGTCGGCGCGACTTGCCTCGGGCGTGCCGTACGTGCCACGTCGCTTGCGCACCAGCCACGGCACCACAGCGCCGCCGAGCACGCGCACCACTCGCACCACGCGACGCCCCGGGGGAACCTTCGCGGCCTTGGTGAGCGCCGGCACCTCGGCCTGCGCGGCGGTGCGCAGCTGGTCGGCGAGCGGCAGCCAGCGGATGTCGTCGCGGCGCAGCGTCCACGGGCCCTGCTCGGTGAAGGCTGCCCAGTTGCGGTCGTCGAGCGCGGTCATGCCTGCATGATCGCAGCGAAAGTGCGGAACCACCACGCGTGCGCCCGGGCTGGAGTCACATCTGCGGCGGTCAGTTGGGGGCGAACGGGTCCCACGCTGCCGGCGCCGTGCGCAGGAAGGCGACCAGCTCGTCGCGGAAGCGGTCGAGCGAGAGCGAGCTGCCCTGCGCGTCGGGCTGGAGCATGGGCGTGAGCGCACCGGGCGGATCGGCGCGCCAGCAGGCGCGGCCTTCGAGCCCGTCGAGCCGCGTGGCCAGCACGCGCAGGTCGGGCCGCGCCGGCACCGGATGCGAGCGGTACATCACCCAGGTCTCGTAGCGCAGCTCCACGCGGTGCTGGTTGCCGTGTGANNACGAGCAGCCGCATGCACTCCGTGCGCGTGTTGATCGCGGCAGGGTGCACCGCTGCGGCGCGTTCGACCGTGAAGCGGCTGGCGACGCGCTCGGCCCAGTCGTCGGGGACGACCACCTCTGCCAGGTGCACGTCGCGGTGCTCGCGCAGCACGACGATGCCGCGGTCGATGGCATCGAGGCTCTCGTCGAGGTGCGCGTTCTCGGCCGCCCACAGGTCGTGCGAGCGTTCGGGGTGGTCGAGCAACTCGCCCACCCTCGGGAGGAGCAGTTCGTAGAGGCGCCCGCACTGGTGCTGGTATCCGTGTGCGAACACCTCTCCGTCGAGCGGCGATCGGTCGGGGTCGTCGAACGCGGCCAGCGTCATCGCCACGCGCATGCTGTCGCGGTCGGTGAACGTGGCGAAGTCGCCGGCCGACGCGACGTCGATCACCTGCGCGCGCCGCTCGGTCGCCGCGCCGCGATCGAGGAGGGCGTAGGCGCACATCAGCCCGTCCTGGTCGAAGTGGTTGTTCGACACGGCATCGATGCCATCGAACAGTGCCGGACGTTCGAGCGCGTGGAAGGCGATCTGCGCCGACAGGTCGTCGAGCAGGTCGATGGGTGTGGGGCTGCCCGGCCAGTGCGACAGCGTGAGGAGTGTCGACGCGGTGGGCGATCCGTCGACCACCACGTTCGGTGTGTCACCGAGGAGGTGGTACGGCACGAAGCGGAGCTCGGTCATGCTCCGACGGTACGCCGGTCCGCGCGTGTCGCGGCACCGGGTCGCCGGCATCGCTATCATCCGCCCACCGACGACGTCTTGGGGGACATCATGGGCGACAAGTACTACGTCACCGACACCGACCTGTCCGCACGCTTTCCGATCTACACGCGCGCCAACGTGGGGGAGGTCTTCCCCGATCCGGTGACACCGCTCACCAGCGACACCGCGCTGTTCGATGCCGAGCTGGGCTGGCGCGACGCATGGGTGCGCATGGGCGCGTTCGACGCCGACGAGCTGCCGGAGGGCATCTTCTGTCAGCTCGGCGTGCAGGGCGGGTACTGCTACCTCAACGCCTCGCTCATCCGCCTGTTCGGCGAGCGAGCGCCAGGCCTCAGCTGGCAGGCGATGGACGAGCAGTTCTTCGGCGCGCAACCGGGCATCCCGCCGTACGAGGAGATGGAGGGCGACGTGCGGCCCGATCTGAGCGAGAAGATCGGCGCCACCTTCGGCTACGTGCTGTCGCAGAGCAGGCTCAGCGACCTCACCGAGCTCACCGACGACCGCCTCGAGACCAAGGCGTTGCGCGACACGCGGCCCGATGTGTCGCAGCTCACCAACGAGCAGCTGTGGGAGCGCTTCTTGTCGCTGGTCCCGGTGCACCGGCGGATGTTCGCCCATCACCTGTTCACCACGTACATGGCCACGGTGCCGGTGGGCATCATCAGCGGTGTCGCCGCTGCGGTGGGGCGGCCCGATCTGGTCATGCCCATCATCGCCGGCATCGGCGAGGTCGACTCCGCAGAACCCAGCCACGCGATGTGGGCGCTCTCGCGGCTCGACCCCGACTCGGCCGAGTTCGCCGCGGGCTTCGCCGCGTTCCTGTACGAGTACGGCAGTCGCGGACCCAACGAGTGGGAGTCGCGCTCGCCATCGTGGGAGACCCGCCCGGCGCTCGCCCTCGCTGCCATCGACCGCATGCGGCAGGCGCCCGACTCTGCCAACCCGGCTGGGCACCACGCCGAGCGGGCCGCCGAGCGCGAGACCGCGTCGGCCGAACTGATCGCGATGGTGGCGGCCGACCCGGCCACCCACGGACAGCTCGCCGCGGCCATCGCGTGTTCGAAGGCGTGGCTGCCCGGCCGCGAGCGCACGAAGACCAACAACATCCGCGTCATCCACGAGATGCGCATCGCGATGCGCGAGATCGGTCGGCGCATGGTGGAGGCCGGCGCATTCGACGAGATCGAAGACTTCGGTTTCTTGCGCAAGGCCGAGATGCCGCAGCTGTTCGCCGATCCACGTTCGATGTCGGCCACGGTGCGCACTCGCCGCGCCGAGTACATGCAGCTCGAGCAGCTCGAGCCGCCGTTCGTGTTCGTGGGTCGCACCGACGGTCCCGACACGTGGCCTCGACGCGATGCCGCCGCTGCCAACCGGCTCGTCGCCGGCGACGTGCTGGCCGGGCTCCCGGGCTGCCCAGGGCAGGCCGAGGGGATCGCCCGCGTGATCCTCGACTCCAACGATCCGTTCGCGCTCGAGCCGGGCGACATCCTGGTCGCCCCCATCACCGACCCTTCGTGGACGCCGCTGTTCGTGCCTGCGGCGGGCGTAGTGGTCGACGTGGGCGCTCCGCTCAGCCACGCCATCATCGTCAGCCGCGAGCTGGGCATCCCGTGCGTCATCTCCGCGACCGGTGCCACGCGGCGCATCCCCGACGGTGCTCGCATCCGCGTCGACGGCAGCACGGGTGTGGTGACGGTGCTCGAACTGCCGTAACGGCGTTCGATGGCGGTCGTCGAAGCGACGTTGCGGTACGGTCGCCGCGGTGACCACGACCGCTCCCGCTCAAAGTCACAACGACCTCGTCCGGGTCTTCGGGCACGAGATGGCGTACAAGTGGGTCGTCGCGATCGTCTACGTGTCGGCGCTCTTCCTCGACATCATGGACTCCACCATCGTCAACGTGGCGCTGCCCAAGTTGGGCGAGGAGCTGCACACCTCGAACGCCGAGTGGGTGGTGCTCGGCTACACGCTGAGCCTCGCGGTGTGGATCCCCACCAGCGGCTGGCTCGGCGACCGGTTCGGCACGAAGCGCACGTTCCTGTTCGCTCTCGGCGCCTTCACCGTCGGCTCGGCGGCGTGCGGCTTCGCCACCACCATCGAGCAGCTCATCGCCTTCCGTGTGCTGCAGGGCGTGGGCGGGGGCATGCTCACGCCGGTGGGCATCGCGATGCTGTTCCGTGCGTTCCCGCCTGCCGAACGGGCGAAGGCATCGACGATCGTCATGATCCCCACGCTGGCCGCGCCGGCGATGGGCCCGGTGGTGGGCGGGTTCATCACCAAGAACTTCGACTGGCGCTGGATCTTCCTCGTCAACGTGCCCATCGCGCTGCTCGCCCTCTGGTTCGGCTTCCGCCACTTGCGCGAACACAAGGAAGCCACTGCCGGCCCGCTCGACGTGGTCGGCCTGGTGCTGTCGGGTGCCTCGTTGGCGATGGTGGTCTACGCGCTCAGCGAGGGTCCGCAAGCCGGCTGGACATCGTTCCGCGTGGCCGGCATCGGCGCGATCGGTGTGCTGTGCGGCGCGCTCACGGTGTGGGTGGAGCTGAAGGTGCCGAATCCGATGCTCGAGCTGCGGCTGCTGGGCAACCGCATGTTCCGTCAGTGCAACATCGTGAGCTTCTTCGCCATTGCGAGCTTCCTCGGCGTCACGTTCGTGATGCCGCAGTACCTCCAGAACCTGCGCGGCATGGATCCGCTGCAGAGCGGCCTCACCACGTTCCCGCAGGCGTTCGGCGTGATGGCGTCGTCGCTCATCGCAGGGCGTGTGTACGCGCGGGTCGGTCCACGGCGGCTGATGTCGGGTGGGTTCTTCGCCGCGGCGATGGCCATCGCGCTGTTCACCACGCTCACGCTCGACACCAGCCTCTGGCTCATCCGCGGCCTCATGGTGCTGCGCGGGCTGTGCATGGGATTCGCCTTCGTGCCCATGCAGGCGGCCAGCTACGCCACCATCCCTCCCGCGCAGAACGGCCGGGCGTCATCGCTGTTCAGCACGCAGCGCCAGGTGGGCGTGTCGTTCGGTGTCGCGGTGCTGGCGAGCATCCTCACCGCGTACGGCGTGCTCAGCCCGCCGCTCGCCGCCGACAAGATCGGGCACGCCCTCACCGGTGTGCACTGGGCGTTCGGCGTCGCGGTGGTCCTCGCCCTCATCGCCGCCGTGTTCGCCTTGTTCATCCGCGACGACGATGCGAAGGCGACGATGGTCGTTCGCGGCCCGGCGGTCAGTCGCGGGGCTCGAAGCGCGCCGTGAAGTGACGCAGGGCGGGCGGCTCGTCCACGATGCGCATCCCGCGCAGCTCGCCGGCGCGTGAGGCGACGAACGTGACCACCTCGATGACGTAGTCGATGTGGCTCTGCGTGTAGGTGCGACGCGGGATGGCCAGGCGTACGAGGTCCATCGCGGCCGGCGTCTCGGTGCCGTCGGGGTGGCGTCCGAACATCACCGTCCCGATCTCGCAACCGCGGATGCCGCCCTCGCGATAGAGCGCGGCGGCGAGCGCCTGTCCCGGGTAGTGCAACGGTGCGATGTGCGGCAGCAGCGCGCGGGCGTCGAGGTACACCGCGTGCCCTCCGGCGGGCTTCACCACCGGCACGCCCGCGGCATCGAGCGCGTCGGCCAGATACGCCGTGCTGCGGATGCGGTACTGCAGGTAGTGCTCGTCGACCACCTCGGTGAGTCCCTGGGCGATGGCCTCGAGGTCGCGGCCGGCCAGCCCTCCGTAGGTGGGGAAGCCTTCGGTGAGGATGAGCAGGTTGCGGCACTGGGCGGCGATCACGCCGTCGTTCATGGCCAGCCAGCCGCCGATGTTGGCCAGTCCGTCCTTCTTCGCGCTCATCGTCATGCCGTCGGCCAGGCCGGCCATCTCGCGCACGATGTCGGGCACGGGCCGCCCCTGCTGGCCGTCTTCACGTTCGCGGATGAACCACGCGTTCTCGGCGAAGCGGCAGCCGTCGAGGAAGAGCGGCACGCCGTGACGGTCGCACACGGCGCGCACGGCCCGCAGGTTGGCGAGCGACACGGGCTGCCCGCCACCCGAGTTGTTGGTGATGGTGACGAACACGACGGGTACGTTGGCGGCGCCCCGGTCGGTGATCAGCGCGTCGAGCGCCTCGACGTCCATGTTCCCTTTGAACGGGTGGACGAGATCGGGCTGGCGCCCCTCGGCGATGACGAGGTCGACCGCCTCCGCACCGGTGAACTCGACGTTGGCCCGCGTGGTGTCGAAGTGCGTGTTGTTGGGCACCACCTTGCCCGGCCCGCCGATCACCGAGAACAGGATCTTCTCGGCTGCCCTGCCCTGGTGCGTGGGGATGACGTGCTCGAACGGGAACAGCGTCTGCACGGCCGCCAAGAAGCGGTACCACGACGGCGAACCGGCGTAGCTCTCGTCGCCGCGTTGGATGGCGGCCCACTGGTCGCGCGACATCGCGCCCGTGCCCGAATCGGTGAGCAGGTCGATCAGCACGTCGTCGGCGTGCAGGTTGAACAGGTTGAACCCGGCTTCGGCGAGGCGGGCCGCTCGTTCCTCGACGGTGGTCGACCGCATGGGTTCGACCGAGTGGATGCGGAACGGTTCGATGATGGTGTGCCAGCGCTGCATCCCGGCATCGTGCATCGTCCGACCGCCGTGCGGACCAGGGTCCTTCGTCCCCCGATTCCCCTCGGTTCTTTCAGCTCGTGTCAGCGGCTGACCACCAAGCTTGGTGGTCAGCGCCTGACACGAGCGATGGGTTTCGAGCCGGAGAGGGTCAGAATCCCGTACCGTGCACGTGGTCGCAGAGACGTTCCTGGCCGGGGGCGATCTGGCCGGCCCCCACACCCTCGAGTGCGGCGAACGGGCCGCACTGCTGGGGCACGATCCAGACGTGGATCATCGGCGAGGGCACGAACTTGACCAGACCCGCCGGGCAGTTGCCCGAACTGTCGGTGAGACCGGCCACCTTCGGCGCCACCTTGTCGCTGGTGAAGCACAGGTTGTCGTGGACGTGCCACTGCATGAGCGCGCCGCCGATGTCGGGCACGTCGGTGAGCTTCACCGTGTCGGGCAGCATGTACATCGCGCTGACGAGCTTCTTCGAGCCGTCGGGTTGCGGCTGGTAGACCAGTGCTTCGGGGTGGTCGGGGTCGAGGATGGTGGAGTCGTTGATCCAGTTCCACTGGATGTAGTGCTCGAAGCCGGTNNGCCCACTTGGGCAGGCGCACCACCGTGACCGCGACGAGGTTCTCAGCCGCAGCCTGCTGCTGGGGCGTGACGCCCGGGGTGCCCGAGAGGTCGATGGGCTTCGTGGGGTCGTACGGGTGCACGACGGCGCTGGTTGCCACGGTGGTGGTGGTCGTCCCGGTGCCGGTGGTCGTGTGGGTGTGGGTCCCGCACTGGTCGGTGCGCTGGTCTGTGGGCACTGCGGCCTGGCCGGCACCGATGCCCTCGAGGGCCGAGAACGGACCGCACGCCTGCGGCACGATCCACACGTGCACCATCGGGTTGGCGCCGCCGGTGTTGACGCCGCGGGCGCACTTGCCGCTGGCGTCGGTGATGCCGACGACCTTGGCGACGCCGTTGATCTTGTCCCAGCACAGGTTGCCGTGGTTGTGCCACGTCATGAGCGGACCGGCGTAGTTGGTGAGCGTGGGGTCGTCGGTGGGTCGGGCGCTGACGATGAACATCGCGCCCTCGAGCGTGCGCTGGGCGCCGTTCACGCCGTAGACGAGCGACTCGGGCTGCGTGGGGTCGAGCATCACGTTGTCCTCGATGAGCGACGTCTTGATGTAGTGCTCGGTGCCGGTGAGGGCATCGCCGATGCTCTGGTAGCCATCGGCCACCGCGGCGGCCGTCGTCGACCAGCGGGGCAGGTCTTTCAACGTGTCCTCGATGAGCTGGGTGGCACGCGCCTGCTCGTCGGCGGTGACGCCGGCGACGCCGGAGAGGTCGAGCGGCTTGGCCGGGTCGTACGGGCGCGGCCAGTTGCTGTCGGCCGGGGTGGTGTCGTGGACGTGCACCGTGTCGCCTGTGCTCACCCCTGTGCTCACGACTGTGGTGCCGTCGGTGGAGATGGCGATGGTGGTCTCGGTGCTGGCCCCGTCGCCGGCACCGCTGCCGAGCGCGGTCGACGAATCGGCGGAGGCCATCGAGCTGGTCGACCACATGGCCGGCACGGCGATGAGCACCACCGCGAAGGCGGGCACCGCGAGGCGCATGCGCGGGCCTTCGCGCCATCCGACCAGCAGCGCACCGAGGGCGGCGCCGGCGGCAGCAGCGCCGAGCGTGGCGCAGGCCGCGTCGGCGAAGTGAACCGCGCCGCGGTCGTGCAGCCCGTCGATCCACGAGATGCCGCCGGTGCGAGTGGCCAACCAGCCGAGGACCGCAGCGCCGTTGACGCCGGCCAGCACGCCGGCGACGGCGCGGTTGGGGCGCAGCAGCGCCCAGAGCCCGACAGCGAGCTGGGCGGCGGCCACCACGACCAGGATGCGGGCGAGTGCAGGATGGCCGGCGTGGAGGCCGACCGCGGCCGCGTGCACCGCGCCGGCACCGATGGATGCGGCCGCGGCGGCGGGAAGGCCGGGCAGGCGGCGCTCGACGTCGGCCTCGGGGTGGACGGTCTGCATGGCGGAAGTGTAAGCCTCGGCCGCCCGTTCGACGTGTCGGGCGACACCCGCAGTGCGGCCTTCCCGTCAGCCGAACGCGGGCGGGCGCTTCTCGCGCAGCGCAGCGACGCCTTCGCGGTACTCGGCCGTGGTCATCGCCTCGCCGAGCAGACGCTGCGCCTCGGTGATCGCGTGGGCGGGTGAGGTGTGCAGCATGTCTGAGTAGAGCTGCGCCTTGGTGGTGGTGAGTGCGGTGGGACCCACCCCGGTGGCCAGCCCGTGGGCGTAGTGCTGCGCGGCCAGCAGTGCATGCTCGCCGTCGGCTTCGACGCCGTTCCACAGCCCCCACGATTCGGTGTCGGCCGGGGTGAACACGCGCCCCGAGAACAGCAGGTCGGCGGCGCGCGTCGTGCCGACCAGCCGCGGGAGCTGCCAGCTCATGCCGTACTCCGCGGGAAGGCCCAGCTTCGGTGCCGCGGTGGTGAGCTTGGCGCTCGCGCTGGCGAAGCGGAGGTCGCAGAACAGTGCGAGTGCGAGTCCCACCCCTGCGGCTGCGCCGTTGACCGCGGCGATGATGGGGAACCGCATCGCGAACTGGCAGGCGAAGTCGGCGTCGAACTCGGGTCGCACACCGCGACCGGGCCGGGCCGCGTGGTCGCCGAGACCGGAGTCGTAGCTGCCGCGTTCGGCGTGGCCGGCGAGCGCCTCGCTGTCGCCGCCCACGCAGAACGCGGGCGGCGTGCCGGTGACCACGACCGCGCGCACGTGCGGCATGCCGTCGAGCTCGGCCAGCACCGAGAGGTACTCGCGGTGCATGCGTCCCGTCCACGCGTTGTGCCGGTGCGGACGGTGCAGCCACACGGTGGCGACGTGGTCGTCGACGTCGAAGCGGACGGCAGTGAGCTCCATGGCCGAACGCTAACGGGCTGGGAAGCGTCGTCGGCGATCGCCCCAGAGTGCGTCGAGCACGCCGTCGGCGAGCTCCTTGCGGCACACGAGGAAGTCGGGGAGCCAGGGGTCGCGCTGGTTGTAGACCAGCGGCGAGCCGTCGATGCGGCTCACGTGGAGGCCGGCGGCCTCGGCCACGACTGCTGGTGCTGCGCTGTCCCACTGGTACATGCCGCCGTCGTGCACGTAGATGTCGGCCTCACCGACCACCACGGCCATCGCCTTCGCGCCGGCGGAGCCGAGGCGCACGGCATCGCAGCCGAGCGCGTTGGCCACCACGACGGCAGCCGGTGGGTTGCGGGTACGGCTGGTGACGAGCCGCGGGCGCTCGCGCTCGTTGGGTGGGAGCGCCGGTGCAGGGTCGGTGGCGAACACCATGTCGAGCGCGGGCAGGCTGACCGCTCCCGCCGAGAGTCGACCGGTCTCCCACAGGGCGACGTGCACGGCCCAGTCGTGGCGACCGCGCTCGCCATACTCGTTGGTGCCGTCGAGCGGGTCGACGATCCACACGCGATCGGCGGTGAAGCGCCGAGGATCTTCCACGCCCTCCTCGGAGAGCACAGCATCGTCGGCGCGCAACTCCTGCAGCGCCTGCACGAGGAAGCGGTGCGAGGCAAGATCGCCGTTGTCCATCACCTGCCACGCGGGTGCGCCGCGTGAGAAGTGATCGTCGCGCAGCTGCACGAGCAGCCGGCCGGCCTCGACCGCGAGTCGGGTGGCGAGCTGTGCATCGGTCTCGTGCTGCACGGGCGGCGTGCTCATCGGCGCCCGAGGCGCATCGCGTCGCGCACGAGTGCGCGCACCCGGTCTTCGGGTGCGCCGGCCGCGACGAGTGCGGTCACCTGCTGTTCGAGCTGCTCGGCGTCGGCCTCGTCGAACACGTCGATGCGGCTCTTGGCCGTGACGGCGCCATAGGTGAGCAGCGCCACCGCGGCCAGCACGATGCACAGCCCGATGGTGAGCACGAAGCCCGCGTTGTTGCCGTTGACGCTGGCGACGATGATGCCCGCGATGCCCGCGACGAACACGACTGCGCAGGCCCGAGGGATCCATCGCCGCGCCACGGTCAGCGAGCCAGTGGCTTGTACTTGATGCGGTGCGGCTGGTCGGCGCTGGAGCCGAGCTCCTTGTGGCGCCACGCCTCGTACTCGCTGAAGTTGCCCTCGAACCAGCGCACCTGGCTGTCGCCCTCGAACGC
>PMCN01000056.1 GCA_003154135.1 Acidimicrobiaceae bacterium
GTCTTGCCGGTGCCGGCCGGGCCCTCCACGAGCACCGGCTTGCCAAGACGATCGGCCAGGAATGCCACGCCGGCAATGCCGTCGTCAGCCAGGTAGTTCACGCCCTTGAGTCCGTCACGGACCGCTTGGACGCTCTCGAAACGATGAGCCATGAACGGCACCCTACTGGCCGACTTGACTCCTCGGTCAATCGAGATGACGCGCGTGCGCCGGCTCGGAACGTCCGTTCCAGGGGTGTCGCAAAGTGTTCTAGTCTCTCCGCACCCACCCGACCGGAGAAGGAGACCCTCCGCCATGAAGCGTGCGTTCGTCGTCGCTACAGCCCTCGTCGCCAGCATCGGCCTCACCGCCGGTGCCTCGGCGCAGAGCGGCTCGCCATCGTCCTCATCGTTGCGACAGTTCGGTCGCTTCCATCAAGTGGCCGTGCCCGCGCATGCCAAGATCACCAACCTGCCGAGCCGCGTGTCGGCCGACAAGGTGGTCACCGCCACCGTCGTGCTGCAGGGCGACGACGTCAGCACGTCGCAGGTGAAGGCGCAGGACGCCGGGCAGACCTTCGATCGCAAGGGCGCTCAGCGCCGCGTGGCCGACGAGCAGGCTGTGGTCTCCACGAAGCTGCGCGCCGCCGGGGCCACCGTGCGCTCCTCCACCCAGACCGTGCTCAACTCGGTCACCGTGCGCGTGAAGGTGAAGGACCTCGATGCGGTCGCCGCCATCTCGGGCATCACCCAGGTGCACGTGTCGCGCACGCTCACCAAGTTCAACGGCACCTCCGACGTGTACACGGGAGTGCCCTCGGCATGGAACGACCTCGGCCTCACCGGCAAGGGTGAGGTGATCGGCGTCATCGACGACGGCATCGACTACTACCACGCCGACTTCGGCGGCAACGGCAACCCGGCCTCGTACGCCAACGACAACCATGCGGTCATCGAGCCGGGCACCTTCCCCACCGCGAAGGTCATCGGCGGTTACGACTTCGTCGGCGACGCATACAACGCCGACAACGGCACCACGCCCATCCCCGACCCCGATCCCATCGCCTGCGGCGAGCACGGCACGCACGTGTCGGGCACCGCGGCCGGCCAGGGCGTGCTGTCGAACGGCAGCACCTTCACCGGCCCGTACAACGCGGCCACGCTCTCGAGCAACACGTTCAACGTGGCGCCGGGCGCCGCTCCCGAGGCGAAGATCCGCATCTACAAGGTGTTCGGCTGCGCGGGCAGCGTGTCCGACGACGTGGTCACCGCCGCCATCGACCGCGCCGCGGCCGATGGCGTCAACGTCATCAACATGTCGCTCGGCTCTGCGTTCGGCACCGGCGACGAGCCCGAGGCGCTCGCCATCGATCACGCCACCAAGCTCGGCGTGCTCTCCGTGGTCGCCGCCGGCAACGAGGGCCACAACGCCTACATGGTCGGCGGTCCGTCGACGGCGAACACCGCGCTGTCGGTGGCCGCGGTCGACGCATCGCGCGCCACGTTGCCCGGCGTCGCCATCACCGGCGACGTGACGCTCAACGCGCAGAACTCCAACCTCTACGACTGGTCGGCCGGCTCCATCAGCGGCACCACCGTCGACCTCGGCCTCGGTTGCGACGCGTCGGCGTACGCCGGTCACGCAGGCCAGATCATCATCACTCACCGCGGCGTGTGCACACGCGTCGAACGGGCCACCGACGGCCAGAACGCCGGCGCGGCCGCCGTCATCCTCATCAACAACGGTCCCGGCCTCCCGCCGGTCGAGGGCGCCATCCCCGGCGTCAGCATCCCGTTCATCGGTGTCGCGCAGGCCGACGGGGGTCTGTTCGCCGACGGGCAGTCGCTCACCCTCGGGCTGGGCGCCGACATGCCGAACCCGGCCTACACCAACACGGCCGACTTCAGCTCGGCCGGCCCGCGCAGCGACAGTGCCCCCAAGCCCGACATCGCCGCACCGGGCGTCAGCCTGCTGTCGGCGTCGGTGGGCACGGGCACGCAGGGCCTCATCCTCTCCGGCACGTCGATGGCCACGCCGCACACCGCAGGCATCGCCCTGCTGGTGCGCCAGGCCCACCCCGGTTGGGGTCCGCTCGCGGTGAAGGGTGCGCTCATGTCGAACGCCGACCCCACCCGCATCGGCGACTTCAACGTCCTCAACGACGGCGCGGGCCTCGTCGCGGCGAAGGCCGCCGCCGACACCGTGGCGTACCTCTCGACACCTGACGGACTCGACAGCCTCGCCTTCGGCTTCCAGGAGCTGAAGAACAACTACACCGACACCCGCACCATCACCATCACCAACACGTCGCGGTCCAACATCACCTACGACATGTCGGCACAGCTCGATTCGCTCGGCCTGTCGAAGTTCAGCGTCAGCATCAACCCGAAGGTCGTTCGGGTGCAGGGCCGTTCGTCGGAGAAGGTGGCGGTCACGCTGCGCATCAACGACCCGCAGCACCTGCCCGATGTGAGCAGCGACGACGGTGGCGGGCTGTCCAGCATCAACGGCCTCGTGTGGGCCACCCCGCGTGGCACCACCACCGGCGTCCATGCCTTGAAGGCACCGTTGGTGCTCGTGCCGTACGGCCTCTCCGACGTGCAGGCAGCCGGCGCACACACCGGCGCCCGCACCCACGGCCCGCAGCTCGTCGACACCCTGCTGTTCTCGAACCAGGGCGTGCACGCCGGCAACTACGACACCTATGCGTGGACCCTCACCGATCGCTCGCACGACAACGGTGACCCGCGGGTGCCCGACGTTCGCGACGTCGGCGTCCAGCAGTTCAACCTGGCGCCCGGCCTCGACCTCGCGGTCTTCGCCATCAGCACGAACAACCGGTTCGCGACACAGGCCACCAACGAGTACGACGTGAACATCGACGTCAACCACGACGGCACTCCCGACTTCCTGCTCGTCGGCATCGACAACGGGCTGCTCACCGCGGGCACGCCCGACGGCACCGTCGTGGCGTTCCTGATCGACCTCGGCTCCGGGGCAATCGTCGGTCATGGGTTCAACGCGTCGGCACCGGCCAACGGGTCGACCATCGAGCTGCCGATGCTCATCCAGGACCTGGGCGGGCCGACGTCGTTCGACTTCTCGGTGGCCAGTTGGACGGTCCTCGACAGCCTGGCCCCCGACGTCACCGGCACCGCTCACTACGACGCGGCGCACCTGGCGGTGCAGTCGGGCGACTTCGGCGCCCTCGCCCCCGGTCACGGCGCTGCAGTGGCCGTCACCGTCGACCCGGTCGCGGCTGCGGCACAGGGAACGCTCGGCTGGCTGGTGGTGTCGCAGGACGACGCGGCCGGCGCACGCGAAGCCGACCGCGTGTCGCTCACGGTCGATCGTGGCAATCGATGATCACGCGCTGATGCACTGATCGCACCACACGGGCCGGCAGGGGGCAACGCCTCTTGCCGGCCCGTGGCGCGAGCTACCCTCTGCCGATGGCCTCCTGCGCTGCGGACCCCTCGAGGCCGTCCACCGTCTCGCCGTGAGCACGCTCGTCAGGTCGAACCTCGCGGTCGCCAGCGGCACCGCGGTCTCACGCATCACCGGCGTGGTGCGCGTGGCCGTGCTGGGCGCGGTGCTGGGCACTCCCAGCGCCGTCGCCGACGCGTACGACCTCGCCAACGGCACCCCCAACATGATCTACGAGCTGTTGCTCGGCGGGGTGATCAGTTCCAGCCTGGTGCCCCTGCTCACGCGGCTGCACGAGGACGACGACCGCGACGGCGAGAGCGCTGTGATCACCGTGGCGGCTGTCGTGATGGGCGCCATCACCATCGTCGCGGTGGCCGCCGCGCCGCTCATCTTCCACCTCTACTCGCTGCTCACGTCGGCGTCCGTCGACGCGACGAAGTACCGAGCGGTGGGCACCATCCTGGCCCGCCTGTTCCTCATCCAGATCTTCTTCTACGGCATCAACGCACTCGCCGCGTCGTTGCTCAACGCGCGCCGGCGGTTCTTCGCCGCGGCGTGGGTACCGGCACTGGCCAACATGGTCATCATCGGCTCGGTGCTGCTGGTGCCGCGCGTGAACCACCACCGAGTGCCCACCCTCGACGACGTGCTGCACAACAGCGCGCTGCGCTGGGTGCTCGGCGGCGGCGCCACCGTGGGCATCGCGGTGATGGCGCTCGCGCTGCTGCCCGCGCTGTTCGCGGCGAAGGTGCGACTGCGCTTCCGCCCCAACTTCCGCCATCCCGCGGTCCACACGCTGCGCCGCCTGTCGGGATGGGCGCTCGGCTACGTGGTGGCCAACCAGGTGGCCGTCGTGGTCATCCGCAACCTGTTGCGCGGCGGCGGCGGCACCACGTTCGCCTACTCGCGCGCATACCTGTGGTTCGTGCTCCCCCACGGCCTGCTCGCGGTCAGCGTCGCAACGACGTTCCTGCCGGAGATGGCCAGCGCCATCCGGCGCAAGGACCGCCGCGAGCTCATCGACCGAACGCAACTGGGCATCCGGCTCATCGCGCTCGTCACCGTGCCCGCCGGCTTCGGTCTGTTCGTGTTGCGCCGCTCCATCATCGGCGCCGCGTTCCAGCACGGTCACGTCACCGCGGCCGACGCACTCAACACGTCGCGGGCGCTCGGCGGCTTCGCGCTCGGCCTCGTCGGCTTCTCGGTGTACCTGTTCGTGCTGCAGGCGTTCTACGCGCACCAGGACGCGCGCACGCCCTTCGTCATCAACGTGTTCGAGAACCTCATCAACATCGTGCTCGCCATCGTGCTCGTCGACCGCTTCGGTCTGCTCGGGCTCGGCCTCTCCTTCGCCATCGCGTATCTCGTGAGCGCGGTGTGGAGCCTGCAGATCCTCGGCTACAAGGTGCCCGGCTTCCCGCTGCGTTCCATCATGTCGGGGCTCTACCGGGTGGCGCTGGCGGGCCTGGTGATGGCCGAGGCCGTGTGGGCCGTCGCCCGCAAGGTGGGAGCCAACTCCGGCACCGGCTCGGTGCTGCGCGTGGTGGTGGGCACGGTAGTGGGCATCGTCGTCTACCTCGGCGTGCTGGCGCTGCTGCGGGCACCCGAGCTCGACCAGCTGGCGGCACGCTTCACCCGCCGGCGTGCCGGCGGGCCCACGCCGCCGTCAGGCGAGGGCGAGCACCAGGAGATCGTCGCGGTGGATGGCCTCGTGGGCGACGTCGCTGGGGAGGTCGCTGGTGCGGCGCCCCTTGATGCTGCGCAGCACCACGCTGTTGCTGAGCACGATGCCGCGAGCCACGGCGACACCATGGAGATCCCGCACGTCGACGACATCGCCTTCGTCGAAGGATCCGACGACGTCGACGATGCCGGCCGGCAAGAGTGACGTGCCGCGCTCGACGAGCGCGCGTCGGGCACCGTCGTCGACCACCACCGCACCCTCCACGTTGGTGGCGAACCCGATCCACAGCTTGCGCGCCGGCAGGTTCCGGCTGCTCGGCAGGAACGTGGTGCCCACGGCCTCGCCGCGCACGGCATCGACCAGCACGTTGGGCCGCGATGCCTGCGCGATGACCGCACGCACGCCCGCCCACGACGCCATGCGCGCCGCCGACAGCTTCGACGCCATGCCACCACTGCCCCGGCTGCTGCCCGACGCGGTGGCCTCCACCGACAGCAGCGGGTCGTCGGCAGCCACCACCTCCACGAGCCGCGCCGAGGGGTCGGTGCGCGGGTCGGCGGTGTAGAGACCCGGCGTGTCGGTGAGCAGCACCAGCACGTCGGCCGCCACGTTGTGTGCGACCAACGTGGCGATGCGGTCGTTGTCGCCGAAGCGGATCTCGTCGGTGGCGATGGCGTCGTTCTCGTTGACGATGGGCACGCAGCCCAGTTCGAGCAACCGCACCAGGGTCTGGCGGGCGTGGAGGTACTGGCGGCGGTCGACGAAGTCGTGCGGCACCAGCAGCACCTGCGCGGCGACCAGACCGTGCCGGTCGAGCGAGCGGTTGTAGGTCTCCATCAACCGGCTCTGACCGGCGGCGGAGATGGCCTGCAGGGTGGGCATGTCGCTGGGACGGGCCGTGAGGCCCAGCGCCGACACGCCCGCCGACACAGCACCCGACGAGACGAGGATGACATCGTGGCCCTCGCCGCGCAGCGCAGCGAGCTGATCGCACACCGCGTCGATGACCGCGCGGTCGATGACCCCCATGCGATCGGTGAGCGAGGAGGTGCCGATCTTCGCCACGACCCGCATGCTCAGGGCTCTTCCTGGTACTCGAAGCTGAAGCTGGCGATCCACACCACGTCGCCGTCCTGCGCGCCTGCCCGCGACAGCATGCGGGGCACGCCCAGCCGCTTCAGCTGGTAGTCGATGTACGAGAGCGCTTCGGGAGTGGTGACGTCGTTGAGCGCCACCACTCGCTCGACCTGACGGCCGACGAGGCGGAACTCGTGCTCCTCGAGCTTCTCGACGCGGGCGCCGTCCTGCTCGGGCCGGATGATGACGATGCCCTCGCTGGCCGGCTGCTCCTGGCGGGCCTGGTGCACCAGCTGCGACAGGCGGGCGACGAGCTCGCGCACACCCTGGTTGGTGACCGAGGAGACGCGCTCGCCCTCCCAGTCGAAGATGGCGCTGTCGCTCTTCGTGCCCACCACCACGCGGGGCCGTTCGAGCAGCTCGGGCTGGTACTCGCCGAGCTCGTTGAGCAGGATGCGCTCCTGCTCGTACGGGTCGGGGCCGTCGATGTCGGCGAGGTCGACCATGACGCACAGCACTCGGGCGCGCTCGATGTGCTTGAGGAACTTGTGGCCGAGGCCCTTGCCCTCACTGGCGCCCTCGATGAGGCCGGGGATGTCGGCCACCACGAACTCGGTGAGGCCCGGCGCACGCACGACACCCAGGTTGGGCTCGAGCGTGGTGAACGGGTAGTTGGCGATCTTCGGCTTGGCCGCGCTGATGACGCTGATGAGCGTGCTCTTGCCTACGTTGGGGAAGCCGACGAGGGCCACGTCGGCCATCAACTTCAACTCGAGCTTCAGCCAGCGATCTTCGCCGTGCTCGCCCTGCTCGGCGAAGGTGGGGGCGCGGCGCCGGTTGGAGAGGAACTTGGCGTTGCCCCGCCCGCCGCGGCCACCGGCCGCGCAGAGCCAGCGGTCGCCGTGGTTGGCGAGGTCGGCGAGCAGCTCGCCGGTGTACAGGTCGGTGACCACGGTGCCCTCGGGCACGTGCACCTCGAGGTCCTTGCCGCGCTTGCCGTGCTGGTCCTTGCCCGAGCCGTGCACGCCGCTGTCGGCCTTGCGGTGCGGATGGTCGCGAAAGCCCAGCAGCGATGCGACGTTGCGGTCGGCCACGAGCCAGATGTCGGCGCCCTTGCCGCCGTCGCCGCCGTTGGGGCCGCCGAACGCCTCGGGACCCTCGCGACGGAACGACACACAGCCGGCGCCACCGTCGCCGGCCTTCACGTTCAGTTGTGCTTCGTCGACGAACCCGCTCATAGGACCCTCTGAGGCTACCGCTGCCCCACCCTCGCCGCGATGAGAGATGAGGCGTCGGTACGCTGGGCCGATGACCGGGGTCGATCCTGCGCACGAGTTGGCCGAACGTGCCGACCGCTGGGCCTCCACCATGGCGGGCCACCGGGCCGACGACGGCATCCGCCTCGCGCACGCCGACTCGTGGGCCGGCAGCGGCAGCCGGCTGCTGCTCCCCCGCGATGCCCGCGAGGAGCGCGAGCACGCGACGCTCGCCACCTTGGCGACCCGCTCGTCCGGTGCCGGCAACCGGGCGATCGACGAGGCAGCCGACCAGTGGCGCACGTGCTTCGAGCGCGACCGCGACCGNNGACCACCAGCGCACCCGGCTCACGCACGCACTGGAGGTGGCGCAGGTCGCCGTCAGCGTCGCCCGTGCTCTGGGCCTCAACGTCGCGCTCACCGAAGCCATCGCGCTGGGCCACGACTGCGGCCACGGACCAGGCGGCCACGCCAGCGAAGACGCACTCAGCCCCTACGTGCCTGGTGGCTTCGATCACGCGGTGTGGGGCGCCGACGTCACGCTCACCTCGCTCAACCTGTGCGTGGAGACGCTCGACGGCATCCGCAACCACTCCTGGAGCCGTCCGGCACCGGGCTCGCCCGAGGGCGAGGTGGTCAGCTGGNNGCCTACGTGTGCCACGACTTCGAGGATGCGTGCGACGCCGGCGTGGTGAACGCCGAGATGCTGCCGGCCATGGTGCGCGACCGTTGCGGCGAGCGCCGTCGCGAACAGCTCGGCGCGTTCATCTACGGGATGATCCACGCCGCGGCCGACGCCGGGCGCATCGGCATGACCGCACCCCAGGCGGAGGCGCTGGCCGAGTTCCGCCGCTTCAACTACGACCACATCTACCTGCGGCCGGCCTCCCAGCAGCAGGGTGCCGCAGTGGTGCGGCTGCTGCGCGCGCTCGTCGACCACTACGGCGCGCATCCCGACCAACTGCCCGAGGCCGGCGAGCTGGAGCCGGGCAGCGACGCGGCCGTGCACGCCGCCGTGGCCTACGTGGGCGGGATGACCGACCGCTTCGCCTGCCGGCAGGCCATCGCACTGCTCGACTGGCCGGTCGACCAGCTGCCTCGCGGCGTCGACACGCCTGTCTGACCGGGCCGAAAACGAGCACGACCCGGCCTCGCGGCCGGGTCGTCACTCAGATCGTGAGCGTCAGAACGTGACGGTCAGACGGCCGGTTCGATGTCGATGACGCGGCGACCCTTGCGGGTGCCGAACTTCACCGCGCCGTCGGTGAGCGCGAACAGCGTGTCGTCGCCGCCGATGCCGACGTTCTTGCCGGGGTGGAAGGTGGTGCCGCGCTGGCGCACGAGGATGGAGCCGGCAGTGACCTGCGTGCCACCGAAGGCCTTCACGCCGAGCCGCTGTGCGTTGGAGTCGCGGCCGTTNNCGCTGGTTGGTGCGCCGCTTGTAGGTGAAACCGTCGATCTTGGGACCCTTGGCCCAACCGACCACCTTGGCGGTGACGGTGGCGCCCTTCAGCTGGTCGGGCGTGGCGAGCACGGACTCGCCGTCGACCACGAGGACGGGGGTGAGGGAAACCTCGGCACCTTGCTCGGCATCGAGGAGTTCGACGTGGACCTGCTGGCCCTCTTCGACCCGTGCCTGTTTCCCACCGGAAGCGATCACTGCATACATAGCCCTGCAATCCTAGCGGGCCGACAGCACGCCTCCACACCCGACTTTGATCCTCAGAGGCCGGTCTTCACCAGCGTGACGGCAGCGCCGTCGACCTCGATCTCGGCCATCCCCATCGTGCTGCGGTCGCTGCCCTCGGCGCTCACCATGACGTCGACGAGGTACTTGCCATCGGCCAGTGTGTCGGGAAGCAGGTAGTGCGCCTGCTGGGTGGCTCCGGCCCGCACCAGCTCGCGGCCGTTCATCTTCGCGACGTCGGTGGGCACCATGTCGGAGATGGTCAGCTCGTGCACCACCTCCACGTCGAACGACTCGTGGTTGATCATGTCGAACACGATCCACGTCCCCTCCAACCGCAGGAACGAGATGGCCGGTGCCGCTTGATGCGTGCGCTCGTCGGGCGCCTCGGTCGACGGGAAGATGTGGCCGCGCCCGACGAGGAAGCTGATGCCTTGCTGCACCTGCTGGCCCGCCTGGCCGTCGGACGCCGTGGGGTTCACGTAGATCCACGCGCCGTAGTCGCCATCGGGCAGCGAGTGAGGCAAGTCGAGGTTGGCGTCCCAGGGCTGGCCGACCCACATGGAGCCGAGATCGGTGCGCCCGTGCTCGACGCCCGACCCGTCGTACACGAGCAGCATCGCGTTGCCGTAGCCCCCGGCATCACCCGTGAGCGAGATGCTGCACACGAGGGCCTGGCCCTCGAGTCGGAGGTCGTTGATGGTCGCGTCGACGGTTGCCATGCCGCTACGAAAGCCTGATGTGCGGCGCCGCGCACGGCACGAACGGGCAACCGTAGGGGCAGGTCACTCGAGCAGCGCCCGGTCGATGACCAGCCCTCGACCTTCGCAGTTGGGGCACTGGTCGGCGAAGTTCACCAGCAGGCCCTCGCCGATGCGCTTGCGGGTCATCTCCACCAGGCCGAGCTCGCTGATGTCGAACACCTGCGTACGCGTCTTGTCGCGGGCCAGTGCGCCACGGAACGCATCGACCACCTTGCGCCGGTTGTCCTTGATCTCCATGTCGATGAAGTCGATCACGACGATGCCGCCGATGTCGCGCAGGCGCAGCTGCTTGGCCACTTCCTCGGCAGCCTCGAGGTTGTTGCGGAACACCGTCTCCTCGAGGTTGGAGGTGCCCACGTTCTTGCCGGTGTTGACGTCGATGACCGTCAGCGCCTCGGTGTGCTCGATGATGAGCGACCCGCCACTGGGCAGCCACACCTTGCGATCGAGCGCCTTGTGCAGCTGCTCGTGGATGTGGAACCGCTCGTACATCGGCAGCCCTTCCTCGGCTGCGTCGTAGAACTCCACACGGTCGGCCAGCTCGGGGTTGAACGCCGCCACGTAGTCGTGCACGTCGTCGTAGAGGCGCTGGTCGTCGATGACCACGCCGCGGTACTCGGCGTTGAACTCCTCACGGATGACGCGCACGGCAAGCTCGGGCTCGCGGTAGAGCAGAGCCGGCCCCTGCGCCTTCTTGGCCTTCGCCTCGATGACGGCCCACTGGTCGAGCAGGCGGGTCATGTCGGCACGCAGCTCGTGCTCGGTGGCGTTCTCGGCGGCGGTGCGCACGATGAGGCCGTGCTCGGCCGGCTTCACCCGGTCGAGGATGTTGCGCAGGCGCTTGCGCACGTCGTCGGGCAGGCGCTTGGAGATGCCGTACGTCTTGGAGTTGGGGATGAGCACCACGAACCGACCCGGCAGCGACACCTCCTGCGTGAGGCGCGCACCCTTCGCCCCGATCGGGTTCTTGGTGACCTGGCACACGATGAGTTGCTTCGAGCGCAACATCTGCTCGATGCGCGGCTGATTGGTCTTCTCGACGATGTCTTCCGCGTCGTACTGCACGTCGCCGCGGTAGAGCACTGCGTTCTTCGGTGTGCTGATGTCGACGAACGCGGCCTCCATGCCGGGCAGCACGTTCTGCACCTTGCCGACGTAGATGTTGCCGTGGATCTGGCTCACGTCGTCGGCGGGGCGGCTCACGTAGTGCTCGATGAGGTTGCGGCCCTCGAGCACGGCCACCTGGGTGAGCGTGGGACGCACCTGCACGCACATGAGGTACCGGCCCACCGGACGGCCGTTGCGCTCGCGTCCGCGGCGGCGCTCGAGCACGTCGGGATCCATCTCCACCTCGGGTCCGGCCACGCGACCGCCACCCGATTGGCCTCCTCCGGTGCCGCGGCCCTTGCCACCGCGACGACGCTTCTTCTTCGACGCGTCGCCATCGGCGCGGCTGTTGTCGTCGGCCCCGTCGGACGCAGCCGACGAGAGGGCTGCCGAAGCCCTCGCCTCGCCGCCGGCACGCGGCACCCGCGCCTTCTGCCGTTGGCCGGCGGCAGGAGCCGCGGCAGCGGCCGTGCCACCCGCGACCGCCGGGCGGGTGTCGCCGATCTGCGGGCGTCGAACCAGCGCCGCCTCGGCCGCGGCGGCCGACGGGCGGCCCTCGCTCATGCGGTCGGGCAGCTCGGGCTGGTCGGCGGCCAATGCCTCCTCCACTGCGTGCCGCACCGCGTCGACCGTGGCGCTCACCACCGCACCGGCGTCGGTGCCGGTGTCGGTGTCGTCATCGGTGTCGTCGTCGTCAGCGTCATCGCCCGCGTCGTCACCGTCGTCATCCGCGTCGGCGTCGTCACCTGCGGCGCGTGCGGCGCCGGGCTTCTTGCGGTTCTTGCCGCCCCGCGATCCGCGACGGCGCTTCTTCGCAGCCGCGCCGACCGTGGGGTCGCCGATCGTCTCGGTGCCGTCGCCGTGTTCGTCAGCGGGCGCTGCAGGCGTCGCACCTGCAGGGTCGATCGCTGCAGGGTCGGCCGATGCCGAGTCGAGTTCGTGTTGGTCCATGGGTTCTGACGTCCCTTCTCATGCGCACTCCACAGGGGTGCGCGTCGCGACCGGCAGGGCGGGGATGATCTCCCGCCGCACGCCGTCGCGCTCGATCCATTGATGTGTACGCAGCACCCGTGCGGCCGTGTCGATCGGGTCGAGTGCGGGGAACATGGCGGCCATGAGCTCCGTTGGTCGTAGGCCGCGTCCGTTGGTGGCCAACATCGCGTACAGATGTGGCCGGGTGTCGTCGGTGTCGCCCAACAGGCTGTGGGGGTCGACCGACAGATCGAGGATGGCCGGGCGCACGTCGTCGGTGCTGCGCTGGCCCTTCCGTTCGCGGGTGACCAGCAGCTGAGCGCTGCCGATGGCGAGAGCAGCGGCGTCGGCGGCCTGCGCGGCCGACACACCGTCGAGGGTGACCTGCCAGGTGCACGCGGTGACGTCTTCCTGCAGCGAGGCACTGCCCGGGTCGCGGGTCACCACGCGGGTGACCTCGTAGCCGAGCGGTAGCGCCGCGCCGAAGCGCGCACAGAGCTCGTCGAGGCCCAGCGGCGCCACGCCGTCGACTGCGGGTGCCAGTTCGAGGTCGAGGTACTCGGCGAGGCTCTCGGCCCCCGTGGGTAGCGCGAGACCGAACGACATGCGCGGCCGCGGGGTGAACCCGGCTGAGTACGCGAGCGGCACGCCGGCCTTGCGCACGGCGCGCTCCCAGTGACGGGCGGTGTCGCGGTGGCTGGTGAAGCGGATCTTGCCGAGCTTGGTGTGGCGAACGCGCAGCTTCATGCCGGCACCTCCGCGCGCCGCGGGGCCAGCAGGGCGACGGGCACTTCGCCGCCACGCGACAGGTCTTGCCCTGTGCCCTGACTGCCGCCGGCGGGCGGCACGGGCGAGGCGACGACGTGCTCGATGCCGTAGCCGGTGCACACGCCGCAGTCGTAGCACGGAGTCCAGCGGCAGTCCTCGAGGCCGTGCGCGGCAAGGGCCGCCTGCCAGTCGAGCCACAGGAAGTCCTTGTGCAGGCCGGCCGAGAGGTGGTCCCACGGGAGCACTTCGTGCTCGTCCCGGTGGCGGTGCACGTACCAGTCGATCGAGAGGCCCTCGGCCGCCATCGCGTCTTCCCAACGGGCGAGGCGGAAGAACTCGCTCCACTCCTGGAAGACGCCGCCGTCGCGCCACACTCGCTCCATCACCGCGCCGATGCGCCGATCGCCGCGAGCAGCGATGCCCTCGGCCAGCGTGGCGGCGGGATCGTGCCACTTCACGTTGACGCCCTTGGCGCGACCCGACGCCTCCCGCACGAGCTGCACCTTGCGGCGCAGCTCCTCGGTGGTGTTCTGGCCGAACCACTGGAACGGCGTGTGCGGCTTGGGCACGAAGCCGCCGAGGCTGACGGTGACGCTGGCCCGATTGGTGTGCCGGCGGCCGATCTGCACGCAGTTGCGGGCGAGGTCGACGATGCCCTGCGTGTCGATGTCGCTCTCGGTGGGCAGACCGGTGAGGAAGTAGAGCTTCGCCCGGTGCCAGCCCTGGGAGAACGCCGATTCGACGGCCCCGTAGAGGTCGTCCTCGGTGATGAG
>PMCN01000285.1:0-8839 GCA_003154135.1 Acidimicrobiaceae bacterium
TCGAGGCTGGTGATGACGTCGGCGAGCGTGGCGCCCTCCACCTGCACCTGGGAGTTGCCGCCCGCCATGGGGCGCAGCGTGGTGGGGATTCGAACGGTCACAGCCATGCCGTAAACGTTACCAAGCGGGTCAGGATTTCGACGGCGCCAGCGCCGACNNCCGATCGGCAGACCGTCGGCGCTCACGTGCAGCGGCAGGCTGATGGCCGGCTGACCGGTCACGTTGAACTGCGCGGTGAACAGCAACAGCTCGGCCACCCTGTGCGCACCCTCCTCGCCGCTGAGCCAGCCGATGGGCGGCGGCGGACCTGCCAGCACGGGGCTGAGGAACAGGTCGAACCCGTGGCTGCCGTCGGCCGGGTGCCACCACGACAGCATCGCCCGGCTCCACGCGTGCTGCGCCTCGAGCGTGTGGATGTACTCGGCCGCGGTGACCGACCTGCCCATGTGTGCGTAGCGGAGGTTGTCGGGCTCGAGGTCGTCGTCGGTGGCCGGACGTCCGAGGATGGACTCGAGCACGTCGAGGTCGCGCAGCGTGTTCGCGGCGAGCACGGTGACGAAGCGTTCGACGAGCCCCGGGTCGCCCAGTGCGGCAGGTGCCGACGCTTCCACGTGGTGACCGGCGGCCTCCAGCAGTCGCGCGGTCTTCTCGACCGCGAGGGTGCACTCGGAGTGCACCATCGCGCTGCCCGCACCGCTGAGCATGCCGATGCGCAAGCGGCCCGGGTGAACACCCACCTCGTCGCGCAGCGGCCTGGCGAACGGCGGTGCGATGTACGGGTCGCCGGGCTCGTACCCCGCGATCGCGTCGAGCACCGCTGCGGCGTCGCGCACGCTGCGCGTGACCGCACCGTCGATGCTCGACCCTGCCCAGCCTTCGCCGGCATCGGGTGCGTGGCTCACCCGACCGCGAGTGGGCTTCAACCCGACGAGCCCGCACTCCGACGCCGGGATGCGGATGGAGCCGCCGCCGTCGTTCGCATGCCCGACGGCCACGATGCCGGCCGACACCGCCGCGGCCGAGCCGCCGGATGATCCACCGGTGGAGTGGTCGAGGTTCCACGGGTTGCGCGTCGGTCCGTAGGCGATGGGCTCGGTGGTGATGGTGCTGCCCCACTCGGGCGTGTTGGTGCGGCCGATGACCACGAAACCGGCGCGGCGAAAGCGGCGGTACAGCGCGGAGTCGGTGGGTGCGAGGTAGCCCAGGTTCTTCAGCGCGCGGGTGCCGCCGTGGTGCGGCTCGCCCGCCATCGCACACCCGAGGTCCTTCACCACCATCGGCACGCCGGGGAACGGGCCGCCGTGGTCGGGCTGCACCTCTGCCGCTTCGGCGAGCGCCCTCTCGTAGCGCGGATGGATGATCGCGTTGATGGCCGGGTTGCGCTGCTGCGCGGCCGCGATGGAGGCCGCCACCAGCTCGCCGGAGGTGATGTCGCCGTTGCGAACCAGATCGGCCTGCGCGGTGGCGTCGCGCGCGAGAACGTCGTCGAGGTATCCCATGGGCGCACTGTAGGCCCCTAGCCTGTGGCCGATGCGAGTGCTCGCCGCGGTCGACAAGTTCAAGGGCACCGCCACCGCGGCCCAGGTCGCGGCGGCCATCGGGCATGCGTGCTGGGAGCTGGGGCACGACTGCGTCGAACTGCCCGTTGCCGATGGCGGCGAGGGCACGTTGGAGGCACTCGGCGGCCCCAACCGGGTGAGCACCGTCACCGGCCCGTTGGGCGATCTGGTGAGTGCCGAGTGGCGGTTCCAGCGGGGCACGGCGGTCATCGAGATGGCGCGGGCCTCGGGTCTGTCGTTGGTGGGTGGCGCCGCCGGCAACGACGCGATGGCCGCATCGACCACCGGCACCGGCGAGCTGATCGACCAGGCGCTCGACCTCGGCGCGAAGAAGATCGTGGTGTGCCTCGGCGGGTCGGCCACCACCGACGGCGGCCTGGGGTGCGTGCGTGCGATCACCACTCCCCATCGGCTGCGCGGCGTGCGGCTGCTCGTGGCGTGCGACGTGCAGACCCTCTTCGCCGACGCGGCGCCCGTGTTCGGTCCGCAGAAGGGCGCCACGCCGGCGCAGGTCGACATGCTCCGCGGGCGCCTGGAACGACTGGCGCAGATGTACCAGGAGCAGTACGGCGTCGATGTGCGTGGCATCCCCGGCACCGGTGCGGCCGGTGGTCTCGCCGGGGGTCTCGTGGCACTCGGTGGCATGCTGGTGCCGGGCTTCGACCTCGTGGCCGACGAGCTCGATCTGCACGACCGCGTCGGTGAGGCCGAACTCGTCATCACCGGCGAGGGCTACCTCGACGAGCAGAGCTTCGAGGGCAAGGTGATCGGCGGCGTGCAGGCGATGTGTCGTGCGGCCGGCACTCCCGTGGCCGCGGTGGTCGGCGACAGTGCTCCCGAGGTGCGAGACCGCATCCGCCACCGCTCGCTCGTGCTCGAGTTCGGCGAGGAGCGCGCCATGCGCGAACCGCTGTGGTGCATCGAGCACGCAGCCATCGCGTTGCTGCAGGAGAACTGAGCAATCGCGACGCACGGCCCGTGTGCCGCCCTGGCTAGTTTGCGGCGATGGATTCCCCCCCGATCCCCGATCTCGCCATCGTCAACTGCACTGCTCTCGTGGGCAGCACTGCGGGGCGAGCGGAGTTCGCGCCCGGCACCACGCTCGAGATCACGGGCGGCGCGATCAGCGCCGTGCACACTCACCCGGTCGACGCGCCACAGGCTCGTGAGGTGATCGACGCCCGCGGCATGGTGGCCATGCCCGGGCTCATCAACACGCACTGCCACGCGGCGATGACACTGCTGCGCGGCGCCGCCGAGGATGTCGCGGTGGGTGCATGGTTCAACGACTACATCTGGCCCATGGAGGTCAACGTTGGCGAGCGTGACGTGTACACCGGCACGACGCTGGCCGCCGCAGAGATGATCCAAGCGGGCGTCACCACGTTCGCCGATCACTACTTCTTCATGGACCAAGCGGCGCGGGCCGTGGTCGACAGCGGGCTGCGCGCCAACCTCGGCTCGGCGTTCTTCAGCTCGCAGGGCGCCGACGGCCTGGGCGCGTCGATCGACTTCGCCACCCGTTGGAGTGGCGCTGCCGGTGGGCGCATCACCACCTCCATCGCGCCGCACGCGCCGTACACGGTCGACGACGACGACCTCGCGGCTGCGGCCGACGCAGCGCGTGCGCTCGGCGTGCGCGTGCACATCCACGCCTCGGAAGACATCGCGCAGGCCGAGAAGAGCATCGCCGCTCGCGGCATCTCACCGATCGAGGTGCTGCGCCGCACCGGTGTGCTCGATGCCGGCTGCATCATCGCCCACGGCAACGGCATCGTGCCCGATGACATCCCGCTGCTGGGCGCAGTGCGCGACCGCGTGGGCGTCACGCACGGTCCGAAGGGCTACCTGAAGTTCGCGCTCGGCCCTATCACCCCCATCATGGACCTGCTGGCGGCGGGCGTGCCGGTCGGCTACTGCACCGACGGCGCGGCCTCGAACAACACGATGGACATCTTCGAGAGCATGCGCATCACCGCCATCCTGCAGAAGCAGCTCGCCGGCGATGCCACCTGGTTCCGCAGCAGCGCCGCGCTGCACATGGCCGGCCCGGAGTCGGCCGCGGTGCTGGGCATGCGCGGCCAGATCGGCGAGCTGCGCGTGGGCGCGTGCGCCGACGTGATCCTCGTCGACACGAGTGGTTTCCACTGCCAGCCCGTGCACGACCTGGGCGCCACGCTCGTGTACTCCATCCAGACCAGCGACGTGCAGACCACCATCGTCGACGGCAAGGTGCTCATGCGCGATCGTCGGCTGCTCACCATCGACGGTGACGCGTTGCGCAGCGAGTTGCGCGACCGGGCACGCGAGATCACCGACCGCAGCCACGGTCGCACCATCCAGGACTATGCCCCGTAACGACGCGTCAGGTGGCGGCGGTGGCGAGGCTGCTGCTGGTGGCGCTGCTGCCGCCGGCGGCGGGTGTGATCTCGCTGAGCTTCTTGCCCGCGAGGTCGTTGCCGAGCAGCACGATGACGCCGCTGCCGGCGGCCCACTTCGCGCCGGTGACAGGTGGCGCGGCCGTGGTGGCCTCCACCGCGATGCCGCCGAGCACCGTGGCGACCGAGTTGGCGACCGGTAGCGCGTTGGCGTCGGCGCTGTTGTAGAGGACCTTGCTGACTGCCAGCTTCGGGCTCAACGTGGCGTTGGTGGCCGTGGCGGTGTCGAAGCCCTTGGCGGCCAGATCGAGCGTGAGGCTCTTGGCGACGCCGGTGGAGTTGCTCGCGTTGGCCACCTGCACCTTGGTGCCGGTGAACACCAGGCCCGTGGTGGTGGTGGCTGCCGCACTGGTGGAGCTACCGCCGGAGTTGAGGGTGGAGTCGGCGGTGGTCGGCTTGGTGGTCGACGTGGTGCCGTGGTCGTTGATGCGACGCAGGATGAAGAAGCCGAGCAGCACGGCGACGAGCGTCACCACGATGGCAATTGCCGACCCCGCCGGGGCGTTGCCGCTCGTGGTGCGAGCGCCGCGGCCCTGATTGTCGTTGCTCATGTTGACTCCTTGTACCCGTCAGGCCTGTTCGCCGGCCGCCGTGCCATCGATCAGCGCCCGGCGACGACGCTCGCGGTTCCGGCGGAGGCGACGTACCACCAGCGGGTCTGCGAGCAACGCAGCCGGATGGTCGATCACCCGGTTGAGTTCCAGATTGTACTCCTCCTGGCTGCAGCCGAACCGCGCGCGAATTGCCTCGTGGCGCGGCTCGTCGAGGTTGAACCAGGTGCCCTCGAAGTCGATCATCGCCAGTTCGCGCTCGCACAGGGGTGTGTCGGCGGGATCGGCGGGATCGGCGGGATCGCTGTCGGTCGGCATGGTGCCCCAGTCTGCCCGCGCGGAGCACGCCACCACCAGCACCGCACACCTGTTCGGTGGGCGGGGCTCGTATCGCTGACTAGCGTGAGGTCGATGTCGCTGCACCCTCGGCCGTTCCTCATCGGTGTCGCCGGCGGCACGTGCTCGGGGAAGACCACGCTCAGCGAGCACCTGGCTGTGCTGGCCGGCGGCGAGCACGTGGCACTCATCAAGCTCGACTCGTACTACCGCTCGGCCGACGACCTGGGCCTCGCGGATCGCACCAAGGTGAACTACGACCACCCCGACGCGTTCGACTGGCAACTGCTCAACGACCACCTGGCCGCGCTCGCCGCCGGTGCCACCGTGCCGGTGCCCATCTACGACTTCACCCACCACGACCGCAGCGACCGGGTGCGCCTGTTGCAGCCGGCCGCCATCGTGGTGGTGGAGGGCATCCTGGTGCTGTGGGAGCCGCAGCTGCGCGAGCGGTTCGACCTCAAGATCTACGTCGACACCGACGCCGACCTCCGGCTCATCCGGCGCCTGCGGCGCGACGTGGCCGAGCGCGGCCGCACTGCCGAGAGCATCATCGAGCAGTACCTCGAGACGGTGCGGCCCGCGCACGAGCAGTTCATCGAGCCCAGCAAGCGGTACGCCGACATCATCTTCCCGCAGGGCGGCATGAACGAACCGGCCATCGACGTGCTCCTCGCCCGCGTGCGAGAACTCGCCCTGGTCGTCTGAGCATGGTCGTCTGAGCATGTACGTGCCCGCGCACTTCCGCATCACCGACTCCGACGAGATCGCCGCGGTCGTCCGCGAGTGCGGCATCGGCACGCTCGTCGTCGTCACGAACGCCGGCCTCGAGGCCACCCCGCTGCCGGTGATGCTGCACCCCGACGAGGGGGAGATGGGGGCGCTGCACGGTCATGTCAGCCGCGCGAACCCACTGTGGAGCCAGGCCCTCACCGAGCACGAGGTGCTCGTGACGTTCTCGCCGGCCGACGCCTACGTGTCGCCCCGGTACCTCCCGTCGAAGGCCGAGCACCAGAAGGTGGTGCCCACGTGGAACTACATCGCCGTGCACGTGCACGGTCGGCTGGTGGTGCACGACGATGCGGCATGGGTGGCGGCGCAGACCCGCGAGCTCACCGATGTGCACGAGGCCGGGGTCGACGTGGCGACGGGTGCGCCGTGGTCGGTCGACGACGCGCCGGCCGACTACATCGCGGCCACCCTGCGCGGCATCGTCGGCCTGGCGGTGCACATCACGCGCATCGAGGCCAAGGCGAAGTTGAGCCAGAACCGAACGGCGGCCGACCACGAGGGCGTGCGCCGCGCACATCTGCGGGGCGACGAGGCGGCGCGGCGCCTGGCGGCTGACATGCTGGCCGCCGACATGCCGTTCGCCGAGCGGCCGTTCGCCGAGTAGCGATGAGGGGCGGTCAGGGCTCGGGTGGCCGGATGTCGTCGGCCGCCTGACGCACCTGCCAGTCGCGATCCTCGGCGGCAGCCGCCAGCGCGGCCAGCACCTCGGGTCCGTCGAACGGGGCGAGCGCGAGCACGGCGCGACGGCGGATGGCGGGCTTGTCGGTGCATCCGTGGAGGATGGCGGGCAACCCGCGCTCGTCGCCGATGGCACCGAGCGCGGCCACCGAGGCCTCGCGCACCAGCGGGTCGTGAGCGTCGACGGCCAACGTGACGAGCCGTTCGAGCACCTCGTCGGAGACCACCTCGTGCTCGCCGGCGGCCCATGCGGCGGCTTCCACCACCGTTGCATCGGCGTCGGCCAGCGCACCGAGCAGCGGTACGTCGCGGTGCGTGCCGGCCATCGTGGCCGCGCGTCGGCGCACGGCGGCACTGGGATCCGACAGCGCCGCGGTCAGGTCGCCGGCGCGCAGCGCGCCCGCACGCGACAGCGCCCCGAGGGCCAACTCGCGAGCCACCGGGTCGGCGTCGGCCAGCGCCGCACGGGCGACGGCCACTGCCGCGTCGCCACCTTCGTGCCCGGCCATGGCGAGTCGTCGCCACTGCGCGTTGGTCATCGCTTGAGCATGCTGGTGAGCGTGATGACGAGGTAGGCGGTGCCGAATCCGACGACGGTGGCCGTGACCGCGGCCAGCGCCACGGCCAGCACGCTGCCTGTGGCGAGCGCCCACAGACGGCGGATCCAATGGGTGCCGTGGTAGAGCGGGGCCTCGACACCCTTCACCTCGAGGCCCGTCGGTGCGCGGTCGGGGCGCCGGGCGCGCGCCGGATCGGCCGTGGCTCTGGCAGTCTGTCGCCACCCGGTGGCGATCAGCGCCACAATGGCAAGACCGGCGACCCAGCCGGCCGCGGTGGTGACCTCAGTGACATTCACGCAATCTCAGATCGTACCTGGCCGGTCGTCGGGGCCCCGCGCGCCCGGCCGCGCTCACCGGTGGTGGGCGGTGCCGCTGGCCGTGCTGGGCATGTTCGCCATCCTCGCGCCCATCGTCGCCGCGGTGGTCCCGTCGAGCGCCGTCATCCGCGTCGACCGGTGCGTGACACGCGATTCGAAGGGCAAGTGCACGAAGTCCGTCGAGAAGCCGATGGAGGCGGCGCTGGTGCCCGCCGATGCGGAGCCGGTGGAGCCGCGGCTGGTGGTGAACGGTGCCACCACCTACCCGAGCAAGGGCGAGATCTACTTCGTCACCATCCGCGAGCCGAAGACCACGGTGCTCGACTGGATCGCGATCCGTTCCAACCCTGCGGCGAGGGACATGACCCACCAGGAGAAGTTCGGCAACCAGTCGGAGCAGCAGCTGCTGCAGGCGGGCCAGCGTCAGATGACAGGGGCCAAGGACCGGGCCACCTACGTCGCGCTGAAGGCGGCCGGCTACCCGGTCACCCGCAAGGAGGGCCCGATCGTCGTCGACTACACGGTCTGCCTGAAGTCGAACCCCGAGGGCACGAAGTGCCTGCAGGAGGCGCCTGCGTCGCAGGTGCTCCAACCCGACGACGAGATCACCGCGGTCAACGGCACGCCCACACCCACGTTGGCCGACCTGCCGCCGGTGCTGGCGAAGGTGAA
This sequence comes from Acidimicrobiaceae bacterium, assembly GCA_003154135.1. Lineage (GTDB taxonomy): Bacteria > Actinomycetota > Acidimicrobiia > Acidimicrobiales > Ilumatobacteraceae > UBA668. The sequence continues at coordinate 7,904 of PMCN01000285.1, forward strand.
GGCGGGCGACCTCGTCGACATCTCGTTCACGCGTGGCACCAAGAAGATGACCGGCCGCGTGCAGACCGTGTCCGCGCAGGGCGAAGCCACCCCGCGCACGATCATCGGGTTCGCTCCCGTCGACACCACCACGGTGGTGCTGCCCAAGGGGCTCGACGTGGAGTTCGAGACCGAGGGAATCGGTGGCCCGTCGGCGGGCACGGCGTTCACCCTCACGCTCATCGATCAGCTCACACCCGGCGACCTGATGGGCCCGCAGAAGGTGGCGGTCACCGGCGAGATCGACATCGATGGCAACGTCGGCGCCATCGGCGGCCTCAACTCGAAGGCGTCGGCCGTCATGCAGGTGGGCGTGAAGTACTTCCTGGTGCCCGCGTCGCAGCCGGCCACCGGTCCCGACAGCATCGCGGCGGCGCGCAAGGCGGTGGGCGACAAGGTCACCATCATCCCCATCGCCACCCTCGCCGATGCCTTGCGCGTGCTGCGCACGCTCGGCGGCGACGCACTGCCGCCGGCCGCCACACCCGACACCGCGACGGTCACCACCGGGTAGGCGCTGCGCCTGCGGAGCGATTGCCACCCTTTGGGCGGCCCGCAGACCTACGCTGCTCGGTCAATGGCCATGTCGTTCTCACGTCCCGACCCCTCGTCGCCCACGGCGGTGTCGACGGCCAACTTCGCGTCGTCGCGCCGGGGCTTCGATCAGGCAGAAGTCCGCGATTTCCTGCGCATGGTGGCCGCCGAGCTGGCGCGCCTGCAAGAGCGTGAGAAGTTCCTCGAACGCGAGCTGCGCACCGCGCAGCGCGCCACGCCCAACGCGGCGGTGGCGCTCGACGAGGAAGTGGTCACCCGCCTGCTGGGCGAGGAAGCCGCGCGCATCCTGTCCACCGCCCGCGAGGCCGCATCGCAGATCAAGGTGCGCGCCGAGGACAACGC
>PMCN01000285.1:8894-19938 GCA_003154135.1 Acidimicrobiaceae bacterium
CGCGAGATGGCGCGCCAGCAGATCGAGCAGCTCGTGCACGGCCGCGATCGCCTGTTGCAGGCGTTCGAGCGGGCGCGCATCGCAGCCGTCGACGTGATGGCCGAGATGACCCCGCTGGGCGAGCCCAACGAGTACGTCAACCTCTCGCCCACCACCGGCCCGGTGCCCATCATGGTGCCGGCGCGCAGCCTGCGGTCCATCGTCGAAGCGCCGGCCGACGGCGCACCACCGCTCGACGAGATCGTCGACACCGTGTCGGACGATCTCGCCGCCGAGCCCTTCATCGAGCCGGTGTTCGCCGACGAACCGGTCGACGTGCAGCTCGANNCGGCACCGAAGGCCTCGGTCGACTCGCTGTTCGCACGTCTGCGTGCCGCACGCACCGACGGCGTCGCCCGGCGCGCTACCGAACCTGCCGTGACCGAGGTCGTGACCGACGACGTCGTGACCGAAGTCGTCGAAGTCGTCGTCGTCGAGGACGTCGTCGAAGTCGTCGAGACCGAGCCTGCCGTGACGGAAACGGTCGCGGAACCCGTCGCCGAGGAACCCGAGCCGGTGAAGGAGGAGCTGTCGGTGTTCCACGTGTCGCCCACGGCGCCCACCGAGGTCACCGAGCTCGACGACTCGCCCTTCGGCCGGCGCGATGCAGCGCTCACCCCGCTCATCGTGGCTGCCGCCCGCAAGATGAAGCGCGTGCTGGCCGACGAGCAGAACGACGTGCTGCACAGCCTGCGCGGCGCCAAGCCCGTGCGCTCGCTCGACGAGCTGCTGCCCGAGCTCGCCGAGCACGTGCTGCGCTACGCGTCGGCCATCGATGCCGAGCTGCGCGAGTCGGCCGTCGCCGGTGCTGCCAGTGTCGACAAGGGCACGAAGAAGGCGCACCTCCGGCTCATCACCAAGTCGTCGGCACTCGAGCCGGCCGTCGCCGCCTTGAGCAGCGCCATCGTGCAGCCGTTGCGCGAGCGACTCGAACGGGCCATGGCCGACACGGCCGGCGACAACGCCGATCTGTCCACGATGGCGCGGGCCATCTACCGCGAGTGGAAGACCCAACGCATCGACGAGCACCTCGACGACGTGGCGCGCATGGCCTTCGGCCGCGGCGCGCTGTCGGCGCTCACACCGGGCACGCCCGTGTGCTGGGCCGTCGACCCTCACGGCCCCGACTGCCCCGACGCGGAAGACAACGCACTGGCCGGTGTGGTCGCCGCCGGCGACGTGTTCCCCACCGACCACACGTGCGCCCCCGCGCACGAAGGCTGCCGCTGCATGCTGCTGCCGGCGCCCCGGTAGCCTTCGCCGCGTGCGGAACCCCTCCGACATCCCCAAAGAGCCGCGAGAGCCCCGCCCGAGCCGCGTGAGCGATCGAGGCCGCGCCTTCCTCATCATCGGCGCCGTGGTGCTGGTGGGCCTGTTGCTGTCGGCCCGCTTCCTCGCCGGCTTCTACGTCGAGTACCTGTGGAACCTCTCCGTGCACCGCACCGACGTGTTCTGGGGCGTGCTCGGCGCCAAGATCACGCTGTTCCTCATGTTCGGCGGCACGTTCGTGCTGCTCGCCATCCTCAACCTCATCATCGCCGACCGGTTGGCACCCACCGCGTTCTCCGCCAACACGCATCCGCTGGTGCAGCGCTTCCACGAGTTCTTCGGCCACCGCCTGCGCCTGCTGCGCTTCGGGGTGGCCATCGTGTTCGGTCTGCTGTTCGCGGCGCCGGCCATCGGCCGGTGGCAGGACTGGCTGATGTTCCGCAACAGCAAGTCGTTCGGCATCAACGACGCACAGTTCGGCAACGACGTCGGCTTCTACATGTTCAAGCTGCCGTTCATCACGTTCGTGCTCGACTGGCTGTTCCTCGCCACCGGCTTCATCGCGTTGCTGGTGCTGGCCACTCACGTGCTGTCGGGCGGCATCGTGCTGCAGCCGCCGCGGCCGAAGGTGCGCCGCGCCACCAAGGCGCACCTGGCGGTCCTCCTCGGCCTCATGGCCATCCTGAAGGCCGGCGACTACTGGGTCACCCGCTACGAGCTCACCGTGGCCAACCGCGGTTCGTTCACCGGCCCCAACTACACGGTGGTCAACGCGCAGTTGCCGGCCGTGCTGTTGCTGGCGCTCATCGCGTTGCTCACCGCTGCGCTGTTCCTCAGCACGTTGAAGACCGACAAGTGGCGACCGGCCGTGGTGGCCTCCGCGTTGTGGGCGCTCGTGGCGCTGATCGGCGGGGTGATCTACCCGGCCGTCGTGCAGTCGTTGGTGGTCAACCCCAACAAGAAGGACAAGGAATCGGCGTTCATCGCCCACAACATCACGGCCACCCGCCAGGCGTTGGGGCTCGAGAACGTGCAGGAGAAGCAGATCGCGTTCAACGCGGTCACCACCACGCAGGCCGAGACCAACGTGGCGGCGCTGCAGGACGTGCGGCTGTTGAAGCCCGACGACAAGATGGAGACCCGCTTCCGCACCGACGAGGGTCAGCCGGGCACCACCATCGACGATCTCGACCCCGACCGCTACACCATCGACGGCCGGCTGCAGCAGGTGATCGTCGGCGCCCGCGAGCTCGACCTGTCGCAGGTGGGCAACAAGTCGTGGCAGGGCACNNGCGGCTCAGTTCCAGGCCGATGGCAAGCCGGTGTACGACGACTCGATCGCCAAGGTCACCCGACCCGAGCTGTACTTCAGCCCCACGCTCACCGGCTACTCCGTGCTCGACACATCCGTCACCGAGCAGTCCTGCGAGGGCCAGACGGATCCCGGCGCCTACCAGGGTGTGGCGGGCGTGCAGCTCAACTCCACCATTCGGCGGCTGGCGTTCGCCCTCGACGAGTTCGACTACAACCTCATCGGCTCGAGCGCCATCACCGACACGTCGCGGTTCATCTCGGTGCGCGACGTGCGCCAGCGCGTGTCCAAGGTGGCGCCGTTCCTGTCGGTCGACAACGACCCCTACGCCGTGGCCGTCGACGGCCGCGTGGTGTGGGTGGTCGACGCATACACCACCAGCGCCCGATACCCGTATGCGCAGTTCGCCGACACCAAGCAGCTCACCGCCAACAGTGGTCTCGACCACACCTTCAACTACGTGCGCAACAGCGTGAAGGCCACCGTCGACGCCTACGACGGCACTGTCACGCTCTACTCGGTCGACGACGCCGACCCCGTGCTGCAGGTGTGGAAGTCGGCCTTCCCCGACCTGTTCACGCCGATGAGCAAGATGCCCAAGGGTCTGCAGGCACACCTGCGCTACCCCGAAGACCTGTTCCGCATCCAGACCGCGGCGTACAGCAAGTACCGCCTCGACGCGAACGACTTCTTCGACCGCCGGGGTGCGTGGTCGGTGGCGCTCGCGCCGCCCGATCAGGCCAATGGCGGCACCAGCACCGCGGTCACCGCCGACACCACCGGTGCCGTCGCACCCACCGACTTCGCCAACGAGAGCGATGCCGCTCGCTTCGTGCCGTACTACACGATGTTCCATCCCAACGGCGACGCCACGTCGAACTTCGAGCTCTACCGGCCGTTCCAACCGTTCAGCACCACCGACCAACGCAAGGAGCTGGTGGCCTACATGACCGCCAGCAGCGACCCCGCCAACTACGGGCAACTCATCGCGTACACGTTGCCGCCTTCCTCGTTGCCGGAGGGCGCGAACACGGTGGGCGCGGCGATGGCCAGCGACCCGGCGGTCAGCGCGGCCGTCACGCTGCTCGGCCAGAAGGGCTCGTCCGTCGCGTTCGGCGACCTCAACATGGTGCCGCTGGCCGATGGCGTGGTGTGGGTGCGCCCGCTCTACGTCGAGAGCGACACCGCGGGCCAGCCGCTGCTGCGCCGTGTGGTGGTCAACTACAACGGCCAGGTCGGTCTGGGCACCTCGCTCGAGAGTGCGCTGGCGGAGGTGTTCCCCGGCTTCTCGGCAGACATCGGCGATGTCGCGGGCACCGCCCCCGCCGACCCGGGCACCAAACCGCCCGCCGGCACCACGGCCAAAGACCTCCTCGCGCAGGCCGATCAGCTGTTCACCGACGCCGAGACGGCCTTGAAGAGCGGCGACCTCGCCACCTACGCCACCAAGGAAGCCGCTGCGCGCGACCTCGTGCGCCAGGCGCTCGACCTGCTCAACAAGTAGCGGTCGCCCGCCCGCCGCACGACACCCGCCGCACGGCACGGGCTCGCGGCGCGTCAGGTGGTGGGGTTGCGGCGCACGTGCTCGGCCAGTGCGGCCAGGTCGTTGCGGAACGCGATCTCGTAGCGGGCCTGCTCGTTGGCGAGCTTGATCTGGCCGGTGCGCAGTGCCGTGATGAGCTCGTCGCTCACGCTGCCCTGTGACATCTCCTCGGTGTGCGCCGCCAGACCGTCGATGTCGCGGCCGAGCTCGCTGAGCTGGTTGGCCAGCTCGGTGCCCACGGCGCCGAGGCGCTGCTCGAGCGCCGCCACGTGCTCGTTGGTGGCGCGAGCGTTGACGTCGTTGGCACTCACCCGTTCGGCGAGCTGGGCCATCTGCGCGCTCAGCTCGTCGGTGGCGGCCTGACGTTGCTGCAACAGCGCCACGGTGGCGGCCAGGCCCTCGGTGGCGGCGAGGCGGTCGCCGAGTGCATTGACCCGGTCGCGCAGGTCGGCGTCGCCGGTGGCGGCCAACGCGGCGGAGCGTCGCTCGTCGCCTCCCTGCTGCAGTTCGGTGATGCGGTCGCGCAGGTTGGTGAGCTGCGCGCCGAACTCGGCCTGTGCCGAGAGGCGGGCGTTGAGCTGCGACAGCTGACCGCCCATCGAGTCGATGGCGTTCACTCGCTCGGTGAGCTGATCGATGAGGACGAGCGTGTCGGGATCGGGCGCGGCAACGGTGGGCGCAGCGAGCGGCGGCGGAGGCGGCGCGTCGGCGGCGACGGGCAGCTCGGCCAGCCGGCTCTCGAGCTGGGCGATGCGGCTGCTCGGGTCGGGGCTGGAGTCGATGCGCACTGCCAGGGCGTGCACGAGGTCGGCGAGCTCGCTCACCTGCGGATCGGTGGCGGGCTGCTGGTCGACGCGGGCGGCCAGCTCGTCGAGCCGGCGCACCAGCTCGGGATCGGTTGCGGCCGGCGCCCCGTGCTGGATCCCCTGCTCACCGGTCTGCTCAGCGGTGTAGTCAGCGGTGTGCTCGCCGGTTCGCTCGGCGCTGGTCGCGGTGGCTGCCGCAACTGCCGCCTCGGCCGCGGCTGCCTGATCGGCCACCGCGCCCAGCTGCGTCTCGAGCTCGGAGAGCCGTGCCTGCAACTCGTCGTTGCGCGGCGCGACGTGACCGCCCTGGCGCTCGCTGGCCATAGCGGTGGTGGTGGCGTCGAGCGCGGCGAGGCGCGTCTCGACGAGGGCCTTGCTCTGCTCCGCGGCCTCGAGGCGGGCCTTCACGTCGAGCAGCTCGGCGCGCAGGTTGAGGAAGTCGATGGGGTCGACGTGCAGCTTCTTCAGCTTCTTCGACGTGGCCTTCGAGATGGCCTCGGGCCGTGCATGCTCGGCCACGGCCTGGTCGGCGTAGGGGTCACCGGCCGCGTCGGCCATCGGCTTCTTGCTGAACAGTCCCATGGTGCTCCATCCCGGAAGGGGTCACGATCCGGATCGTCGACCCCGTACCGTACCCGTCGTCACGGTACGGGCTGGATCATGGTGACGCCGTCGCCCATCGGGATGATGACGCAGCGCACCCGCGTGTCGGCCGCCACCATGCGGTTGAACGCCCGCAGCGCCACGGTGTCGTGCTCGGTGGCTTCGACGTCGAGCACCTGCCGCGACCACAGCGTGTTGTCGACCAGGATCACGCCGCCCGCACGGATGCGGGGCAGGAGTGCCTCGTAGTAGTGCGGGTAGTTGGGCTTGTCGGCGTCGATGAACGCCAGGTCGAACTGCTGATCGGCAGGCAGCGCGGCCAGGGTGTCGAGCGCGGGCGCGATGCGCAGGTCGATGCGGTCGGCCACCCCCGCCAGCTCCCAGTGCTCGCGGGCGATGCGGGTCCACTCCTCGCTGACGTCGCAGCAGATGAGCGAGCCACCGGGCGCGAGGCCGCGGGCGATGCTCATCGCCGAGTAGCCGGTGAAGGTGCCGATCTCGATGGCCCGGGTGACGCCCATCGAGCGTGTGAGCATCTCGAAGAAGCTGCCCTGGTCGTTGCCGATCTGCATGCGGGCCGCGCCACCTGTGCGCTCCTCGGTGGCGTTCATCAGGCGCTGCTGCACGTGATCGGGGGCGGTGGAGTGTTCGGCGATGTACGCCGCCAGTGCGGGTTCGACGACGTAGGAGCGGGTCGCAGCCATGGGGTCTCGATTCGGGTCGGGTTCGGGGTGAGCGAACCATATGCCTGTTCCCGTAGGGTCGTCGATCATGTGGCACGGTCGATCGGGTGACGGGTTCATGCGCTGTTCCGACGGGCACGTGCGGTGGGGGGTCTTCGGCGCGGCCGGGGTGCTGTTCGTGGTGCGCCCCCGCGACGAGCCGCCGTTGGTCATGCTGCAGAAGCGGTCGGCGATGGCGCACGAGGGCGGCACGTGGAGCTGCGCGGGTGGTGCCATCGACGAAGGCGAGACCCCGTTCCAGGCTGCGCTGCGCGAGGCCGCCGAGGAGGTGGGCGACATCCCCGAGCACCACCGCGTGCTGGGCCAGTACGTGTTCGCCCCGGCCGACGACTGGACGTACACGACGATCGTGCTGGAGGTCGATCAGCACTTCGGCGCGTCGGTCAACTTCGAGACCGATGCGGTGGTGTGGGTGCCGCTGCAACTGGTCGACCATCGACCGTTGCACGCCGGCTTTGCGGCAGCGTGGCCGCACTTGCGGGCCATCGTCGACGGGACGTCCGGGCTGCCTCCGGTGTGACGAAATTGGCGCAGGTGGTTGACTGCGCAAGGGGTAGCGTTTGCTTGTTGTGAGCAACCACCCGTTCGTCCCTCTTCGGCACAAGGAGGTCCGTCTCCTGTGGTCCGCGGCGGTGGTGTCCGACATCGGCACGTGGGTGCAGCTCATCGTGGTCGGCAGCCTGGTGGCGGCCAACACCGGCTCGGCCGTGCAGACCGGCCTCGTCGCGCTCGCGACGTTCATGCCGCAGGGCATCTCGGCGCCGTTCGGAGGCCTGCTGGCCGACCGCTTCGACCGTCGCAAGGTGTTCGCGCTGGCACTGATGGGGCAGGCGCTGGTCACCTCGGTGCTCGCCGTGGTGCTCGGTCTCGGCGTGCGCGCCCCGGCGGTGCTCACCGTGCTCATCCTGCTCGGCAGCGGGGCCGGCGCGCTGGGTGCACCCAGCTACGCGGCCATGCAGCCCGATCTCGTGCCGCCCGACGAGCTGATGGCGATGGTGTCGCTCGGCGTGTACTCGTGGAACAGCGGCCGCATGGTGGGCCCGCTCCTCGGTTCCGTGCTCGTGATCGCGCTGGGCCCGGCCTGGACCATCGGCTTCAACGCGGTCAGCTTCGTGGTGCTCGCGGTCGCAGTGGCGCTGGTGCGGCGGCCGTTCATGCCGCACGGCGACGTCGATCTCGACTCGTCCATGCGCAACCGTCTCGCCGACGGCTGGCGCACCATGCGTGCCACTCCTGGCTGCTGGCACGGCGTCGCGCTGATCGTGCTGTTCAACCTCACGGTCGTCGCGTTCATGGGTCTCATTCCCATCTACGTGCGCGCCGAGTACCACGGCGGCACCGGCCTCACCGGCGCCGTCGCGTCGGCACAGGGTGTGGGCGCCATCATCGGCGGCATCGTCATCACGGTGCTCGGCAACCACCACTCGCGCAGCTGGCTGCTCACCCGCATCGTGTGGGTGCTCGCGTTCGCGCTGGGTGCCTATGCCGTCGCGCCCAACACGGCGTGGGTCATCGGCTGCGCGGCGGTGCTCGGCGGCGTGTCGTCCAGCATGTTCATCACCGCGTCGGCCATCGTGCAGCGCGACGCTCCGCCGCACTCGCGTGGCCGCGTCGTGTCCATCATGCAAGCCGGCATGGGCGTCGCCTACGGCATCGGCCTGCTCTTCATCGGGTCGATCGGCGATGCGTTCAACTTGCACATCGCCTTCGGTGTGGGCGCCGTGCTCATGCTCGCCGGGTTCGGGTACATGACCATCCGCTCGCGTCACTGGCGTGAGGCCGTCGACGGCGAGCTGCCCGCGTCGTCGATCTCGCTCGCCGCCTGCTGATCAGCGGTCGAGCACGCTCTGCGGCGGCACGCCGGCGGTGGCGAAGAAGGCGAAGAACTCCTTGGTGCTGCCCGTGAGGTAGCGGCGTGGGTTGCCACCCATGCGCTGGTCGACGAAGTGCGGTACGACGTGCCCGTCGGGCCCCAGCGCATAGGTGAGGAACGCGGGCCAGGTGCCGTTGATGTCGAGCTGCATCGCCATCGTGCAACCGACGTTGATGAGCGCCTGCGCGAGCTGGTTGGCGTCGACCATGCCGACGAGCAGGTAGGCGAGGCGGCCGTCCTTCAACGTGCAGACCGCCGAACGTTGCACGTACACCTTGTTGCCGAAGTCGGCACCCCACCACACACCGTCGGTGATGCCCTGGGCGACGTTCGACTGGCCGTTGTCGACGATGAGCTCGAGGTTCTGGCGCAGGCTGAGCCACGAGCCGTCGTCCTGGATGTCGCGACCCAGCTTGCCCAGCACGAGCTTGCCGGCCCTGGTGACGCCGAGGGTCGCGTCGCCCGGCTTGAGCGGCTTCACCACCACGCCCTCGGTCATGTAGCCGCCCTTGATGTGCTCGAAGCGGAAGCCGCCGTTCATGGTGGCGATCAGGGCCGGCTGCAGCTCGGGCGGCACCTTGCTGCCGCGCATCCACGTGCCGCCGGGCTCCTCCGCGCCGTTGAACAGGCCGACGCGCAACGACGTCTGGTCGACCAGCACCATCGTGGCCTGCACGCCGCCTGCCTCGGGCAGCGGTCGCAGGGCCGTGGCCCACATGGTGTCGTGACCGCCGGCGCGGGCGATGGGCACCCACTGGCCCTCACCGGGCAGCGCCGGCGAGATGAGCGGTGCGATCGCTGCCGGCGGCTGAGGGATGCCCACCGGCGCGGTGGTCGACGGCGTGGTGTCGCCGGGCAGTGCCGTGACGACCGGTGCCTCGGTGGTGGACGGCACGTCGAGCGTGAGGCTCTTCGCCGGCGTCTTCGACGGCGGGGTGCTGTAGGCCTTGGTCTCGAGGTAGTCGATCACGCCACCGAAGCCGTGGTCGCGTCCCCAGGTGGCTGCGCGCTGCGACACCGTGTCGCCGTTGTCGTGGCCCACGTAGTGCACGAACGTGAACCCGTTCCACACCGCCAGCACGAGCAGCACGCGGCGGGTGACGCCCCACAGCTCGTGGCGCATGCGCCGGTCGCGGGGCAGCGCCGCGTCGCGCTCGTGGTGGCGGTGCCATGCCCAGGCCGAGAGCAGCGCGACGACCGCGGCAGTGACAGCGAGCGCGCCCCAGCCACCGGTGAGGTGCAGCAGGTACAGGCCCGCGACGAGCAGGAGCGCAGCCGTGACGACTGCGAGAGAGGAACGAACACGATCCACTTCCGCCACCTTCAGGGCCTAGGGGGTGGCCCACGCGCGGCAGCGTATGCCTACTCCGCAGGTGGTTCCCAGTCACCCCCGCGAATGGGTCGGCGCGCGGTCAGCACGCGCCGTTCCATGCTGACGAACAGGTCGTTGCGGGTGCTCACCTGGTGCGCGAGTGCGGTGAGCGCCGCGACGTCGGCAGCTGAGAGTGCGTCGCCCACGAACTCGATGCCGCTGCGCACGTGTCGTTCGAGCCACTCACGTGCGGTCGCCTCCAGCGGTGCACGGTGATGCGCCACCATCGTGGTGTCGGTGATGCCGGTGAACCCCGCACCGGTGAGCAGGGCCGCCCAGTCGACGGTCACCGGGTCGAGCCCCAGTCGCTCGTTGCGGGCGGCCGTGGTGGCGGCCTCCAGTCGTGCCCACGTGCCGTCGACGGCCAGCGGGTCGTCGTCGGGCAGGGCGGCCGGTGCGCCGGCGAACTCGAGCATCACCAGGGTGCCGCCCGGCTGGAGCGCGTGCAGCAGCCCGGCCAGCACCTCGCCCGGGTCGGCCAGGTGGTGCAGCACCATGCCGGCCCACACGACGTCCATCGGTCGCAGGGCAGGCAGCGCGGTCTCGATGTCGGCTTCCACCGTGTGCACGCGAGTGGCGAGGTGCGCCTCGGCGGCGTGGTGGCGCACGCGGGCGAGCAGCGGCACCGACGAGTCGAGCGCCGTCACGTGTGCCACCGGAGCGTGCCGGGCGAGCGCGCAGGTGACGATGCCCGGCCCGCAGCCCAGGTCGAGCAGATGCGTCGCTGTCGCCCACTCGACCTGCGCCGACAGCGACTGCACGATGTCGTCGACGATGGGCAGCACCATCGTCGCGTCGCCTTCCAGTCGCAACGCCATCGCCTCCCAGTCGAAGTCGGGGTCCTGGCCGTGCCGGTGGCCGCGATCGTGGCCGTGACCGTGATCGTGATCGTGATCGTGATCGTGACCGTGACCGTGCTTGCCGTCGTCGTTGCCCATCTCGTCGAGGGTAGGTCGGGCGCGGTCGCGCTACTGCACGCGGTGCACCACGGCCTGCCAGCCGGCGAGCGTGAGGCTCGTCGAGCCTGCCGGTGCTGTGGCGCCCGCGTCGTTGTGCGACACGCAGTCGCCCAGCACCAGTCCGTCCGGCAGCGCGTAGTCGACCGGTTCGCGTCCGAAGGAGATGAGCACGACGAACCGTTGCTCGGCGGAGGTGCGGGTGTAGGCGAACACCTGCGGGTGCTCGGGGTCGATGTCGTGGAAGGCGCCGTGCACCAACGTGGGTTCGGCGCGGCGCAGGGCGATGAGCCGGCGGTGGTGGTGGAACACCGACTGCTGGTCTGCGCGCTGCGACTCGGCGTTGATGCCGGGGTGGTTGGGGTTCACGGCGAGCCACGGGGTGCCGGTGGTGAACCCGCCCTCGGGTCCGGCGGTCCACTGCATGGGCGTGCGTGAGTGATCGCGGCTCGTGTGGCGGAGCTCGGCGAGCATCGTCTCCGCCGGCACCTTGCCGGTCTCGACCAGCGTGCGCCACAGTCCTTTCAC
>PMCN01000230.1 GCA_003154135.1 Acidimicrobiaceae bacterium
TCGCTGGTCATCCATCCCGCGTCGACGACGCACTCGCAGCTCACGGCAGACGAGCAGGCTGCGACGGGAGTCACGCCTGGACTCGTCCGGCTCTCGGTGGGCATCGAGGGGATCGCCGACATCATCGCCGACCTGGAGGCCGGATTCCGTGCGGCCAAGGGAGCCTGAGCGGTTGTCCAGTCCCAACGCCAGCCAGCCGGGTCACCCTCTCGCCAGCGCCGCCTGGCGAGAGGGTGACCCGTTGGCCGGCCGGCAATTCGTCGATTTGGGTTCGCTCGACCTCGAGCTCGGCGGCACGATCCCGGACGTGCGGGTGGCCTATGAGACTTGGGGCACCCTCGCGGACGACCGGTCGAACGCCGTACTCGTGCTGCACGCTCTCACCGGGGACGCGCACGCGTACGGGTCGACGGCCCCCGGCCAGCCGACGCCAGGCTGGTGGAACGGCGTCATCGGACCGGGAGCGGCACTCGACCCGGCTCGGTGGTTCGTCATCTCGGCGAACGTGCTCGGAGGGTGCAGCGGCACGACCGGGCCTTCGTCCACAGCAGCGGACGGCCGTCCGTACGGCTCACGTTTCCCTCGAATCACCGTGCGCGACCAGGTCGCGGTCGAGCGGCGTCTGATCGATCACCTGGGCATCGACCGACTGGCTGCCGTGCTCGGCGGATCCATGGGCGGCATGCGGGCACTCGAGTGGCTGGTGCAGGCACCAGGGTCGGTGGCCTCGGCGCTGGTGCTCGCGGTCGGCGCGGAGGCAACCGCCGACCAGATCGCCACGCAGTCGGTGCAGGTGCAGGCGATCACCACCGANNTACCGCTCCGAGCTCGAGCTCTCGGTGCGGTTCGGACGTCAGGGGCAGGCCGACGAGGACGCCCTGCGCGACGGCCGGTACGCCGTGGAGTCCTATCTCGACCACCACGCGGCCAAGCTGTCGCGCCGGTTCGACGCCGGCAGCTACGTAGCCCTCACGCAGGCGATGAGCAGCCACGACATCGGGCGGGGACGCGGCGGGGTCGAGCGGGCGCTGGCCGGGGTGGACGTGCCCGTCGTCGTGGCCGGGGTCGACACGGATCGGCTCTACCCAGTCCGGTTGCAGGCCGAGCTGGCCGAGCTTCTGCCGCGAGCAGGCAAGCTGCGCGTGATCGAGTCGCCGTACGGACACGACGCGTTCTTGATCGAGGTCGATGCTGTAGCTCAACTGGTCAGCGACACGTTGGCCGCGTCCGGGGCGCCAGGGGCGTCGCGCTAGAGGACGATCCAGAGCACGATCGCGGCGATGACCGCCCACCCGGCGATGCAGATCGGCAGCGCGAGGGCCAGCCCTTGGAAGAGCTGGTTGGGGGGCTGAGGCGTACGGAACGTCTCGGTGGACAGCAGCGTCGTGGTCATGGTGGCTGCGGCGCCTCTCTAGTCCGTTCGGTACGGATGAGTACGCTCTGCAACCTACTCCTTGCGCTGCGCTAGTGGCGCAACAATCCCGAAACCCGTTCGTTATCGTGTCGGTCTTGCGAATGTGTCACAACCTTTGTGCAAAGACTGCCGAGAAGAGCGAATTCTTCGGCCGTCAATGCATCCAGCAAAGTGCGACGAACACTGGCGATATGGGACGGCGCCGCTGCAACCAGGCGATTCCATCCCAGTTCGGTCAACTCGGCATATGCACCGCGCCGGTCCTCGGGACAGTCCACGCGCGCGACGAGCCCGGCCGACTCCATCCGGGAGATCTGGTGGCTGAGCCTGCTCTTCGACGCCAGGGTCCGGCCGGCCAGGGCGGTCATCCGCAGCCGACGCTCCGGCGCCTCCGACAGTCGCACCAGCACCTCGTACTCGGGCATCGTGAGGTCGTGAACTCGTTTCATCTCCTGCTCGGTGCGTTCGGAGACCAGCGCACCAGCCGTCAACCAGGCACGCCACGACACCTGCTCATCCGTGGTCAACCACCGAGGCTCGTCCATTCCGCGATGGTAGTTGAACGCAATACCAGTTTCGGTGCTTTGCGCCAACGACGCCCCGGAATTCAGGCGCTGGGGCAGGCCGACCAGCGCCCTAGCCCCGCGCGCCGCGCCTGCAGTTCCAGAGCCTCGAACTCGGTGTGATGGGCCGTGTCGGGCGAGATCGTGAGGGCGCGCGCGTAGCCCTCACGGACCAGTTGCGCGTTGACGAACAGGCCGTCGGAGGCGCGATAGACATACGCCAGGGTGCGTCCGTAGCGATCCAGCCGGCCGCGGTCGTAGACCAGACGCACCGCGGTGCCGACGGGCAGCAGGTTGGCCATGCGATGCGAAGCGGCTTCACCGAAGCACTGCACGGGGGTGCCGGGCTTGTGCGTCTCCGGAGTGTCCATGCCGATCAGCCGTACCTTGACGCCGGAGACCCACAAGGTGTCGCCGTCGACCAGCCGGGTGACTTGCCCAGCGGTGCCGGCTTGAGGTCCGGCGAGCGAGGCGACGGGCGTCGGGACCGATGCCGGTGCCGGTGCCGCGGACGGCGCAGGGGAGCACGAGGTCAGCGCCAGCCCCGCGAGTGCCAGGCCGGGTGCAGCCGCCAGCACCTTGCGAAGAGGCCCTGCGGTCAGCTCGCGTCCAGATCCCACAGCTTGATCCCGCCGAGGATGCCCGCGGTGTTGGGCACGATGGTCGCGTTGGGCGGGAGCGGAACATCGATGTGCTTGGAGTTGCCGCCACCGATGTACATGTGGTCGAAGAACAGGAACTGGTGGTACGCGTCGATGGCCTTCAGCACGCGCTGCGACCAGCGGCTGTTCCCGACAACCTTCCGGGAGGCGTTGTTGATCTGGTCCTCGAACGTCTCGCCTTTGCGAAATGGAGCATGGCCGAGCTCGAGGTGGGGGAGCAGCACACCGTCGTGGAACAACGCGGTACCGCAGCCGGTCCCCAACGTCATCACGAACTCGAGGCCCTTGCCTTGCACGACCGCACAACCCTGGACGTCGGCGTCGTTCGCGACCTTGACCGGATGGGCGAACGTCCGCTCGAGCTCGGCGGCCAGCGCGAAGCCCTTCCATCGCTCAGACATCCCCGGGTCGGGATCACCGAGGTAGGTCAGCCGCGAGAGCGAGGGCACCATCAGCACGTTCCCGCCGCGGACCAGGCCGGGGAAGCCGACGGACACCCGGTCGTAGGGGACCGGGACCAGGGCAGCCAGCTCGCCGATCGCCTCGATGAACGTCTCGGGCGGGCAGGGGTACGGGGTGTCGATCCGGAGTCGCTCGCTGAGCATGCTCCCGTCGACCGCGAGCACGGCTGCCTTGAACCCGCTGCCGCCGATGTCGACGGCCAGCGTGTGCGGCGGCGGCGGCATCACAGGGTTCGGCCCGGCAGCGGGCTCGGTCACGGTCATGGGGACAGGTTAAGCCGCGAGGGTGAGGATCTCGTACCCATCGTCAGTGACCAGCACGGTGTGCTCGAACTGCGCGGTGCGTCGGCCGTCGGCGGTCACCACGGTCCAGCCGTCGTCCCACATGACGTAGTCGTAGGTACCGAGGGTCAGCATCGGTTCGATCGTGAAGGTCATGCCGGGCTGCATGACGAGGGTCGACCCTGGGTCGTCGTAGTGGGGGACCACGAGGCCGGAGTGGAACGACGTGCCGATGCCGTGCCCGGTGAAGTCACGGACGACGCCGTACTCGAACCGCTTGGCGTACGACTCGATGACCCGTCCGATGACGTTGATCGCGCGACCCGGGGCGACCGCTTTGATCCCCCGCATCGTGGCCTCGTGCGTGCGCTCGACCAGCAGCCGTGACTCTTCATCGACGTCGCCCGCCAAGAAGGTCGCGTTGGTGTCGCCGTGCACGCCGTCGATGAAGGCGGTGATGTCGATGTTGACGATGTCACCGTCGCGCACGACCGTGCTGTCGGGGATCCCGTGGCAGATCACCTCGTTGAGGCTGGTGCACAACGACTTCGGGAAGCCTCGGTAGCCCAGCGTCGAGGGATAGGCGCCATGGTCGACGAGATAGGCGTGACCGACGCGGTCGAGCTGATCGGTCGTCACCCCGGGGACGATGTGCCGGCCCACCTCGGCCAGCGCCCCGGCGGCGATGCGGCCGGCGACGCGCATCCGGGCGATCGTGTCCGCGTCTTTGACCTCGGGGCCGGTGTAGCGGGCGGGCGCCTTGCGACCGACGTACTCGGGCCGGACGATCGCCAGGGGAACCGGCAAAGCCGCAGAGATGGTGCCGGGGAGGAGAGAAGCCACGAGTGCAGTCTACGTTTGGCATGGCGGCGGCAGCGCTGTCCTGAGCGCGGAGGGTCTGATGAAAGAAGAGAGCGACAGCAGTTACTGGTGGTCGTTGGTCCACGCGCGGGTCGAGCAGGGCCCCGGCAGCCCGAACGCCGAACGGCTGGGCCCGTACGCCACGTACGAGGAGGCGGCGACCGCGATCGAGCGGGCGAAGCGTCGCACGGAGGAGCTCGACGAGGAGGACGGCCGCTGGGGCAACGGCTGACTGCCGCACCGGCACGCGGTCAGCAACAAGCGCCAGGCATGCAGCAGGGGTCCCGTCGGCGACGAAGGATGTCGCCGCAACGGGACCCCTGCTGGGTCGAGCGCAGTACTTCCGGTAAGTCAGTGCTTCGGGTGAGTCAGTGCTGCTGGTGTTGCGTCAGGCCCGCTTGGCCGCGCGCTTGGCGGGGGCCTTCTTGGCCGGCGCTTTCTTGGCCGG
>PMCN01000145.1:0-22919 GCA_003154135.1 Acidimicrobiaceae bacterium
ATCATGGTGACGCTTCCCGGCGAGGCGGCCCACCAGCCAGAGCTCATCGAGCGCTTCGCACAGGTGGGGATGGATGTCGCCCGCATCAACTGTGCGCACGACCAGGAAGACACGTGGCGACTGCTTGCGGCCCATGTTCGAACGGCCGCACAACGCAACGGGCGCGAGATTCGCATCTTGATGGACCTCGCCGGTCCGAAGCTGCGCACCGGCCCGATGGTGCCAGGCCCAGCCGTGATCCGCCTGAAGCCGCGACGCGACCTGTTCGGTCGCGTGCTGGCACCCGCTCGCGCGTTCCTGGTCGCCATCGACGACACTGCCGAACGCGCCGGGCAGATGCCGACGATCCCGGTACCCCGTCCCTTCCTCGATGCACTCCGGCCGGGAACCACCGTGCGACTCCGCGATGCACGCGACTCGGGACGCACGCTGGTCGTGGTCGACGGCCCCGACGCGCTCGGCGCGGTCATGGTCGAGACCATGCGCACCACATATCTCACCGAGGGCCTGGTGCTGGCAGGCGATCACCCGGTGGTGCCGGAGGGAGCGATCGGGCCCGTCCCACCGACGCCCGGCTTCGTCGTGCTGGCGATCGACGACCGTGTGAGCCTGGTGGGCGCCGAGGTGCCCGGCGAGATGCTGGCGCCGGGGTGGGCACGAGTGGGATGCACCCTGCCTGCCGCGGTGCTGGCGCTCCGGCCCGGTCACCGCGTGTACTTCGACGACGGCACGTTCGGCGGAGTCGTCGAACACCTCGACGTTCCCGACGCCGGTCCCGCCGTGGCCAGCGTGGTCATCACGCAGGCGCCGCCGGGCGGTGGCAAGCTGCGCGCGGAGAAGGGCATCAACCTCCCCGACACCGACGTGCCGGTTGCGGCGCTCACCGCGAAGGACCTCGTCGATCTCGACACCGTGATCGAGCTGGCCGACATGGTGGCGTTGTCGTTCGTGCGTCACCCCGACGACGTGGCGCTGCTGTTGACGGCACTCGGGGCGGCCGGCGATGCGCACCTCGGCATCGTGCTCAAGATCGAGACGGTGCAGGGGTTCCGGGCGTTGCCCGACCTGTTGCACATCGCCATGCGGCGCGAGCGCGTCGGGGTCATGATCGCCCGCGGCGACCTCGCGGTGGAAGCCGGCTACGAGCGACTCGCCGAGGTGCAGGAGGAGATCCTGTGGCTCTGCGAGGCTGCCCACCTCCCGGTCATCTGGGCCACCGAGGTGCTCGACAGGTTGGCGCGCACGGGCCGGCCGTCGCGGTCGGAGATCACCGATGCAGCGATGAGCGAACGGGCCGAGTGCGTCATGCTCAACAAGGGACCGCACGTCGTGGAGGCCATCCTCACGCTCGACAACATCCTGCACCGCATGTCCGAGCATCAGCACAAGAAGCGACCACTGCTGCGCCCGCTGCGCTCGTGGATGCAGGAACGCGGCGTCTGAGCGACGTCAGAACAGGGTGGGCTGCTCGGGCCTGACGACCCGCGGCACACCGGTCCAGGGCACGTAGTGGTCCATGAAGATCCACGTGCGCCGGTGGATGGCCGAGGGGCCGTAGCCCTGCAACGCAGCCTTGTGCAACGGGCACGGGTAGCCCTTGTTGGTCTCGAAGCTCCAGTTGGGGTAGCTCACCGACACCTCGCGCATGATGCGGTCGCGGGTCACCTTGGCGAGGATGCTCGCCGCGGCCACCGAGAGGCAGTACTTGTCGGCCTTCACGCGCATCTCGACGTGTGGCACGGTGCTGCCGAGGAAGTTCCACTTGCCGTCGACCACTGCTGCCGTGGGCCGCACCCCGAGCGATGCGATGGCCCGCCGAGCGGCCAGCCGTTGTGCCTCGGCCATGCCCAACTCGTCGCACTCCTCCTGGCTCGCCGCGCCCACCGCCCACGCGTCGCACCACCCCGCGATGCGGTCGAAGAGTCGCTCGCGGTTGGCCTCACTGAGCATCTTCGAGTCGCGCACGCCGTTGACCCGCTTCTCGCGGGGAAGGACAGCAGCACCCACCATCAGCGGACCGGCCCACGCACCGCGGCCCACCTCGTCGACACCGACGATGATGTCGTGGCCCGCTGCCCGTAGCTCCTTCTCGATCGTGCGCGTCGGTGCGGTGGTGGCCATGGCAGTGGTCAGCGCAGCACCAGTGCGGCCGGGCCTTCGGCCACGTCGCCCACGCGCCACCACATCGGCGACAGCGAGTCGATGAGCGACGGGTGCACCGCGGCGAGCAGACCACCCGAGGTCTGCGGATCCATGCACAGCGCCTCACCGGTCGCATCGGCCGAGCTGACGAGGTGACCCTCGACGTAATCGCGATTGCGGGGATCTCCGCCGGTGCGCACACCACGGTGGGCGGCCTCGCGCGCTCCGGCGTAGGCGACGATGCCACCCGTGTGCACCACCACCTGCGCGCCGCTGCGCTCGGCCATCTCCCAGCCATGCCCGGCCAGGCCGTAGCCGGTCACGTCGGTGACCGCGTGCACGCCCGAGCCGAGCGCCTGCAGCTCCTCGGAAGCAGCGCGGTTGAGGCGGCGCATGCCGGCGATGGCCTCGGCCTTGTCGTCGACGCTGCCACCGGCCAGTGCGAGGCCGGTGCCGATGGGCTTGCTGAGCACCAGCGCGTCGCCCGGCAGGGCGCCACCCTTGCGGAACACGCGGTCGGGGTGCACCACGCCCTGCACGGCGAGACCGAAGATGGGTTCCGGGTTGCGAATGGTGTGCCCACCCGCGATGGTGCCGCCCGCTTCGGCGACGACCGCAGCTGCAGCATCGAAGATGGCGACGATGGCATCCCGCGGGAAGTGCTCGGGGAACGCAGCGACGTTGAGGGCGACGACGACACGCCCGCCCATCGCGTACACGTCGCTGCATGCGTTGGCGGCGGCGATCGCGCCGAAGTCGCTGGGATGGTCGACCAGCGGGGGGAAGAAGTCGGTGGTGCTCACCAGAGCGACGTCGGGTGCCACCAGGTAGATGGCCGCATCGTCGAAGGGGGCGAGACCGACCAGCAACGACGGGTCGGCGCCGGCCGGCATGTCGCGCACGAGATCGGTGAGAAGCGCGGCGCCCCACTTCGCCGCGCAGCCTCCGCACGAGGTCCACTCGGTGAGCTTGAGGTCGGCGAAATCGCGGGTGGGGACGGTCACCGGCACAGCCTACGGTGTGCCCCATGCACACGATCGGCCCGTACTCGTTCACCGAAACCGACGCGCGGCGAACCGTGCGTCACGCGGGCGAGGTCCTCGATCTGTACGCCCAGGGCCGTGATTCCACGCTGGTCGACGCACTCCGGCCTCGGCTCACCGGCGACCTCGACACCGACCTGCGCCTCGTGTGGGGCGCGTGGACGGCCGCGGGTCCGGCCTTGCGCGCTGCGGGCGAGCTGCCCGGACGCACCGTCGGCTCCGTGGCGCAGCTCAACCTGTCGAACGGCGGGGCTCCCCAAGTTGCCCGTGCCACACGTCGACGTCAACTGGCGCGGTGCGGTGGGTGACCGCCAGGGCACACGGNNCCGGCCGCGCCGGCGAGAACATCACGGTGAGCGGACTGCCGTGGCACGACGTGCGTCCGGGCGTGCGCGTGCAGCTGGGCGAGGTGCTCTGCGAGGTGAGCGCCTACGCGCTGCCCTGCGCGCAGAACGCGGGATGGTTCCTCGACGGCGACTTCTCGCAGATGCACCACGAACGCGGGCCGGTGAGCCGCCTGTACGCCACGGTGCTGAAACCCGGTGCAGTTCGCGTCGGTGACGACGCGGTGCTCGAACCCTGACGGCCGGCTGACACCCAGCTCAACGGCCGGCCGTCACCGCCTCGTCGCTGTCGCTGTCGCTGTCGTTATCGCTGTCGTTGTCGCGGTCGTCACGGCGTTCGTCGGCCCGGGCAGGCACGGCAGGCACGAAGCCCTCCTCGGCGACGACGTGCCGCACGGACTGCTGGATCGCGGAGCGCACCAGGTTGAGGCCGGCGAGACCGGGCAGCGCGTCGATGCGATCCTCGACGCGGTCGATGAGCTCGAGACCTTCACCGCTGCCGAACAGGTAGGCGGTGGCGAACGACGTCTCGATCTTCGGGACGTCGCCGTTGCCCACGGGGGCCCACTCGTGCTGCAGGAACCACTTGGTGACTTTCTGGGCCGTGCGATCGGGCTCGAGCAGGTCGCGGGCGTGGCTGGCGTAGTACGCGGCGTGGCGGCCCTCCTGGCGCATGATGCGGCCGAGCAACTCGGTGAGCACCGGGTGGTCGGCGATGCGGGCCAGGCGGTTGTACGCCGCGTTGGCGGTCCACTCGTTGATGGCGCCCCAGGTCATGTGCACCGCGGGGAACTTGCGCACCCCGTGGCCGAGCAGCCAGAAGATGGCCGGGCTCCAGAACAGGTAACGCTTGTTGAACCGGCGCATCTCGGTCAGGCGTTCGTCGTGCGCGGGCCAGTCGTGGGCCTGCAGCACCCGGCCGAGGGCCTGTCCGTGCCAGTACTCCTCGTAGTTCCAGAGCGTGATGAACGCCGTGAACTGCGGGTCCTTCCACTGCGGGAGCATGAGCATCTCGCGGGCGTAGAGCACCGTCTGGTACTCGATGTCGTGCATGTACGACAGGCAGCGCAGCACGCTGGGGTCGAGCGGCTGCGCGCGGAACAGATCGAAGTCGAGGTCGTCGGTCTTCAGCCGACCTCCTTGCTCCTGGAACTTGTCGATCGATGTCGCCATGACAGCTCTTCGTTGCGAAAGGGGTGATTGGATCACCGGTGACGATACCGCATACTCGATCGGTGACTTCCCCCTCGTACCGCGTCATCGCCTTCAGCGGCAGCCTGCGCAAGAGCTCGGTCAACACCGCCCTCGTCCTTCTCGCGCAACGCATCTCCCCTCCCGAGTTGTCGATCGAGCTCGTCGACTGGGTGGATCAGCTGCCGTGGATGAACCCCGACCTCGAGGTCGATCCGCCCGAAGCTGTGGTCCGTTGGTGGCAGACCCTTCGTGACGCGGACGCGTTGCTGGTGGGCATGCCCGAGTACAACGCGAGCCCCACCGCGCTCGCCAAGAACGCACTCGACTGGGCCACGCGGCCGCCCGGTGACCGCGCCATCACCGGCACGGTCGTCGCCTTCATGAGCGCGGCCGGCCGCTCCGGTGGCGCCAACGCGCAGACCAACATCAGCCGCGTGTTGGGCTACCTCGGTGCAGTGATGGTCGACGAGCCTCCGGTGCAACTGACGGCGGTGGGCGACCGCATCGACGCCGATGGCCACACCGACGATCCTGCGATCATCGAGGCCGTGGCCGCCAAGCTCGCGGCCGTGGTGGACGCGCTCAGACTGCGCGACGCCGCACCCGACTGAGCTCGCCGCCCGCCGCCTCGGCGAACGAGAGCTCCACGTACTCCTGCTCGCACGGGTGACCGGTGAGCGCCCAGATGGTCGACTCGCCGCGTGGTCGCAAGGCGGCGATCATCGACGCCGTGGTGCATTCCACACCGTCGACGTGCATGCACACGCTCCAGCCCTCGTCGCCGCACGAGTCGTGCGACCGCAGGTGCCGCTGCACGCCGTCGACCGTGACGGGACGATTCGCCAGTGCACGCTGCGACGCGTGCCAGCGCGGATCGACCAGTCCTTCGACCGGCTGGCGGGGGTGGCGGTGTGCCGCATCGAACGCCGGGATGGTGGTTCGATTGGAGATTGCCCGCACGTCGTCCACCTGCTCGACGGCCCACTCGCGACCGCTGGTGTCGATGACGAAGGCCGTCGCCGGATCGGCCACGAGGAACGAGCTCCAGTAGGGGCGACCGGCGGGGACGAGGGCGGGGTCGTGCCCGCTGCCACCCTGTCCGTAGCGCTCGATGTGTTCGGTGACCACCTCGACGGCGGCCGCTGCCGACGTGGCGCGCTCGAGCGCGAGGCGCACGAGGTCCATCCCGGTCAGTCCGACCGGCGCGCCCCGAGGGTCGAGCGTGGTGTAGACGGTGGTGTTGCCCGCGGCCACACCGGCCTCGTTCACGCCGTGCTCGGCGCCCCAGCACCACTGGGGGCGAGACAGCACGCTCGCGAGGGTGGCGGTGCGCCCAGCGGCGACCTCGATGTGCGTGCACCGCGTGACCCGTTCGTCGGCGCGCTCCGGCGACCACTCCACCACCTGCTGCTCGGCAGGTGGGCGGTCGCTGTTCTTGGCGAACAGCGTGGCGCCGATGGCCGAGGCCGCAGGCAGGGCCACCAGGATGTCGCACATCAGCTGAACGATTCACCCTCGGCCGGTGGCGACGCCAGCAGGCCGACCGGCTCGGGCCACAGGGCCTCGCCCTTCACCTCCGAGGTGGCCCAGTCGGGCGCGAGGCGAGGCGACGACAGGGCGACGGGCATCCCCGACTGCTCCCACAGCACCGCCGGCCGCGCACCGTGCCACCGCACGGCGTAGGACACGGTCGTGTCGCCGCCGGTGGGCACGCCGTAGACCTCGAAGTTGTTGCCTTCCCAACCGGCCGGGAAGCCGAGCGGCAGCAGCGCGGCGCCATCGGAGGCAGGTGTGGCCAGGCGGCGCTCGGTCCAGGCCAGCATGCGCGACGGCTCCTGCGGTGCGCGGTCGGGGGGCTGGTGGTGCAGCCGCACGCGCGAGCGCAGGGAGGCGAGATCGCCACGTGCGCGGCGGTCGCCGGCGGCGGCGAACACGATGTCGGCCGCATCGAGCGCAGCCACGAGGTCCCAGTCGTGGTCGGCACCCTTGGCGGCCACCTCCACCGCCTGCGCCACGTCGGGCATCCAGGGATCCGCCTGCTCGCCCATGCGTACCAGCTGGCCCACGCCGAGCAGGAACCCGATCGGATCGTCGTCGGGCAGCGCGGGCCCACCGAGTGCGAGCTCGCACCGCTGCGCGACCACCTGCTCGGCCAGCAGCGGGTCGGGCAGTAGCAGACGGCTCGCCCGCTCGACCGTGGCGAGCCAACCGCGCACCACGCCGGCGACGGGCGGCAGCACCGGCGGCAGGGTGCCGGGGGCGGCGCCGGCGTGCGGCAGGGCGACGGTGAGGGTGGCGTGGTGTCCGACGGGGAACGCCACGCTGCCCACGGGCACGTCGATGCCGTCGATCGGTGCGGTGGGCGGCCGCACGGAGAGCAGCGCGGGATGCGTGAACGCCACCGCGATGGCCAGCGGCGACGCGTTCTCGATCTCGATGATGGTGAGCCCACCACGGTCGGGCACCGAGTACACGCGCTGCACCGCATCGCCGTTCGGGATGCGCAGCCGCGTCTCGACCACCGCGGTGCCCTCCACACGGGTCTGGCGCACAGCGGCCTCACGCTCGGGCGAGTGCCACCGGTCGTCGGCGGCAACGTGCCAATCGAGGGCCGGCGCGTCGCCACCCCTGCCGTCGCCCCACGGCTCGATGCCGCCCCAGGGCGTGACGGTGGCGCGCCAACGCCCGCCCAACACTCCGGTGGTCACCACGAGCTCACTCCATCTCGCTCTTGCGGCTGCGGCCCATGAGCGCCGACAGTGCCTCCCGCGCCGGGCGGCCCTGGTGGCACACGGCCACCACCTGCTCGGTGATGGGCATGTCGACGCTGTGACGGCGAGCCAGGTCGAGCACGCTCGGCGAGCTCTTCACCCCTTCGGCCACCATGTTCATCGACTCCAGCACCTCACCGATGAGCTTGCCCTCACCGAGTCGGAAACCCACCATGGTGTTGCGGCTCTGCTTCGAGGAGCACGTGGCGATGAGGTCGCCCATGCCCGCCAGCCCGGCGAAGGTGGCTGCATCTCCCCCCATGGCCACGCCCAGGCGGGTCATCTCGGCGAGGCCGCGAGTGATGAGAGTGGCCCGGGTGTTGTCGCCGAAGCCCATGCCCTCGGCCATGCCGGCCGCGATGGCGATGACGTTCTTCACCACGCCGCCGACCTCGCAGCCCACGACGTCGCCGTTGGTGTAGATGCGCAGGCTCGGCCGGCTGAAGATGCGCTGCAGCTCGGCCGCGATGTCGTTGTCGTCGATGGCCACCACGCTGGCGGCCGGCTGGCCGCTGAGGATCTCCTTCGCCAGGTTAGGGCCGGTGAGCACGGCGACGGGATGGCCGGGCATCTCGTCGCGCGTCACCTCGCTCATGCGCTTGCGCGACGAGCGCTCGAGGCCCTTGGTGAGGCTGACGACGGGCACCCATGGGCGCAGGTACTTCGCCGCCTCGGCAGCGACCTCTCGGTAGCCGTGCGACGGCACCGCCATCACCAGCACGTCGGCGCCAGACACGGCCTCTTCGAGCGAGCTGGTGGCGCGCAGCTCGGGCGGCAGCGGGAACTGCGGGAGGTAGTCGCCGTTGATGTGCTCGCGGTTGATCTGCTCGGCCAGCTCGGCGCGCCGCGCCCACAGCATCGTGGGCGCGTTGACCGCCGCCATCGCTGCGACCGTGGTCCCCCACGATCCCGCCCCCACGACCCCTACGTTGATCGGCATCCCGACAGCGTAGGTCGGCGGCACTTCGCCTCTACGATGCCCTCCGTGGATCCCGTGGTGCTGGTGCCCGTGAAGGCATTCGCCGATGCCAAGGCGCGCCTTGCACCGGTGCTCTCGCCGGCCGAGCGCGAGGCACTCGCCCGCTGGACCGCCGAGCGGGTGCTGGCAGCCGCCGGCGAGCTGCCCGTGTTCGTGGCGTGCGACTCCGACTCGGTGGCCGAGTGGGCCGCCGCCCACGGCGCCACCGTGCTCTGGCACCCTGGCGTGGGCCTCAACGCGGCGGTGAATCGCAGCGTGGCCGACCTGCGCGAGCGCGACGTGCGCCACGTGGTGGTCGCTCACGGCGACCTCCCCCGCGCCGCGTGGTTGGCGGGAGTCGCACTGCCGGGCACCATCACGCTCGTGCCCGACTCTCGCGACGACGGCACCAACGTCATCGCGCTGCCCACCCATCTGCCGTTCCAGTTCGCCTACGGCTCCGGCTCGTTCCGCCGACATCTCGCCGCCGCCGTGGCCGCCGGGCTGCCGGTCGCGGTCCGACGCGACCCGCTGCTCGCGGTCGACATCGACACACCCGACGACCTCACGCACCCGCTGGTGCAGGAAGTGCTCCCCTCATGGCTGCAAACGAACCTGGCCAACCCGACCCTCGACCGTCGCTGATCACCCACGACCTGCCCACCCCGACATCGGCGCTCGCCATCGGGGCGCACCCCGACGACGTCGAGTTCGGCGCCGGCGCGACGCTGGCCAAGTGGGCGGCCGCCGGCTGCGTCGTGCACCATCTGCTGCTCACCGATGGTTCGAAGGGCACGTGGGACGCCGATGCCGACCTCGATGCACTGGTGCTCACCCGCCAGCACGAGCAGCGCGCCGCCGCGGCGCGGCTCGGAGGCTCGCGGGCAGGTGAAGTGGTGTTCCTCGGGCAGGTCGACGGCGAGCTCGACAGCAGTCTCGCGATGCGCGGCGAGGTCGCACGGGTGATCCGCCGGCTGCATCCACAGGTGGTGCTGGGACACGATCCGTGGAAGCGCTACCGGCTGCATCCCGACCACCGCCATGCCGGTCTGCTCGCCACCGAAGGAATCGTCGCCGCGCGCGACCCGCACTTCTTCAAGGAGCACGGAATGCCACCGCACCGGCCCGACACGCTGCTGCTGTGGGAGGCCGACGAACCCGACCACGTCGAGGACGTCACCGGCTTCGTCGACGTGAAGCTGGCGGCGCTCGAGGCGCACCAGAGCCAGTTCGAGAGCACGATGAAGGCGGTCGACCCGGTGCAGCTCGCAGCGTTCCGCGCCCGCATCCGCACACGCCTCGAGTTGCTCGGCCAGCAGTACGGCGTGGGCGCCGCAGAGGTGTTCAAGCGCATCAGCGACCTGTAACGGTCAGCCGGCGAACTGCCCGGGCGATCGGCCGCCGCCGGGCTCACCGGCGAAAGCCTGTGCGATGCCCATCCACTCCAGCGCGGCCGCACCCTCGATGCGCAGGCCGGTGTCGGCGACGTGTCGGCGCTGGGTGACGGCGAGGCAGAAGTCGAGTGCGTCACCCGTCACCGAGTCCTGTGCGGGTTCGCCCCACTCCCACAGATCGCCGTCAGGCCCGAGCAGCGCGACGTAGACAGGCAGTGCCGGCATCTCGAGGTGGTTGATGACGTAGCTGAACGGCCGAGCCCGCACGCCGATGTGCGCGACGTGCTTGAGCCGCGCCGTGGGCAGGCGGCTGACACCGAGCGCATCAGCGACGTCCTGCCCGTGGGCCCAGGTCTCCATCAGACGAGCGGTGATGAACGAGCGGGCCGCCATCGCCGGGCCGTACCACGGGATGCGTGCCGACGGATCGACGGTGCGCGCCAGTGCGACCAGCCGATCGCGATCGGCGCGCCACTCGGCGAGCAGCGTCGCGCCCGTCATCGTGCGACCCGGTGCCACCGACGCCTCGGTGCCACCCGCTGCCATGAGCCGGGCGGTGTCGGCGGCGAACTCGTCGGCATCGGTGAGTGCGAGCGAAGCCCGTTGGTCGAAGAACCGGAGATGACTGACCTGATCGCGCACGGTCCATCCGGCGGCGGGCGTCGACAGCGACCACTGCGCCTCGTCGAGGCGGGACACGATGGCGTCGAGGTCGGCATGCTCGGCGTGGAGGTCGTCACAGATCTGCTGCACGGGTGCATTGTCGTGGAACGACACCCAAAACGGCGAACGGGGGGCTCGCGCCCCCCGTTCGCTTCACTTCGGAGCCGAGGCTCACTTCTTCTTGGCCGGAGCCTTCTTGGCGGCGGCCTTCTTGGCGGGCGCTGCCTTCTTGGCGGGTGCGGCCTTCTTGGCCGGAGCCTTCTTTGCCGGAGCTGCCTTCTTGGCCGGAGCCTTCTTCGTTGCTGCCACTGGTATTTCCTTCCTGGGTTGGGTTGGTCTACTTACTTCTTCTTGGGGTTGAGCGAAGCCTTCAGCGTGCTGCTGGAGGTGAACTTCATGCGGGTCGACGCCGCGATCTTCACGGCGGCACCCGTCTGCGGGTTCCGACCCGTGCGTGCCTTCGACTTGGTGGTGCTGAACGAGCCGAAGCCCGGCCATGCGACCTTGTCGCCCTTCTTCGCTGCCTTCGTCACGATGTCGAAGAACGCAGCGACCGTGCGCTCGGCGTCGGCCTTCGTGCTTCCGGCTTCCTTGGCCACCGCGTCGATCAGCTCTGCTTTGGTCATTGACTTGATACCTCCGGGTATCGGATGTTTCCGATGTAACTACGTGTTACGCACGCGTATCGAACACGTTTCGCGCGGTCATTACAAGCATTCTCTTCATTGCATTTGCAACAAGTGTCGCAGGGCACGCGACAGGGATCAGAGATCGCCGAGTCGCGATGCGAGCCGCTGCGCGTACGACGCCGCCTCCGCGGCATCGACGTAGCGCACGCGAGGCCAGAAGAAGCCGCGCAGACCGTCCTTGCGACGCCTCGGCACGACGTGTGCGTGGAGGTGCGCAACGCTCTGACTGACGACGTTGTTGAGCGCGACGAACGTGCCGTCGGCGTCGAACGCGCCCGGCATCACACTCGCAATTCGTTGCACGACGGCGAAGTACGGCGCCAGCTCCGCGGGCGGGAGGTCGGGCAGCGTGACCACGTGCTGGCGTGGCACGACGAGCACGTGCCCCTTGAACACCGGCGACCGGTCCAGGAACACGACCGCGTGGTCGTCGGCGTACACGACCTCGGCTGCGTGCGCGCCGGACACGATGTCGCAGAACACGCAGTCGCTCATGCGCTCACCGCGATGCCCACCGACGACACGTAGTACTTGCCGTCGTCGGCGTGCGTGATGCCGACCTCGAGTTCGGTGGCGTCGCTGTTCGGCGCCGGCGGCCGCGCCGGGTCGATGAACCGGTACACCGTGGCGCCCGCGTCGCCACCGGCCGTGCCGGGGTCGTAGTGACCGGCGCGGATGGCGACGGCCTCCATCCCGACCTCCGACGAGAACAGGCACGATCGTGCACCGGCATCGTCACCGGCGTTCACCGCGGTGAGGAACGCCGTCGCTGCGGCCAGGCCGGTCGCCCCAGGGCACGTCGACGAGGTCGAACCGGCGGGCGACGTCGCCACCCGTGAGCCCTTGCCGTCGGCGCAGCCGACGAGCAGCACCGCCGCGATGACGAGTCCGGGCCAGCCACGTGCACTCACGGCACCCATTCTCGCCCGGTTCGCGAACGGTGTGTGAACAGTTGCCGCCATCCACCACCCGACCCGTCCGGCTGAGCTAATACTGACGAGACGCGGAAGCCTCCGCGCACACCCACCTCACCTGTGAACTGGAGTGGCGTTGACCGACCTCCTGCCCGACCGTGCAGTCAGCGATCAGTCGGAGGGAGGTGTGCGTACGAGGATGGTGCTCGACACCTCNNGAGCTCGACAGCCTGAAGACGCGGCTCGACGACGTCGGCAGGGCTGCCCGTACGGCGTTGCGCACGATCGAGGAGCACCGGGTGCGCGCCGGCGGATCGTTGGCCCAGCCGTTCGCGATCGGCGACCCCGCCGCCGCCGGCACGTTGCAGGTGGAGATCAACGGCATCCAGAAGCACCTCCTCATCGAGCACGGACTCGACCCCAACGTGCCCGACAACCGCATCATCGGCGCGGCGCTGGGCCAGGCCATGCACGCGCCCACGATGATGATCTCCAACGACGCGGCCCTGCGCATCAAGGCCGCACACCTCGGTCTCGAAGCGCGCGAGCACCACCCTGCCGGCCGTCGGGCTGCCACACGGCACGCCGGTTGGGTGACGCTCGATGCGACGCACGAGGCCATCGACGATCTGTACACCGCAGGCGCGGTGGCCTGCTCGCTGCTCGACGGCGTCGACCACCTGCAGGAGAACGGCTTCGCGGTGATGCGCAACGGCTCGCAGTCGGCCCTCGCGCGCAGGGTCGACGACGAGCTCGTGCTGCTGCCCCACAGCGCCCCCGAGGCATGGGGGTTGCGCGCTCGATCGAAGGAGCAGCGCTTCGCCCTCGAGCTGCTGCTCGACCCCGACGTGAGCGTCGTCGCACTCGATGGCCGCGCGGGCACGGGCAAGACCCTGCTGGCCATCGCTGCCGGGCTCGAGCAGGTGGTCGAGCAGCGCCGCTACGAACGCCTGGCGGTGTACCGGCCGCTCGTGCCCGTGGGCCGCGCCGATGTCGGCTTCCTGCCTGGGGGGCTCGACGAGAAGCTCGACCCGTGGATGAGCGCCATCCACGACGCCATCGTCGCCCTCACCGATCAGCGCAGCGCACACGACGCTCATCGGCTGGTCGACGAGCTCGTCGGCCGCAACCAGCTCTCGCTCGAATCGGTCACGTTCCTGCGCGGCCGCAGCCTGCACCGCCAGATCGTCGTCGTCGACGAGGCCCAGAACCTCGAGCCCACCACGCTGAAGACCGTGCTCACCCGCATCGGCGAAGGCACCAAGGTCATCTTCACGGGCGACACCAGCCAGATCGACGCGCCGTACCTCGGCGAGTCGAACAACGCGTTGGCAGTGCTCATCCAGGCCTTCGGCGGGCAGACGTGCTTCGGCCACGTCACGCTCACGGCGTGCGAGCGCAGCACCGTGGCCAGCCTGGCCGCCGAGCTCCTCTGACCCGGCCGCCGGAGGGCGGTTGACATCGGTCGTCTGCGGCCTAGTATCTGTGGTGTCATTTAGTGCTAAATATGCACGAACTCACCCCGGAGGGCACGCGATGGTTGCCGTGGAGTCTCTGTCGATCCAGCTCACCCCGGTCGTGGTCGCGGCGACCGGCGACGACTGGACGCAGAGTGCGGCCTGCAAGGGCCGAACTGCGTTGTTCTTCCCGCCACGTGCCGAACGCCCGCAGGCCCGCGAGCGACGGGAGACCAAGGCCCGGCGCCTCTGCCTCGCGTGCCCGGTGCTCGATGAGTGCCGCACGTTCGCGCGGTCGAACCACGAGTACGGCTTCTGGGCCGGCGAGAGCGAGGAGGACCGCCACCTGGCGGGCTTCACCGTGTCGGCACCGATCGGCATCCGGGCACGCGCACACCTGTCTTGACCGGGCACAGCTGACGGGGCACNNGCACGACTAGCGTGCGACCATGCCCGCCGACGTGGTGCACCACTTCATCGCCGCCATCGAGCGCCGCGACCTCGACCACGCGCTCACCCACCTCACCGACGACTGCGAGTACGACAACGTGCCCATGGGCAAGGTGTTCGGTCGGGCCGCGGTGCGCGCCACGCTGGGGCCGTTCATGGCGCCGTTCGAGCGCATCGAGTGGATCGTGCACCACCAGATCGCCAGCGGCAGCCTCGATCACGGTGTGGTGATGAACGAACGCCTCGATCGCTTCGGCAACGGCGACCGCTGGATCGAGCTGCCGGTCGCCGGGCTGTTCGTCGTGCAGCACGGTCAGATCTCGCTGTGGCGCGACTACTTCGATCGCGAGTCGCTGCTCAGCCAGCTCGCGGGCAGCGCCTGAACCCGTGTCACACCCCTGACCTATCGTGAGCGACGTGCCCAGTCCTGTGAGTGCCGAGCGGTTCGCCGTGGTCGACGTCGAGACGTCGGGCCTGTCGCTCGATCGGCATCGCGTGCTGCAGGTCGGTGTGGTGGTCGTCGACGGCGACGGCGAGGTGCTCGATCGGTGGAGCAGCCTGCTCGCCCCGCGGTCGCGGTGGCTCTTCCGCGTCGGCCCCACCTCGTTGCACGGCATCCACCGCCGCCAGCTCCGTTCGGCGCCACCCGGCCGCGAGGTGCTCATCCAGCTCGCGCAACGCCTCCAGGGCAGCCGGTTCGTCGCGCACAACGCGCCGTTCGACATCGGGTTCCTGCGCAAGGCGGCCACCGAGTACGGCGTCGTGCTGCCCATCAACGAACCGATGTGCACGCTGCGCATGTCGCGTGCGCTCGACCCGCAGCGTGAGCAGTCACATCGCCTGGCCGATGTGTGCGCCCGCTACCAGGTCTCGCTCGTGCGCCCGCACGACGCGCTCGCCGACGCCGATGCCACCGCCGCCGTGCTCCCCCACCTGCTGCGGGCCTACGGCATCACCACGGTCGATCAGCTGTCGACGTTGCCGTCGGCCTCGTAGGCCACCAGCAGCTCGGCGGCCGTGCGGGGGCCGAGGTCGACCCACTCGGGTGGCGCCAGCACCGACGCCGCCGGTCCGAGGCGCAGCAGCAGCTCGGCCAGCCACCGCTCGTCGGTGACGCTCACCTCCACCAGCCACCCGTCGCCGTCGGCGTCGACCGACCGCGTCGGGAAGCGCTCGACCAGCCATCTCCCCGTAGCCGGCACGCGTAGGCGAGCCACCGGCAGGTCGGCGTCGGCGAACCAGTCGTCGCCGCTCGGGGCGGCCACGGCCCGTGACTCGTCGACGATGCCCGTGCGCTCACACGACTCGATGCGGTCGAGCCTGAACGTGCGCTCCTCGCCGCTGCGGTGGTCGTCGGCGATCACGTACCAGTGCCCGCGGTCGGCGAACACTCGACGCGGGGTGATCTCGCGTTCGCTGGCTTCGTCGGAGCTCGCCGAGCGGTACGACACGCGCACCCGGGCCGAGTCGTCGGCCGCCGCCGCGACCGCCGCGGCCAGCACGGGTGCGCCACCGTCGACGACCAGGGCGTCGTCGCCCAGCGCCTGTGCCAGCTTGTGCAGCGCGCGAGCCAGGGCGCCCTGCGGGTCGGCACCCGGCATCTGCATGGCCACACGGGCGGCCGCGAGCAGCGCAAAACCCTCCGGTGCAGTGAGCCGAAGCGCCTTGGTGAACACGCGAGGCACCCCGGTGAACACCATGCCGTCGTCGATGAAGACGTCGATCATCTCGTCGACGAACGGCGGCAGGCCGCACATCGCCACCAGCTCGAGCTCCTTCACCAGCTCGGCCTCGGTGAGCTGGAAATGCGCGGCCATTTCGGCAACCGGCACCTCACCGCGCTCCATCAGCCAGGGCAGCATCACCAGCAGGCGGCGCAACCGGTCGATGGTGGGGCGCGGGCCGCGACGGGCGCTCATCGCGAACCCACCATGGCGCGCAGCCACGTCACGACCGCCTCGGCCACCTCGGGTGGGCCGACCACACGTGCACGGGCTCCCAACCCGAACAGCCACGAGCGGAACGCATCGATGTTGGCGCACGGCACCTCCACGACGACGGACCCGTCGACGTTTCGCTCACGCACCGCCGCATCGCCCAGCTCGGCCACGACGACCCCTGCTCGCTGCCCGTGCACCCACACCACGGCACGAGCGGCCACCTCGTCGCCGAGGAGCTTCGGATCGGTGGGGAACACCGAGCGCACGTCGAACCCTGCAGGGCGCTCGAACGCGGCGGCTGGGCCCATCTCGGGAGCGTCGTCGATGCGGTCGACGCGGTACGTGCGGATCTGCTGATGACCGAGGTCGTGACCGATGACGTACCAGAAGCCTTCGCGCAGCAGCAGTGCGTAGGGCTGCAGCGTGCGGGGTGCACCGTGGTAGCCGAAGGTGACCTCGGCACGAGCAGCGGCGGCTTCGCGCAGCACCGGCAACGCAGCCAGCTCGGGCACGTTGGCCACCACGGTGGACGCGGCCACCCCGCCGGCACCCAGCTTGAGCAGACCGAAGCGGCCTTCATCGAGGCGCGCGGCCGCCACCGCGACCTGCAGCGCGGCGCGTTCGTCGTCGGCGAGATGCAGGTCGGCGAGCTCGTACCGGCGACGGTCGATCCGGTACGCAGTACGTCCGGCCTCGCTGCCGCCCAGCACCTCGCTGTCGATGGGCACACCGATCTCGCGCAGCATCGCCTTGTCGCGCTCGAACGCACCGCGCAGCGCGGCCTCGCCCGGTGGGTACTGCCCGGCGAGCTCGTTGGCGATCGACTCCAGCGTGAGCGGAGCGCGCGTCTCGAGCAGCAGTGCGACCAGGTTGGTGATGCGTTCCAGCGCGTCCGCCATCGTCAACGACCCGAACTGCCCGCACACGTCATCTCCCGAGTCTGCCGCATCCGCGCACGAACGCGGACACATCGGGCTCCGCTCGCGTACCCTCTCCTTGTGCCCTCGTTCGCCAAGCTGCCACGGCCCGCCGACACTCGCCTCGCCGTGCGGATCACGCCCGACGCGCTGCGTCGCGTGCGCGCCGGCCACCCGTGGGTGTACGACCAGTCGGTGCTCAACGTGAGCCACGAGGGTGCCGCCGGCGACCTCGCGGTCGTGTTCGACGCCGATCGCAAGTTCGCAGCCATCGCCCTCTGGGATCCCACCAGTCCCATCCGCATGAAGGTGCTGCACCACGGCAAGCCCGCCACCGTCGACCGGGCCTTCTGGGTGAAGCGGGTGTCGGCAGCGCTGGAACGGCGCGCACCGTTGGTCGCCCGCGGCGACACCAACGGCTATCGCTGCATCAACGGCGAGAACGACGGCATGCCAGGCCTGGTGCTCGACCGCTTCGACCGCACCTACGTGCTCAAGCTGTACACGCCGGCGTGGGTGCCGCACCTCACCGATCTGCTGCCGGTGTTCGACGAGCTGCTGCACCCCGATGCGATGGTGCTGCGACTCGCACGCAGCATGACCCCCGAGATGCTCTTCGGTCTCGAGGAGGGCGACGCGCTGCTCGGTACCCCGCCCACCGAGCCGGTGATGTTCCAGGAGTGCGGCCTCACCTTCGAGGCCGACGTGGTGCACGGTCAGAAGACCGGTCACTTCCTCGACCAGCGCGACAACCGGGCGTTCTTCCGCACGCTCGTGCACGGCGCCCGCGTGCTCGACCTCTTCGCCAGCACCGGCGGCTTCACCGTCTACGGCGCGGCGGGCGGCGCCACCGAGGTGCTCGCCGTCGACATCAGCGAGCCCACGCTCGCCGTGGCCACGCGCAACGTGCAGCACAACGCACACCTGCGCGAGGTGGCCGCCTGCCGTGTGCGCACCACTGTGGCCGATGCGTTCCGCGAGGTCGATCGGCTCGCGCACAACGGCGTGCGCTTCGACGCCGTGGTGGTCGACCCGCCCTCGTTCGCGCAACGGCAGTTCGAGACCACCCGTGCGCTCGCGGCGTACGCCAAGCTCACCGAGCTGGCGGTGAAGGTGCTGCGCCCCGACGGCCTGCTGGTGCAGTGCTCGTGCAGCAGCAGGGTCACCGCCGACGAGTTCTACAGCACGGTGGCACGAGCCGCGGCACGCGCAGGTCGGCCGCTCGACGAGATCCGCCGCACCGCCCACGGCATCGACCACCCTGTCACCTTCGCCGAGGGCGCCTACCTGAAGGCCGTGTTCGCCCGCGTACCGGCCGCTGGACGCGCCGACCCGTGACCTGGGTGCTCGTCGCCATCGCCTCGGCCGCCGCCGCGGTGGCCGTCGTCGTCGGCCTCGATCGGGCCGAGATGCGTGTGGCGGCGCGGCATCCCGAGGTGCAGGGCGCCCGCCTGCGCGACACGGTGCTGCTCGGCGGCGTGGAGGGGCCGGGGCTGCCGCGGCTCCACGGCAAGGGCGTGCTGGCAGTGCAGGGCGACAACCTGGTGCTCGTGATGGCGTCACCGCCCCAGCACGTGACGACCATCCCGGTGCACCAGATCACCACCGTCGACCTCACCACCGCGCTGCGCGTGCGGGGTCACTGGGTGCGCAATCGGCGGCACTGGCTGCGAGTGCGCTGGCAGACCGGAGAAGGTGTGGCCACCATCGGCCTCGTGGTCCCCGAGCCGGCCCTGTGGGCGCGCGTGCTCAAGCATGCCGCGCAGCGCGATACCAGCGGATGAGCGAGCTCGTGCTGGTGTCGTGCTGCAGATCGGCGGTGCCGCTGAGCTCGGGAGTGATGCGGTTGGCGAGCGCCTTGCCCAGTTCGACCCCCCACTGATCGAAGCTGTTCACGCCCCACACGGTGCCCTGCACGAACACGATGTGCTCGTAGAGCGCGATGAGCTCGCCGAGCACGAGCGGCGTGAGCCGAGGGGCGAGGATGGTGGTGCTGGGCCGGTTGCCGGGGAACACCCGATGTGCCTGCTGGTGCGCCGGGATGCCTTCGGCCACCACCTCGTCGAGCGTCTTGCCGAAGGCGAGTGCCTCGCCCTGCGCGAACAGGTTGGCCATCAGCAGGTCGTGCTGCGCGAACAGCGTGTGGTTGGGCTGAGCGAATCCGATGAAGTCGATGGGCACAAGACGGGTTCCCTGGTGGAGCAGCTGGTAGAACGCGTGCTGGCCGTNNATGTCGAGCTGCTGCAGGTAGGCGGGAAAGCGGCGCATCGCCTGTGCGTAGGGCAGGACGGCCTTGGTCTCGGCGCCGAGCACGTTGTGGTACCAGATGCCGAGCATGCCCAGCAGCACCGGCACGTTCTGCTCCAGCGGTGCGGTGCGGAAGTGGGTGTCGACGGCGAGGAAGCCGTCGAGGAAGTCGAAGAAGCCTTCGGCGCCGATGGCGACCATGAGCGACAACCCGATCGCCGAGTCGACCGAGTAGCGGCCGCCCACCCANNACCTTCTCGGCGTTGGTGCTGACGGCCACGAAGTGCTTCGCAACCGCGTCGTCACCGAGCGCGGCGGTGAGCCAACGGCGAGCCTCGGTGGCGTTGGTGATGGTCTCGATGGTGGTGAACGTCTTCGAGCTCACCACGACGAGCGTGCTGGCGGGGTCGAGCGGCGCGAGGGTGGACGAGACGTCGGCACCATCGACGTTGCTGACGAAGCGGCACGACAGCCCCGGCTGGGAGAACGCCTCGGTGGCGAGGTAGGCCATCGCCGGCCCGAGGTCGCTGCCGCCGATGCCGATGTTGACGACGGTGCGGATGGGTTCCCCGGTGGCGCCGACCCACTGGCCGTTGCGCACACGGTCGGCGAAGGTGCCCATGCGGTCGAGCACCTCGTGCACGTCGGGGATGACATCGTGGCCGTCGACCAGCACCGTGGCCGACACCGGCGAACGCAGCGCCGTGTGCAGCACCGCACGTTGCTCGGTGGTGTTGATCTTCTCGCCGGTGAACATCGCCTCTCGGCGCTCGGCCACCCCCGCGGCCTTCGCCACCGCGAGCAGTGCGGCGAGGATGGCATCGTCGATGAGGTGCTTCGACGCGTCGACCCGCAGGTCGGCCGCCTGGAACAGGTAGCGCTCGGCGCGACCGGGATCGGTGGCGAACAGCGTGCGCAGCGGCGCTGGGCGGGGGGTGGCGAGGAGTGCGGCCCACTCGGGGGTAGTGGTGATGTCCATCACCGTCGACGCTAGCCCTGATCAGTCATGAGAATTTGGGCGACGAGGGAAGCCGTGCCGCTGCAGCCTGATCGACCACCACCACGGTGCCGGTGCGGTGCACGCGCTCGATGGGCAACGAACGGTCGTGCAGCAACCAGCCGCGCAACGGAGCGGCCTTCGCGCTGCCCGGCGCGAGCACCAGCCGGTGGCGCGCGCCGTTGACGACCGGCGGGGTGAGGGTCATGCGCACGAACTCGTTGAACACACCGCACATCGCGACCGGTTGGGTGCTGTCGACGACCGGGTCGCCGGGCGGCCACGACGCCGTGTGCCCGTCGTCGCCCATGCCCAGGTGCACGACGTCGACACGATCGGGCAGCGTGGCCGCGTAGCGACGACATGCGGCGCGCAGGTCGTGCGCGGTGACCGGCATGAGCCGCAGCCGCGACGCGGGCAGCGGCAGCGCGCGCAGGAGGTGCGCGTTGCGCGCCGGGTGGTCGTCGGGCGCGACGCGCTCGTCCACCTGGTACACGGTGAGCTTCGACCAGGGCACATCCATGCCGGCCAGGTCGGCGAACATCAGCGCCGGCGTGGTCCCGCCGCTGACGGCCATCGTTGCGGCCCCGCGGCGGCGCACGGCGTTGCGCAGCTGACGCGCCACCCACTGTGCGGCGTCGGTCGCCGCCGCTGCTGCATCGGCGGCGACGCGGATGTCCATGCCTTCAGCCTTGCACGCGCTACGTACCGGTGAAGTGCGCCGGGCGCTTCTCGAGGAACGACTTCACGCCCTCGCGATGGTCGTCGGTGCGGAACAGCTGGCCGAGGGTGCGCGACACCCACTCGCCGAGGTCGGTCCAGTCGGGATCGAGCGCGCGGCGCAGGCCCACCTTCAGCTGCTGCACGGCCAGCGGCGGACGCGACGCGATCTTCTCGGCCAGCGCCATCGCGTGGGGCAGGAGGTCGGCGTGTGGCACCGTACGGGTGACGAGTCCCCATCGTTCGGCGGTGGCTGCATCGACGACGTCGCCGGTGAAGAGCATCTCGCACGCCCGCTCGCGACCCACCAGCTGCGCCAGCCGCCCTATGCCGGCAACGTCGCTGCACAGCCCGCGCAGCACGAACAGCTCGCCGAACCGCGCGCGCTCGCTGGCCACACGTAGGTCGGCCATCAGCGCCAGCTCCATGCCCCAGCCGACGGCGGCGCCGTTCACCGCGGCCACGACCGGCACGTTGGTGTGGAGCAGCGCGTCGGCGGCCGGAGTGAGGCGAGGCTTCACCGCCACCGGCGTGGGACCATCACCCCCGCCCATCACCTCGCGCACATCGTCGCCCGAACAGAACGCGGGGTCGGCGCCGGTGATGACGAGGCAGCGTGCGGTGGTGGTGCGCACCGCTCGCTCGAGCTCGTCGTAGCTCTGGTAGCGCAACGCGTTGCGCACATCCGGTCGGTCGATGGTGACGATGTCGACGTCTCCCACCCGCTCGACGCGCACGTCGTTCATCACGACACCCCTCTCCGTCCCGCTCCGTCC
Organism: Acidimicrobiaceae bacterium; assembly: GCA_003154135.1. Lineage (GTDB taxonomy): Bacteria > Actinomycetota > Acidimicrobiia > Acidimicrobiales > Ilumatobacteraceae > UBA668. The sequence continues at coordinate 21,617 of PMCN01000145.1, forward strand.
CCTCGGTGGAACCTCTCGTACTGTAGGGACCATGACCACTCTCTCCGCCACCGGGCTCGACGCGCTCCATCGCCGCATCCAGCAGGAGATCGACGAAGGTCGCATCACCGCCGCGCAGGTGGCCATCGGCCTCGACGGCGCGGTCGCCGAGTTCCGCTCGTTCGGCACCGCCGCCGACGACGACCGGTTCGTCATCTACTCGGCCACGAAGGCACTCGTCGCCATGTCGCTGCTGCCGCACCTCGCCGACGGATCGCTCGATCTCACCACGCCCGTCGCCCGCTACCTGCCCGAGTTCGGCGGGCAGGGCAAGGCCGACGTCACCGTGTTGCAGGTGCTCACCATGCAAGGCGGCTTTCCGCAGGCCATCCTCGGCCCCGACAGATGGGGCACCAGCGAGGGGCGCCGGGCGGCGTTCGCCGACTGGGTGCTCGAGTGGCCCGCCGGCAGCCGCACCGAGTACCACCCCGTCAGCGCGCACTGGGTGATCGCCGAACTGCTCGAGACGCTCAACGCCCGCCCGTACGCCACCGTGGTGCACGAACGCGTCGTCGCTCCCGCAGGTGCACCTGCGATGCTCGGCGCCGCCGCCGTCGGCAGAGCACCGGTCACCGTGCGCGCGATCGGCGAACGCCCCGTCGAGACCGCGCTCGTCGAGGCCTTCGGCCGACCCGACCTCGTGCCCATCGCGAGCATCGGTCCCGGCCCGCTGCTGTCGATGAACGACCCGCGGGCTCAGGCGGTGGGCATCCCCGGTGGCGGCGGCATGGCGAGCGCGGCCTCGATGGCAGCCGTCTATCAGCACTTCCTGCACAACCACGGCGCGGCGCTGCCCGCCGACTGGCTGGTCGACGCGGTGTGCACCGTGCGCAACGCAAGCCTCAGTGCCACCGACGGGGTTCCCGCCAACCGCACCATTGCGGGCTACGTGGCCGGCAACGACGGCTACCACTTGCACCGCTGGATGCCGGCGACGCCGGGCGCGTTCGGTCACGCCGGCGCCGGCGGTCAGCTCAACTGGGTCGACCCGGCCTCGGGCGTGAGCTTCTCGTTCCTGCACGACACCCTGCACGACGACCCGCGCGTCGAGTTCCGCCGGGCCGCCGCACTGAACGACGCAGTGCTCGGCCTCGTGCAGCACTGACGTGGAGCGTCAGCGTGCCGGCATCGTGGCCGGTCTGGTGGCGTACGTGGTGTGGGGGCTGCTCACCATCTACTGGAAGCAGCTGCACCACTTCGACGCGTTCGAGCTGATCGGGTGGCGCATCACGGCATCGGCCATCGTGATGGCGGCGGTGCTCAC
>PMCN01000145.1:22977-44349 GCA_003154135.1 Acidimicrobiaceae bacterium
TCGCGTTGGTGCTCGGCGCCGCAGCGGTGGTGGTGCTCACCGTGTCGTACGGCCGGGTCCCGTGGCTGGCGCTGACCATTGCGGTGTCGTGGACGGGCTACGGCTACCTCAAGAAGCAGGTGCCGCTCACCCCGGTCGAGAGCATGGCTGCCGAGTCGTCCATCCTGTTCCTGCCGGCGGTGGTCATCGCCGTGCTGCTCGCCGGGCGCGCGGGCAGCATCCCCAACTCCGCGACGCACGTCGAGCTCACGTTCGCGTTGCTGACCGGCCTGGCCACCATGGGACCACTGATGCTGTTCGCCTTCGCCGCCCAGCGCGTGCCCCTCACCATCATCGGGCCCATGCAGTACATCGTGCCGACCATGAACTTCCTGATCGGCTGGTTGCTGTACGACGAGTCGCTGCCACCGCTGCGGCTGTTCGGCTTCTCCCTGGTGTGGCTCGGCCTCGCGATCCTCAGCATCGACACGGCCCGCCGGGCGCGCGCGACGAGGATGTCGGCACTCGTTCCGGCCGATTGCTAGCGTCTCCTCGACCGGGACCATGGGAGGAACAATCATGAAGAAGGCCCTGTTGGCCATCGTTGCGAGCGCGACCGTCTGCGCGGCGTGCAGCGCGAGCACTGCCGACTTCCAGACGTCGGCCCAGAAGTTCATCGAGAGCAAGACCGTGTCCGACAAGGCGGGTACCACGTTCACCAAGGCTGCGTGCACCAAGCCGCCCAAGGTGGAGGCCGGCGCGACGTTCACGTGCACCGCCACCGACGCAACGGGACAGAACTGGAGCTTCGTGCTCACGGTGAAGGACAAGAAGAACTACGAGATCACCTCGGGTCAGCCCGACGACTCCACCGCCACCACCTGATCCCGGCACGACACGCGCAACGGCCCGCCCCGAAGGGCGGGCCGTTGTCGTGCGTGTGTCGGCGACGTCAGTGCTCGAACTGCGTGATGAGCTTGCCGATGTCGGTGAACGTCTTCGCCGTGGCGTTGTACTGCAGCACCTGCAGCGACTCCGCCAGGTACGGATCGGCGGTGCCGTTCATCTTCAGCACCACTCCGTCACGGGCCAGCATGGGCGTGTACGTGAAGTTGCGGGCGGCGTCGATGATGCTGGCGCGGGTGAGGCCGTCGGGCGACTTCTGCGCCTGGATCAGCATGGCCACGGTGACCTCGGCAGTGGTCCAGCCGGCGGCAGCCGTGGTGGCGATGTCGCTCTTGCCGATGCTGGCCATGTAGTCGAGGTAGGTCTTCACGTTGGGCACAGTGGCATTGGCGGGGCTGCCGATGTCGATCAGGTTGCCCGACGTGTAGAGCCCGTCAGCGGCGGCACCGGCGGCACCGAGGATGAGGCTGCTGGCGCAGGTGTTGGTGATGAACGTGGCGGGAGTCCATCCCGGGTTCTGGGCCTTGGCCGTGGCCAGCTGGCTGAGGAAGGTGACGCAGCCGGCGCCCAGCGGCACCGCCATGATGACGTCGGGCTTCTTCGACGCGATGCTGGTGATCTGCGACGCGGGCGGCGTGGCGTCCTCGGCCTCGATGGTCTGCTCGTCGACGATGGTGAGGTTGTACTGGCTGGCGAGCGCCTTGAAGGCGTCGACGTAGGCCGTGCCGAACTCACTGTTCACCGAGAAGATGGCCACCTTGGCGCCGTTGGGGTAGAGCTCCTTCAGCTGCGAGGCGTACACCTTCGACTCGGTGTCGTAGGGCACCAGGAGGCCGGTGGTCCAGGGGTAGTCGGCCACCTCGCCCCAGTGAGGAGACCCGGTGAGCGCGTTGAGCTGCGGGATGCAGGCGTCGTTGAGGGTCTGGCGCACGGCCAGGTTGTCGGGTGTGCCGATGATGCCTGCAACGACGTTCGAGCCGCCGTCGATGAGCTTCGACACTGCGCCCGGCGTGAGGTCCTTCGAGTACTGGTCGTCCTCGATGTCGGTCGTGATCTTCACGTCGCCGAGGAGGCCCTTCGAGTTGGCGTAGTCCATGTACGCCTGGAAGCCGTCCTTCACAGGGGCGAAGGCCGCAGCGGCGATGCCACCGGTGAGCGGCATGACCGAACCGATCTTGATGGTGCCGGTGATCTTGGCGTTGGCCGCGGTCTCGTCGGTGCAGTCCTTGGTGTCGACCTTCCACGCCGCCGGAGCGGGTGTGGTGGTCTCCGCGGGCGTAGTGGTGTTCGAGCCCCCGGTGGTGGGCGAGCCGCCGGCCGTGGTTGTCGGTGCTTGCGTGTTGGCTGCGGTCGTGGTGCTCTTGCTGTCGCTGCTGCATGCAGCCACGAGCAGTGCGCCGGCGGCGAGTGCCGCCACGAGGCGCGCCGTGTTGCGTCGCTTCATCCGTGTCCCCCTCTTGTCGTGTGATGACTGTCGTGTGATGACCGTCGTGTGGTGAGTGTCGTGTCTCAGGCCTCGGCGGCAACCGAGGTGATTGGCTCGATGGTACCCGTACCGGCAGGCCGGGGTACAACCCTCACCACCTTTGCCGACACCCTGCGCCACAGCCCGACGATGCCGAAGGGCGCGACGAACATGAGCGTGATGAGGAGGATGGCGAAGATGCCGTCGCCGACGGGCACCTTCGACCACGACAGGAAGGGCCGGATGATGGCCGGCATCGCCGAGCTGCTCTTGCTCCACTCGCTGGTGCGCACCCCGATGAAGACGTACAGCACCGCGCCGATGATGGGACCCCACAGCGATCCGGCGCCGCCGATGACCATGACGATGAGGAACACGATGGCACCCAGCACCAGGATGTAACCGGAGTCGGGCGTGACGTTGTTGGTGCGGATGGTGGCGAGGCAGCCGGGCAGCGCGCACAGGCCTGCCGACATGCCGAAGACGAGCCCCTTCGTGACCGCGATGTTGACGCCCATGACCGCGGCGGCGGTCTCGTTGTCGCGGATGGCCACCAACGAGCGGCCCACGCGGCTCTTCACCAGCCCGCGGCAGGCGAGGTAGGTGATGACGACGATGCCGAGACCGATCCAGAAGTAGAACGGCAGCGCGCCGTTGGCACGCATGTCGCCGAAGGGCTTCCACCCGAAGATGCTGTAGGTGCGGTTCTTGCGCCCGAAGTTGAACCCGGCCTTGTCGAGTCCCTTGGGCCCACCGGTGAGCCACTGGATCTTGGGCCAGGTGAGGAACTTCGGGAACGCCACACCGAGGGCCAACGTGACGAGTGCGAGGTAGACGCCCTTGATGCGCAACGCCGGCAGCGACACGAGTGCGCCCACCACGAACGCGATGAGGAACGCCATCGGCAGGGTGGCGAGCGGGCTCCAGTGCCAGCGACTGACGAAGATGGCCGTGGTGTACGCGCCGATGCCGTAGAACGCCGAGTGGCCGATGGAGATCTGGCCGGTGTAGCCGAGCAGCAGGTTGAGGCTCATCGCCGCAGCCATGAGGACGAACGCGTCGAGGCAGTAGCCGATGGTGGGGTCGGCCGCACTGGTGGGGATCCAGAGTGCGAGCGCCGCGAGCAGGCCGAACACGACGAGGCGCATCGTCCAGCTGGCTGCACCGCCGGAGCGCATGGTGACGAGCGGCTTCATACGCGCTCGACCTTCGAGGTGCCGAACAGGCCGGACGGTTTCACGAGCAGCACCCCGACGATGACGAGGAAGGCGACGCCCACCTTCATCTGCTGGCCGACCCACTTGTCGGCGTACCCCGCCACCAGGTTCTGGATGACCCCGATGCACAGCCCACCGACCACGGCGCCGCCAGGGCTGTCGAAGCCGCCCAGCGTGGCCGCGGCCGAGGCGTAGATGAACACGCTGAACATGAGCCCGAGGTTGACGGTGTGGTTCACGCCGGCGAACACCACCCCACCGAGGGCACCGATGGAGGCGGCGAGGCCCCAGCTCATCATGAGCACGCGGTGGGTGGGGATGCCGACGAGCTTGGCGCTGTCGGCGTTGCTGGCCACGGCGCGCATGGCGAGGCCGAGCTTGGTCTTGTTGAAGAGCAGGAAGAGCAGCGCCGTGATGACCAGAACCAGCGCGAGGATGCCGATGGACTGGATGGTGATGTTGGCGCCGAGGATGTGCCAGAAGTCGGTGGGCTTGTTGGGGAACAGCGAGGGGAACTGCTGCTGCGTGCTCTTCGCCGAGTTGGGCAGCACCTGATCGCCCCATATGGCGCCGTCGAGCCAGTTGAGCCCTCGGAACAGGCCGATGGTGACGATGAACACTGCGAACGGCGATCGCTTCGCCACCGGCCGCACGAGCCCGACCTCCGTGACCGCGCCCAAGGCGAAACCGACGACGAGACCGACGACGAGCGCCCATCCGATGGCGAAGCCCCACTCGCCCATCTGGTACACGATGTACGTGCAGAACAAGGCCATCTCGCCCTGCGCGAAGTTGAGGTGGCCGGTACCGCGGTAGATGATGACGATGCCGAGTGCGAGCAGCGCATAGATGCTGCCCTCACTGAGACCGTCGAAGATTCGTTGCACGAACAGATCCATCAGAACCCCAGGTACGCCTTGCGGATGGTGTCATCGGCGCTCAGCTCTTCGGCCGAGCCCGTGGCGACGACGATGCCGGCCTCGAGCAGGTACACGCGGCTGGCCATGTGCATCGCGAGGTTCGCGTTCTGCTCGACCAGCAGCACCGAGAGCCCTTCCTCGCGATTGAGGCGGGCGATGACCTCGAAGAGCTCCTTGGTGATGAGCGGGGCGAGACCGAGGCTGGGTTCGTCGCAGAGCAGCAATCGCGGCCGGCTCATCAGCGCACGGGCGATGGCCACCATCTGCTGCTCGCCGCCGCTGAGACTGCCCGCCTTCTGCTCGCGCCGTTCGGCGAGCCGGGGGAAGACGGCGAACCACTTGTCGATGTCGGCGGCGACGTCGGAGCCGCGGCGGCGCACGTACGCACCGGCGCGCAGGTTGTCCTCCACCGTGAGCTCGGGGAACGTGCCACGACCCTGCGGCACCTGCGCCACACCCTTGCGCACGATGGAATCGGGTGTGGCCTTGACGATGCCGTGCCCGTCGAACTCGACCACCCCCGCCCGCGGAATCGTGCCGCTGATGGCACGGATGGTGGTGGTCTTGCCGGCGCCGTTGGCACCGAGCATCACGACGATCTCGCCCTCGTTCACCTCGAGGTCGATGCCCTGCAGCACCCTCACCGGGCCGTAGCCGGCCGTGAGCCCCTGAACCCGCAGCAGTGTCATGACGTCGTGCCCAGGTACGCCTCGATGACGAGGGGATCGTTCTGCACGTGCTCGGGGGAGCCCTCCGCGATCTTGCGGCCGAACTCCATGGCCACCACTCGGTCGCTGATGCTCATCACCATCGACATGTGGTGCTCGACGAGCAGCACGGTGAGCTCGAACTGGTCGCGGATCTGCTGGATCGTGTGGCCCAGCTCTTCGACCTCGCCATGGGTGAGGCCGCTGGCCGGTTCGTCGAGGAGCAGGAAGTTGGGTCGGGCTGCGAGCGCCCGTGCGATCTCGAGCCGCTTCAAGGTGCCGAAGGGAAGGCCCGCCGCCGGGTGGAACGCGAGCGTGCCGAGTCCGAGCTGCTCGAGCAGATCGCCGGCGAAGTCGCGGGTGCGCCGGTTGTCGTTGGCGACACCCACACGCGAGATGGCTTGGGCGAAGCCCACCTTGCCCTGGCTGTGCGCGCCGACCATCACGTTCTCGAGCAGGGTCATGGTGGGGAACAACGCGAGGTTCTGGAACGTGCGCGCGATGCCGAGCCGGGCAATGGCGTGCGGCGGCACGGTGAGCAGCTCGTGCCCACGGAACATCACCGAGCCGCCGGTGGGCTGGTAGATGCGGCTCACCACGTTGAACATCGTGGTCTTGCCCGCGCCGTTGGGCCCGATGAGGCCGCAGATGTGCCCCTCCTCGATGGAGAAGGAGAGGCCGTCGAGCGCCACGATGCCGCCGAAGCGAACCGTCACGTCATGCACGTCGAGCACACTCACCCGGAACCAGACCTCCCCCCTCGGACCGAACGGGCACACCGTAGCCGGTCGACAACTTGGGGTCGGCGTCCGGCTCGGTGGGGCGTGACGAACGGTCAGTCGTGCCAGTCGAGCACGCCGCGCATCGCAGCCTCGAAGTCCTCGAACGTCATCGTTCGCTTCGCACCGCTCACCATCTCGGCGTCGGCACCCACGGGGTGACGCAACGTGCCGGGACGCTCCGTGGCCGCGGCGTAGATGGCGTCGACGACCACCTGCGCAGGGCCGGGCTCGCCGCTCACCAGGCGGCGCTGTGCCTGCCGATAGCGCTGCCAACGCGCGTACTCGTCGGTGTCGGGTGTCATGGCCGCGGCGTGGTGGCTGTTGTCGCCGAGCCGGGTGGCGAACTGACCGGGCTCGATGATGCTGACGCGGATGCCGTGGTGCTCGAGCTCGAAGTGCATCGCCTCGGTGATGGCTTCCACGGCGTGCTTGCTGGCGGAGTAGATGCCCCCGTACGGCGTGCCGACGAGGCCCGCGAGCGAGCCGACGTTGACGATGGCGCCGCCACCGTTGGCGATCATGTGCGGCACCGTGGCCCGCACGGTGCGCACGACGCCCACGACGTTGGTGTCGAACTGCCGCACCACCTCGTCGTCGGCCAGCAGGTGCACGGCGCCGAAGGTCTCGACGCCCGCGTTGTTGACGAGCACGTCGATGGCGCCGGCGCGTGCGATCACCTCGGCGACGGTGGCGTCGACGCTGGCGCGGTCGCACACGTCGAGTGCGAGCTGCTCGATGTCGGGGCGGGCGGCGATGGCGGCCGACTTGCCGGGCGTGCGCATGGTGGCGAACACGCGGTGGCCGCGGTCGGCGAAGGTGAGCGCGGCCAGCTCGCCGAACCCGCTGCTGCAACCAGTGATGACGACGTTCGACATGGCGAGCACCGTAGTCCGCGAGAGATCGCGCACACTACGGTGCGTCTCATGAGCGACATCGACGCCTGGATCTCCCACGGCGTCTACGACCCGGCTGAACCGGCTGCCGCGCAACGCCTCGAGCTGCTGCGGTGGTTGATCGATCAGCAGGTACCGCTCGACGAGATCGTCGAGGCCGCACGCGTCGGCCAGTTGACCTCGGTTGCCGGCGACCGCGCGCTCCGGCCGGGCCTGCGCCTCACGATGGCAGAGGTGTCGGCGGCGTCGGGCATGCATCCCGCCGCGGTCGCGGCGGTGCACCGCGCCAGCGGCATGCCCACCGCGGGCATCGACGACGCCGTCTACACGGTCGACGACCTGGAGATGTTCTCGCTGTTCAAGATCGCAGCCGACTTCTTCAGCGACGCGGAGCTCATCCACTTCGTCCGCGTGCTCGGCAGCTCGCTGCGCCGCATCGCCGAGGCGGCGAGCGAGATGTTCCTGCGCGACGTGGAGGCGCCCATCCAGGAAGGTGGCGCCTCGGCGCCGCTCGACGTGGCCAAGGCCAACTTGGCGGGCGTGCAACTGGCCCGCGGCGCCACCGGCGTGTTCGACCCGATGTTCCGCGCACACCTCGAGGCCGCCACCGCGACCACCCGGCGAGCACGCGCCGACACCCACGACTACGCCACCACGCCGCTGACGATCGGCTTCGTCGACCTCAGCGGGTTCACCACCCGCTCAGGGGCACTCGACCCTCAGGAGCTGTTGCGGCTCGTGATGACGTTCGAGAGCGTGTCGCTCGACCTCATCAGCGCACGCGGCGGGCGGCTGGTGAAGCTCATCGGCGACGAGGTGATGTTCAGCGTGGTCGAGCCCGCCGAGGCGTGCATCATCGCGCAAGGCATCGTCGACCAGGCATGCACGTGGGCAGCAGGGGCTCGCGGCGGCGTCGCGCACGGCCTGGTCATCGCCAGTGGTGGCGACGTGTACGGCGAGACCGTCAACCTCGCGTCGCGCATCACCGACATCGCCGTGCCGGGCGAGGTGCTGGTCAACGAAGCCGTCGTGCAGCGCGCCGACTCGCTCGCGTTCCTGCCCGCGGGCCGCCGCCAGCTGAAGGGCTTCGCCGAGCCCGTGAGGTTGTGGTCGCTCGACGTATGAGCGTCGCGACGCCGCCGACCTGTGTCAGTCGACCATCTCGCGCAGGGTCTCGATGGCCTTCACCGGGTCGCCGCCGACGGGGTTGACCGACAGGATGGTGACGCCGGCCTCCTTGTACGCGGCGAGGCGCTCCTTCACGTAGCTCTTCGGGCCGACCAGGTTGGTCTTCTCGAGCATCTGGGTGGGCACCTTCGCCGCCGCTTCGTCCTTCTTGCCCTCGAGGTACAGGTCTTGGATCGCGATGGCTTCTTCCACGTAGCCGTACTTCTGGCAGATCGTGTTGTAGAAGTTCTTGTCGCGAGCGCCCATGCCCCCCACGTACAGCGCGGTCTGCGGGCGGGCGAAGTCGAGGATCTTCTGCTGTGCGTCGCCGGTGAGGCTCTCGTCGATGGCGAGCATGCCACCCGCCGAGATCTGCAACTGGCCGAGCGCGGGATCGCGCTTGGCCAGCCCGGCCTTCAACTCGTCGCCCCACACGTCATGGAACTTCTCGGGATCGAAGAAGATCGGCAGCCAGCCGTCGGCCATCTGTGCCGTGGCCGTGACGCTGAGGCCCATCAGGCTCGCCCACCAGATGGGGATGTTCGGACGAACCGGGTGGTTGATGAGCTTCAGCGGCTTGCCCAACCCGGTGCCCTGGCCCGCGGACAGCGGCACGTCGACGGTCTGGCCGTGGAACTCGAACTTCTGCTCACGCTTCCAGATCATGCGGCAGGACTCGATGTACTCCTTGATGCGCACCATCGGCTTCTCGTACGGGACGCCGTGGAAGCCCTCGATGACCTGCGGACCGGACGCGCCGAGACCGAGGATGAAGCGACCGTCGCTCACGTAGTCGCACCCCGCCGCGGTCATCGCCATCAGCGCCGCCGAGCGGGAGAACACGTTGAGGATGCCGGTGCCGATCTCGACGCGTTCGGTCTTCGCCGCGAGGTAGCCCACCTGGCTCACGGCGTCGAAGCTGTACGCCTCCGCGATCCACACCACGTCGAGCCCGGCCTTCTCGAGGTCGACCACGCGTTGCACGGCATCCTTGAACCCACCTGAGTAGTTGATTGCCATCGAGAGCTTCATGACGGCGACCTTACGCGCTATGGATTGAGGTTCCCTGATCGGAACCCCTCGAGGTCGAGCGTGACGTAGCGGTAGCCCTGCTCGCGCACGGCGCGCACGACGTCGTCGCGCCGCGACAGCAGGGCGGCGAACTCGTCGACGGGGACCTCGAGGCGGGCCGTGTGGTCGTAGTGGCGCACGCGCACCTGGCGCAGGCCGAGGCGACGCAGCGCCGACTCGGCGCGGTCGACCTGGCTGAGCAGCGACACCGACACCTCGGTGCCGTACGGGATCCTGCTGGCGAGGCATGCCATGGCCGGCTTGTCCCACGTGCGCAGGCCCATGTCGAACGACGCCGACCGAACGTCGGCCTTGGTGAACCCGGCGACGACGAGCGGGAACTCGGCACCCGCATCGGCGGCGGCCTTCTGACCCGGCCGGTGCTCGCCGAGGTCGTCGATGTTCACACCGAGCACCACGGTGGCGCCATCGACCGCGGCGATGGGAGCAACGACATCCATCAGCTCGGCCTTGCAGTGGAAGCAGCGGTCGGAGTCGTTGATGCGGTAGGCCGCGCGCTCCATCTCGTTGGTGACCACCGGAGTCCAGCGCATCCCCCACTCCATCGCCAGCGAGCGGCAGTCGGCTTCCTCGTCGCCGGCGAGCGACGGCGACACTGCGGTGACGGCGTGGGCCGACGCGCCGAGAGTGCGATGGGCGACGGCGGCGAGGAACGCGCTGTCGGCGCCGCCGCTGAACGCGACCACCACGCGGCCCAGCCGTGACAGCTCGCCTTCGAGCACGGCGACCTTGCGGGCGATCGGGGCCGACGGATCCACGCAGCAACCCTATCGACGGCAGCCGGGGCGGCGCGGCGCCGGGAGAGCGCCGATCTGGGCAGCCACGGTGCCGGGATCCGGCGGTCGACGCGCCCAGAAGCGGGTTTGGCGGGGATCTTTCCCAGATGCCGGGCCTCAATCCGGGCGGTTCTCGTGCCGATGATCCATGCAATCGACGGGAATCGACCCATGACCAGCATCACCGCCTCAACGCAACGCCACGCAGCGCCCAGGCCCGCGCGCCGGGAAGTCGCCGCCACCGGCCCGAGCGCGCTCGCGCTGTGGCTCGGTCTCGCAGTGGTGGCCGGCGTCGCGATGTGCGTCTACGTGGCGCTCGACGGCCGCATCGCCGAGGCGTGGTTCCAGGTGTGCGCATGGGGCGCAGTAGGCACGTTCTTCTTCCGCGTGCGACGCCTCGGCGCGCTCCGGCTGCCGTGGTTGCTGGTGGGCGGCGGCTTTGCGCTGTTCGCCCTCGGCGACCTGCTGTTCTCGCTCAACGAGTACCTCTGGCACATCGACGCGTTCCCGTCGAGCGCCGACGTCGCCTACCTGGCGGGCTATCCCGTGCTCACCATCGGATTGGCCGCACTGGTGCGGCGCGAGGGCGGTGTCGAGACGCGGGCCGCCCTCATCGATGCCGGCATCGTCATCACCCCGCTGGCGGTCACGGCGTGGCTGTACCTCATCGAGCCTTCCGCGACGGGATCAGGCGTCACGCTGCTGGAGCAGGCCGTGAGCGGGGCCTACCCGGTGGGCGACCTGCTGTGCCTCGCGGTGATCGTGCGCCTCCTGGCCGGGCTCGGCGCCAACCGCTCGGTCGGTCAGCCGGCCCTCGGCGTGCTCGTCGGCGGCCTGGTGGCCATGCTCGCCGCCGACATCGCCTTCGTCTACGGCGAACTGCACGGCAGCTACGTCAGCGGCGGCTGGCTCGACAGCGTGTACCTCGTGTCGTACCTCGCGCTCGCCGCCACAGCGATGAGTCCGTCGATCATCGAGGTGGGCACCCGCCGCTTCCCGACCGACGTCACGCTCAGCCGCCGCCGTCTGGTGCTGCTCGCTCTCGCCGCGCTGTCGATCCCCGGTCTGCTCGCGTTGCAGTGGTGGCGCGGCGCCGAGCTCACCGTGCCGCTGGTGGTGGGCGGCACCGTCGTGTCGTTCCTGCTCGTGGTCGCGCGCATGAGCGGTCTGGTGCACGCCCTCGAGGCGTCGCGCTCGCAGCTCCGCTTCGAGGCCACTCACGATGTGCTCACCGGCCTGCCCAACCGCCAGTGCTTCGACGCCGAGTTCGAGCGCACGCTGCGCCGCGGCCAGGCGGGTGCGCTGATGTTCGTCGACCTCGACCAGTTCAAGGCCGTCAACGACACGCTGGGTCACCGCGAGGGCGACAGGGTGCTGGTGGACGTTGCCTCCGTGCTCACCACCACCGTGCGCAAGTGCGACATGGTGGCGCGCTACGCGGGCGACGAGTTCGTCGTGCTGCTCGACGGCACCGAGCCGCAGGAGCTGATGGCCATCGCCGAGCGCTTGAGCAGCCGCCTCGACATCCGTCGCATCGGCGTCGACGGCGAACTGACCGTCACGGCATCGATCGGTCTCGTGCAGTGGACGTCGGGCACCACCGCCGACACCGCCGAGCGGCTGCTGCACGCGGCAGACGGTGCCATGTACGAGGCGAAGCGCACCGTCGGCACCGCGCTGGTGATCGCTGAACGCTGCTGACCCTCAGTCGCCGGGAGCGCCCGTCAAGTCGAGCGCGTGGAGCACCGCCGCCTGGTCGTAGTACGGCCGCTCGCACACGATCTTGTCGGTGCCGGCCTCGAACTCGAACGAGGCCGCCATCCGCACGCGGAACGCGCGGCCGGTCGGCTCCACCGTGCGGCCAGGCAAGCGGAGCGGGCCGAGGTGCGTGCCGGTGAGCCAGAACTCGACCAGCACCGCAGCGTGCTGCCGATCGGCGGCGATCGCAATCACCTCGTTGGCCTGGTCGGGAAACGGCGTGCGCGACGCCCGGAAGTAGCCGCGCACCGCTTCCTCCCCGTCGAACACCGTGCCACTGCCGTACATCTCGTAGCGCGGGTGGGCGAACGTGGCGATCACACCGTCCCAGTCACCCACGCACTCGAGCGCCATGTGACGCAGGACGGTGTCGATGCGGGCGGCGTCCAGCGTGTCGGCGGTGCTCATGGACGCCGATCCGATCAGCCCGGCGACGCCGGGTCAACTGCGCCGTCGACTTGACATATGCCGATATCAGTATATTATCGCGCCCATGTCCCGGGCCGCCACCACCGCCGACGTGTTCAACGCCGTCGGCGACGATGCGCGACGCGAGCTGCTCGACGCACTGGCCACCGGCGAGGCCACCGTGGGCGAGCTCGTCGAGCGACTCGGCCGCGATCAGCCCCAGGTGTCGAAGCACCTGCGCGTGCTCCGCGAGGTCGACCTCGTACGCTGCCGCAACGCCGGGCGTCACCGCCTGTACCGCGTGCATCGCCCGGGCCTCGCCCCGCTGCAGCACTGGCTCGGCCACCTCACCACCACCGTCAACGAGCACTACGACCGGCTCGACGACTACCTGCACGATCTCCAACGCGAGTCCCTCCACGGAAGCGAGAACTGACATGACCACCCGACACGGCTCGGCGACGGTGACGCTGCCGAGCGACACCGAGATCCTCATCTCCCGCAGCTTCGACGCACCCCGTGCCCTCGTGTGGGACGCGCTCACCACACCACGGCACCTGCTGCGCTGGTGGGGGCCGCACAGCTGCCCGCTCGTCGACTGTCACGTCGACCTCCGCGTCGGTGGCTCGTGGCGCTACGTGGCCCGCAACGCCGACGGCGTCGAGCTCGCATGGCACGGCGAGTACCGCGAGATCGCGCCGCCCGACCACATCGTGTCGACCGAGGTGTTCGAGGGCTTCCCCGATGCGGCCTCGCTCAACACGATGACGCTCACCGAGGTCGACGGGGTCACGACGCTGCAGACGCTGGTGCGCCACCAGCGCAAGGAGTACCGCGACGGGCACATCGCCTCGGGCATGGAGGGCGGCATGCAGTCCACGTTCGACCGGCTCGACGACCTCATGGCCATCTCCGGGACGGCCGCCGAGCGGTTCCGCCGCGTGGCCGGCCGCTTCTCCGACCGTGTGGCCGAGGTGCCCGATGCAATGTGGTCGAACCCTGCGCCGTGTGCCGGCTGGACCGCTCGCGACGTGGTGCGTCACCTCGTCGAGTGGGTGCCGTCGGTGATCGGCCGGTCGGGGCTCGAGATCGGAGCGGGTCCGTCCGTCGATGCCGATCCTGCGGGGGCGTGGCACCACCTCGCCGATGCGTTGCAGGATGCGCTCGACGATCCGGCCGTCGCCGCGACGGAGTTCGACGCCGGGCCTCCCGGTCGCATGACCGTCGAACGGGCCATCGACATGCTGGTCACCGGCGACGTGCTCGTGCACACGTGGGATCTCGCCCGCGCAACCGGCCTCGACGAGCGACTCGACGACGGGCTGGTGAGCGCGATGCTCGAGGGGATGCAGTCGATCGACGAGTTGCTGCGCACGAGTGGCCACTACGGCCCGAAGGTGGCAGTGCCCGACGACGCCGACGAGCGGACCAAGCTCATCGCCTTCACGGGCCGCGATCCGTACGCTCGCCCCGGCACCTGACGACGGTCACCCGACGACGGTCACCCGACGACCTCACCTGACGACTGGGCGGCGCCGAGGCAGGTGGTGCGGGTACCGATGCCACCCCCACCTGGCGGCGCAACCACGTTGGGGGCACCATGTGGCCATGACCACGTCGCCCGACCCGCACGAGTTCGCCGCCGAGTGGATCGACGCGTGGAACACGCACGACCTCGATCGAATCATCGGTCACTACGCGCTCGATGTGGTGTTCACATCGCCGGTGGCCGCGACGATCGTGCCCGACAGCGGTGGAGAGATCCGCGGCATCGACGCACTGCGTGCGTACTGGGCCGAAGGTTTGCGACGCCTTCCCGACCTGCACTTCGAGCTCGACCAGGTGCTGACCACCGCCGGCGGGTGCACCCTGCTCTACCGCAACGAACGCGGCCAGCAGGTGGCGGAGACGATGCTGTTCGGGAGCGATGGTCGCGTGTGTCGTGGGGTGGGTGCTTACGGCAGCCGGTAGATGCGCTGCAGGTTGCGCAACGCCGCCTTCGGGCCTTTCGTGCGCACGAGGCCGTCGGCGATGGCGGCGCGCACGGTGGTGCGTCCCTGGCGGATGTCGAACCAGACCCGCGGACCGGTGGACGATCGGCGATGCCCGGGGTCAGGGGCGCAACGAGCGCAGTTGCACCGAGGCCAGCGCAGCGAGCTCAGCGCGGGCGGTCTCGATGAACCGTTCGAGCGCAAACGACGGGGTGCGCTCGGCCGACCACGTGAGTGAGATGACGCGATGCAGGTCGTCGCGCAGCGGCACGATCACGCCGCCGTCGGGCAGACCCGGTTCCACCGTGAGGCCGGGCTGCACCGCACACCCGAGTCCCGCGTGCACCAGTCGCTGGCGCGTGGGGTTGTCGGGCGTGCGGACCACGGTGCGCCCACTGACGCCTGCGGCGCGCAACGCCTGTTCGCCCTTCGCCGCGCAGGAATCGCCGATGGCACCGTCGACGAACTCCTCACCATCGAGGTCGTGCAACGAGATCGATCGCCGCTTCGCGAGACGGTGACCCGGCGGCACGAGCGCGACGAAGCGATCGACCATCACGTCGAGCGACTCCATGCCGTCACCCACCTTCGACGCTTCGACGAACGCGACGTCGAGCGCGCCACCGCGCACCAGGTCGGCGAGCTCGCCCTCCTTGCCCTCGTTGTGGATGGAGACCGAGATCTCGGGCCAGTCGCGCCGGTACGCGGCCAGCACGCGGGGCAGCAACCGGGCGCCTGCCGACTGGAACGTGCCCACGCGGAGCGAGCCGGCCGATCCCTCCTCCAGCGCACTGAGCTCGCTGCGCGCCATGTCGAGCCGATCGAGGATCCATCTCGCATGCGTGAGCACCGCTTCGCCGGCATCGGTGAGGGTGACAGGTCGCGGCCCGGAACCGCGGTCGACCAGCCGCTGCCCCACCACCCGCTCGAGGGCGGCGAGCTGTTGCGACACCGCGCTCTGTCCGTAGCCGAGCACCTCGGCCGCGCGGCTGATCGAGCGCGTCTCGGCGATCGCCGACAAGGCCGCGAGATGCCGAACGTCGAGGTTCCAGAGTTCATTCGCACTTGCCATGAACATGATCTTACATATTCGTTAGACAGATTGATTGGATAGCATCATCATCAGGACATCGATCATGACGATCGACGATCATCCCGATCAGACCGCCTCACTGAAGGAGACCACGAATGGAACTGCTGCCCGTCCTCGCCGTCCTACTGGCTCTCAACGCGATCGCACGCCGGTGGGGTGTCGACTCACGCGATGGCTGCGACTGGGGTTCGCACTGCGGCTCGCGTTGATCGTCGGCGCGACGGCAGGCCCGTCAGTCGAGGTGCCAGCCCTGCGCGATGCACGCCGCACGCACCCTCTTGCGGCTGAAGAGCTGGATGTTGAGCGGAGTGCCGGCACCGCCGCCCTGGAGGGCGGTGTAGCGGTAGCGGCCCGAGCCGCGCACCACGAAGTAGAGCTGATCGCCCGCTGAACGATCGAGCGTCGTGGGATCCTTCGCGCTGTTGCTCACGAGCGCAATGCTCTGCGAGGTCACCAGCAGCCGGCTGCCCTGTCGGCGCACCAGCCGCCAGGTGAGCAGGACGGCCACCAGGAGGACACCGGAGATCGTCCCTGCAGCGATGGTGCCGGCAGTCGTGGCCGCGCCGTGCACGCCACGAACGAACGCGACGGCGAAGACGAGCGCGAGCAGCCCGAAGAGCCCATCGCGTTGCACGCTGCTCTCGCGGACGACGATCGTCGCCGCCGCCCCGCCTGTTGCCGCCATCCGCGAAGAGTACCCGGAACCGCGACATCAGGTGATTGCGTGAACACAGGGGCAACGGCGAGGATGATGCCGATGCGTACCACGGCTCACGCGATCACCGAGCAACTGACCGTGCTCGGTGCCGATCTGATGTTCGGCGTGCCGGGCGAGAGCTATCTGGCTGTGCTCGACGCACTGCACGACACGTCGGCGATCCGGTTCATCACCTGCCGACAGGAGGGCGGGGCGGCGTTCGCCGCCGAGGCCGCCGGCAAGTTGACCGGCAGGCCGGGCGTCGTCATGGTCACCCGCGGTCCGGGCGCGACCAACGCGGCGATCGGGATCCACACTGCGCAGCAGGACGAGACGCCCCTGCTGATCTTCGTCGGCCAGGTGCCACGTCATCAGCGCGGCAGAGATGCATTCCAAGAGCTCGACCTCGCCGCGGTCTTCGGCTCCATGTGCAAGTGGGTGCACGAGTTGGACGACGCGCAGCGAGCGCCGGACGTCGTCGCGCGTGCATGGTCGCTCACCACCTCCGGCCGGCCGGGCCCGGTGATGATCGGACTGCCGGAGGACATGCTGACCGAGCAATGCGACGCAGCTGTCGTCGCGCCCGGGCCGAGCCCCGCAAGTTCGGTCTCGGCGGGCACGGTCGGCGCGATTCGTGCACTCCTCGACGCGGCGGAGCGGCCACTCGTGATCGTCGGTGGCAGCCGCTGGAGCGATGCGGCCATCGACCAGCTTCCCCGCTCCTTCGCCGGCGTACCCGTGGTCACCGCCTTTCGCCGGCAGGATCTGGTGGACCATCGCCTGGCTTCGTTCGCCGGCTCTCTCGGCATCGGCGCCGACCCTGCGTTGCTCGCACGGGTGCACGCGGCCGACGTGGTGGTGTGCATCGGCGACCGGCTGGACGACTCGACCACGAACGGCTTCACCCTGCTCGACACCTCCGGGCAGCGCGCCGCCCTCGTCCACGTGCACCCGGACCCGAACGAGTTGGGAAGGGTGTTCACGCCGCGTCTCTCGGTGGCTGCGGCGCCGGAGGCGTTCCTCGACGCGCTCGGGATCGTGCCGACGCAGCCGCGCTGGGCAGACTGGCTCGCGCATGCGCGAACCGGCTACGTCGCGTGGCGCAACACGGAGGGGCTGTTGGACGACGTGGTGCGGGGGCTGCGCCTCATGCTCCCTGACGACGCAATCGTCACCAACGGCGCCGGCAACTTCACCCGGCCCGTGCAGCGCTCGTTCGCGTTCGGGCGTCCGGGACGCCACCTGGCGCCGATCAGCGGGGCCATGGGTTACGGCCTGCCGGCGGCGATGGCTGCCAAGGTGGTGCATCCCGACCGCGTCGTCGTGTGCGTGGCCGGAGACGGCGATCTGTTGATGACCTCGCAGGAACTGGCGACGATCGCCCGCCTCGGACTGGGTGTCGTGGTGCTGGTGGTCGACAACAGCTCCTACGGCACCATCCGCACTCACCAGGAGCGCCGCTACCCCGGACGGCCGTTCGCCACCGCGCTGACGAATCCCGACTTCGTCGAGTTCGCACACAGCTTCGGCATGCGCGCCGAGCGGACGACGACGGCAGCCGAGACGATCGACGCCCTCCAGCGAGGGGTCGCCTCCGGAGTGGCGTCGCTCGTGCATCTCGTCACCGACTGAGCACGCCGTTCCACGATCTCGACGACGGACTGCACAGCCCGTCGAATCAGCGTGGAGCGATCGTGGCGGTCATCACGCAGTTGCCCTTGCCTTTCGGCCGCTCGTACGTGAAGCCGGCTTCCTCGTAGACGCTGCGCGTCAAGTTGTACAAGAACGACGACGAGATCTTCTTCCCCTCTTGGAGGTCGTGCGGGTACCCCTCGACGACGCCCCCGCCCGCCTTCGCGATCAGGTCGAGAGCACCGCGCAGCGCGGCGGCCGCAACGCCCCTCTTCCGGTAGGCCTTGTCCACGAAGATGCATGTCAGCCGGTACTCCGGAAGTCGGACAAGCCCTGCCTCGTAGTCCTTGCGGTGATGGATGCCCGGCAGCTCCTCGGGGCTGCCGTACTGGCACCACCCGACGGCGAGATCACCGTCGAAGACCAGTGCCGCGTGTGCTCGCCCCTGGTCGACGAGTCGCTGCTTCCGGGCGCGGCCGTTCGCACCATCGGGCTCCCTGGCGGCGTCGTCCGGGTGGAACCAGAGGCACCAACAGCCAGGGGCACCGAACGATGCGTTCCCCTGTCGCTCGATCAGCCGGGCGAAGTCGTCCCATGTATCGGGCCCGAGCGGTTTGATCGTGTACTCGGTCATGTCGGGGCGTCCTCTCCGATGCGGCCGTCGACGACCTCGCGGATGAGGTCGGCCGGTGTGGCGAGCGTATTCCACGATCACATCGATGGATGCGCCTGGGCTCGAGTCAGGTTGGGATGCGGTAGCGGAGACTGACGACGCCGTTGTCGAATCGGTGCTCGTCGAGGAGCTCGAGGTGGGTGCAGATGCCGGCCGGAAGGGCCGGTTTGCCGCCACCGAGGAGCATGGGCCAGACGAACAGCTGGCACTCGTCGACCAGGCCCGCTGCGATGCCGCGGGCGGCCAGGTTCGCGCCGCCGATGGTGAGGTCGCTGGTGGCAGCCGCCTTCAGTTCCTGGACGGCGGCCGGGTCGAAGTCGCGTTCGAGGCGGGTGGTGGCCGTCGACACGGCGGTCAGGGTGGTGGAGTAGACGACCTTGGCCCCTGCCTGCCACACGCTCGCGAATTCGGCCGTGAGGTCGGACGCCTTTGCGAGCGCAGGGTTGGTTTCCCAGACGGCCATCGACTCGTAGAGGCGCCGTCCGTAGAGGAACGTGCCGAAGGATCTCAGCAGGGCGGTCGTGGCCGCGAACACGTCGTCGTCCGGCGGAGCCCAGTCGAGGGCGCCGTGCTGGTCCTCGATGTAGCCGTCGAGGGACGCGTTGGTGATGTAGACGAGCTTGGCCACGGCGCTACACCTCCACGTCGACCTTCGGGTGTCGCGAGACGGCCGGCATCGACATCGGGAGCGGAGCGTATAGACCGACCGCTGGAGAGTCAACGGCGAGCCGCCCCCGAACGTTGGCGCGACACTGGTGTCATGACAGTGATCCCGTCGATCAGTTGGACGACGCTCACCGTCGACTGCGCCGACGCCGAAGTGCTCGGCGCGTTCTACTCACGACTGCTCGGTTGGGAGGTCGCCGCTCGGGATGGCGTGGGCTGGTTGCAGCTCCGCAATCCTGAGGGCGGCATCGGCCTGAACATCCAGGCCGAGGAGGCGTACGAGCCGCCGGTCTGGCCCGAGCAGCCCGGACACCAGGCGAAGATGATGCACTTCGAAGTGCTCGTGAACGACCTCGACGGGGCCGTTCGACTGGTTCTCGAGTGCGGAGGCGATGAGGCACCGCACCAGCCAGCGCACCGCGACCGCACGCGTCTTCGCATCATGCTCGACCCGGCAGGCCATCCCTTCTGTCTGTTCGTCGACGGCGAGTAGCGGCATCGCCGATCACGCCGGATTGGCGCTGGGCTGTGTGGAGGTTGTGTCGGGAAGTGGGGGCACCACCGGCTCGTCGGGATCGACCAAGTCGTCCGCGCGGAGTTCGCGGAGTTGCTCCACGGTCGGTTCCTCCACGTCGCGCAAGCGCCATGCCTGTCGCACCACTGCGGCCTCGAACGTGTTCCTCACGAACCGTGCGTTGCCGAAACCCTCACCGCGCGGCGCGCGAGAGAGCAGCAGGCGGAGCGCCGAGACACACGACTCGGCCGGCCCGAAATCGCTCCCCGAGCACTGGAGCTGGAAGATCGACACCAGCTCGTCGTCGCTGTAGTCATCGAACTCGATGGTGAGGTGGAATCGACTCGCCAAACCCGGGTTGGCATCGACGAAGCGCTCCATCGGCGCGGGATAGCCGGCGACGATGACGACCAGTTCGTTTCGATGATCCTCCATCGCCTTCACCAACGTGGCGATCGCTTCGTCGCCGTACTGGTCCCCCACCAGCGCATACGCCTCGTCGATGAACAGCAGGCCTCCGTACGACTTCACCAGCACGGCCGACGTCTTCTCGGCGGTCTGACCCAGATAGCCGCCCACGAGGCCCGACCGATCGGTCTCGATCACCTGACCACCGGACAACAACCCCAGCGCGCGGTAGATGCCGCCCACGAGCCGGGCAACCGTCGACTTGCCGGTGCCGGGGTTCCCCACGAACACGAGGTGACGCGAGACGTCCGGCGACTTCAACCCCTTCTCCGACCTCTTGGCGTCGATGCGCAGGAGTTCGGCCTGGCGGTGCACCTCGGTCTTCACCTTCTCGAGACCGACGAGGTCGTCGAGCTGCGCGAGCAACTCGGCCAACGTCGGCAGCGGCGCGGTCGCGGCCGCGTCGGCGGGGACAGTGGTCGCCGACGGCGGTGCGTCGGTCGACACCTCGGCGGGCACGGCGGGCCGCGCACCTGCCGTCGGCGACGGCGACGGCCCTCCCACCACCCGAAGTTGCGCGGCGGCCGCCACACCGGCAACACCGAGCACCGACAAGCTCTCGGCGCCGAGTCCGTAGGCGGCACCGGCCAGATCGGCGAGCGCCGCCGCGTAGGCCCGCGCGCGCTCGGACGAGCGGTCGACCAGCGAGGCGAGCAGCGTGGTCGGTCGGTCTCGCCACGGTCGACCGCGGTCGGCCGCCGAGCCGAATGTTGCCGCGGGCAGGGCAAATGCCGTCGACCATCCGGTGGCCGCGCGAGGCGCATTCTCGGCGATCGTTGCCACGAACGCCGCGGCCTCTTCGTCGACCGCCGCCTCGTCGAGTCCTGCAGCAGCGCCGGCGGCCCGAAGGGCGACAACCGCCTTCGTCAACGCGTCGACACTCATGGGGACGGCGGGCTGAGCGTCGGGCCTGCAGCCGTGTCGGGAGCCGCCGAGCCCAGGTCGAGCGACCCGGGAGCGAACTTCTCGTTCAGGAAACGGCCGTGTGCCACCAACGCGTCGGCGTCCGACTGACACACGGCGGTGAAGACGTCGTGCATGCGGGCCCCGAGCAGGTCGAGCTGATCGCAGAGCAACTGCAGGGCCGTCTTGCCGTCGCTCACTCGTTCTGTCTCGGCGTACGCCCGCGGCAGCTTGAGGTACGTGCCGAGCGCCTCGGGAAGGTAGTCGGTGGCCGTCTGCACCAGCGCGTGCGCTTGCGCACTACCTGGCCCCAGTGCGTCGGCCCGGGGCAGGGTGTCACGAATGGTCGCGGCGATGTCGTGCACTCGTTGCTCGACCGAAGGGTGCACCTTGCCCCGCACGTCGTGCTCGACGTCTGCGAGCTCCTTGAGGACATCCGCGCCATCGACCTTGCCGGTGGAGATACTGTCCGGGGAGCCACGAGTCGGTGTCACCAGCGCGCCGATCGCGTACATCGGGACACCGATGGCGATCCCGACCGGCCCCGCGACGACGCCGGCGAGTGCAAGTACGGGTCCGACCGCAGCGAGCAGCATCCCGACCAGGTTCTTGTTCGACGACAGATACCCGGCAGCGTCTCTACTGATAGCCACGGATCTCCTTGA
>PMCN01000139.1:0-1495 GCA_003154135.1 Acidimicrobiaceae bacterium
ACCGTGCACTGCGACCACCTCATCTCGGCGAAGGTGGGCGCCAAGATCGACCTCGGGGTTGCCATCGACACCAACCGCGAGGTGTACGACTTCCTGCGCTCGGTCAGCGCCAAGTACGGCATCGGCTTCTGNNGTCGTGCTCGAGAACTACGCCTTCCCGGGCGGCATGATGATCGGCACCGACAGCCACACCCCCAACGCCGGCGGCCTGGGCATGGTGGCCATCGGCGTCGGCGGCGCCGATGCGGTCGACGTGATGACCGGGTTCCCCTTCAACGTGCGCTGGCCGAAGGTGATCGGCGTGAAGCTCACCGGCAGCCTCAGCGGCTGGAGCTCGCCGAAGGACGTCATCCTCGAGGTGGCCCGCGTGCTCACCGTCGAGGGCGGCACGGGCGCCATCGTCGAGTACTTCGGGCAGGGCGCCGACACCATCTCGGCCACCGGCAAGGCCACCANNCGCGAGGCCATCGCCGACGCGGCCGACAAGGTGGCCGCCGACCTTCGCCCCGACGACGGCGCGCTGTACGACCAACTCGTCGAGATCGACCTCGACCAGCTGAAGCCGCTCATCAACGGGCCCCACTCCCCCGACCGCGCCAACCGCGTGGGCAGTGCGGTGGGTGCCGAGGCACGCGCCAACAACTGGCCGCTCCAGATCTCGTCGGCGCTCATCGGCAGCTGCACGAACAGCTCGTACGAGGACATCACCCGCGCTGCGTCCATCGCCCGTCAGGCCGCCGCACGCGGTCTCAGGGTGAAGACCGAGCTGCTGGTCACCCCCGGCTCCGAGCAGACCCGCGCCACCATCGAACGCGACGGCCTCATCGCCGACCTCGAGGCCATCGGTGCCACGGTGCTGGCCAACGCATGCGGTCCGTGCATCGGGCAGTGGGACCGCCCGGCCAGCGTCAACGGCGTGCCCAACACCATCGTCAACTCGTTCAACCGCAACTTCCCGAAGCGCAACGACGGCTCGGCCAACACGCTGAGCTTCGTCACGTCGCCCGACACGGTGGTGGCGCTCGCCCTAGCCGGCAACCTCGACTTCGACCCGACCACCGACACCATCACGGCCCCCGACGGGTCGCAGGTGCTGCTCGACGCCCCCGTCGGCGAGGTGCTGCCCGACCGCGGCTACGACCCCGGTCAGAACACGTTCACACCTCCGCCGGCCGACGGCAGTGGAGTCGACGTCGAGGTGTCGCCGACCAGCACCCGCCTGCAGCTGCTGCAGCCGTTCCCGGCGTGGGACGGCCACGACTACCGGGGCCTGCCGGTGCTGATGAAGGCGAAGGGCAAGTGCACCACCGACCACATCTCGGCGGCNNATCAGCGGCAACCTGTTCCTCGGCGCAGTCAACGCGTTCAACGACGCGGTCGGCGAAGGCAAGGACATGCGCGACGGCAGCACCGACACCTACCCCAACCTCGCCAAGAAGTACAGCGAGGCGGGCATCCGCTGGTGTGCGATCGGCGACCGCAACTACGGCGAGGG
>PMCN01000139.1:1537-11207 GCA_003154135.1 Acidimicrobiaceae bacterium
TGGTTCAAGGCCGGCTCGGCGCTCAACGTGGTGCGCAAGAAGGTCGCCGAGGGCCGGCACTGATGGAGCTCACGTACGCACTGCGCAGCAACGGTGCGGTGCGCGGCTTCACCGCGGATGCGGTGAGCGACGCCACCGTCGCGGCGGTGCTCGACGACGCCCGCTTCGCCCCCAGTGGCGGCAACCGTCAGCCGTGGCGTGTGGCCGTCGTGAAAGACCCCGCGGTGCGTGCGACCATGGCCGACCTGATGCGCCCGGTCTGGTACGAGTACATGGGCGCCAGCGCGGCCGGCAAGCGGGCGTTCGCGTTCGGCAAGTCCATCGACGCTGCACCGGTCGAGGTGCCCAACGCGCTCATCGACGACATTTCTGCGGTCCCCGTCGTGCTGGCGGTGGCGGCCGACCTGCGCGAGATCGCCATCATGGACGGCAACGTCACCAACCGTCCGCCCGTGGTGGGCGGGGCGAGCATCTACCCGTTCTGCTGGAGCGTGCTGCTCGCCGCCCGCGCTCACGGCCTGGGTGGGGTGATGACCACGTTCTTGTCGCGCGCCGAAGCACACGCCGCGCCGGTGCTCGGCCTGCCCGCCGATCATGCACTCGTGGCCACGCTGTTCCTCGGCGTGCCCACGCACCAGAACACCAAGCTGCGCCGCAACCCCGTCGAGTCGTTCGCCACCGTCGACCGCTTCGACGGCCCCGCGTTCACGGCCTGACCCGGAAGCCGTTCACTCCCTCGGGCGACTCCTCGCTCACGTCGATCGACGTGACATCGGCTCGTGGCGGTCCGATGCGGCACCACGACACCACCACGCTCACCGGCTGCGGCTCGCCCTCGAACACAGCCTCGACTGTGCCGTCCTCGCGGTTGCGCACCCAGCCGTGCACGCCCTGGTCGATGGCCATACGCCGGCACGACTCGCGGAACCACACGCCCTGCACCACGCCATGCACGACGACGCGGATCCGGACCATCGCCCCCAGTCTGCCCTCGTCCACGGCCCCCTCACACTCAAGGCCCACCCCACCCCAGCGTTCATCCGGGCTGCTGCCCCGTCTCAGCGCCAAAACTCGAGGAGGCTGCAACGCTGCACGCTCTATGGTCGCCCTGTGATCACCCGCATCGATCCTCCTGCCGCGGCCGACGAGCACACGATGCTCACGGCCTTCCTCGACTACTACCGCGCCTCGTTGCTGCTCAAGCTCGAGGGCCTCGACGACGNNTGGTTCCAGCGATGGATGCTCGACGCCGACGCGCCGCCGATCTACTACACCGACGAGCGCCCCGACGGCGACCTGGAAGTCGGCTCCGACGACACGATCGCCGACGCAGTCGCGGTGTGGCAGGCCGAGGTGGACATCGCTCGCACGGTGACGTCCGGCGCCGGGCTCGATGACCTCAGCGCACGCGCCGGCACCACGGGTCACTGGGAAGGCTTCCACCCGTCGCTGCGCTGGATCATGGTGCACATGATCGAGGAGTACGCCCGCCACTGCGGCCACGCCGATCTCATCCGCGAGTGCATCGACGGCGTCACCGGCGACTGAGCCGTCAGCCGCGGAGGTCGGCGACGAGCCGCAGCACCTGGTCGGTGATCGCGCGTGGCAACAGCGGGTTCGCGGCCGCGATGGCGAGCGCGTCGATGCCCACCAGGTACCGGGTGCGCGGGCGCGGGCTCTCGACCGCGGACACGATGGTGCGGGCCACCTGATCGGGCGGCGGCGCCATCGAGCTGATGAGCCCGGCCGTCTGCTGCATGCGGTGGTACGCGCTGCGATACGGCGACGCCTCGACCGCCTCGCGCTCGGTGGCCGCCTCTCTCGCCTTGTGCTCGATCTCGGTCTTGAAGAAGCCCGGCTCGACCACCACGACCTTCACCCCGAACTGGGCGACCTCCATGCGCAGCACGTCGCTCAGGGCCTCGAGCCCGAACTTCGATGCGTGGTACCACGCGTTCAGGGGCAGCACGGCGGCGCGTCCGGCGATGGAGCTGACCATCACGATGCGCCCGGCACCGCGCGCTCGCATCGCGGGCAGCGCGCAGGCCGACACGACGGCCGGCGCCACGAGGTTCACGTCGAGCTGCGCCTTGGCCTCGGCGGCGGTGACCTCCTCCACGGCACCGAGCGCGCTGAACCCGGCGTTGTTCACCACCGCGTAGAAGTCGGGCAGCCGCTTCCATCGCGCGACGACGGCGTCGTGGTCGCTCACGTCGAGCACCAGCGGATGCACCAGTTCGGCCACGCCCGCCGCACGGGCCGCGTCGCGCAGCACGTTGGCCTTGGCCCGCGACCTGACGGTGCCCCACGTGGGCCACCCACGCTGCGCGAAGCGCAGCACCGAGGCGAGCCCGAAACCCGAGTTCGCACCGGTCACCACCACCGGGCCAGGACGCGACGTCATCGCATCAGCGTGGCATAGTCTCGACACCCATGAAGATCGGACTGCTCATCTTCCCCACCGACAAGGGCATCCAGCCTGTCGAGCTCGGCAAGGAAGCCGAGGCCCGCGGCTTCGACAGCCTCTGGTTCCCCGAGCATTCGCACATCCCGGTCAGCCGGCGCACGCCGTGGGGCGGGCGCGAAGGCGCGCCGCCGCTGCCGGAGGAGTACTGGCGCAGCCACGACCAGTTCGTCGCGCTCGCCGCCATCGCCGGTGCCACCTCCACCCTCAAGCTCGCGACCGGCATCACGCTCGTCGCGCAGCGCGACCCGCTCTGGCTGGCGAAGGAGGTGGCCTCGCTCGACGTCATCTCCGGCGGCCGCTTCCTGCTCGGCGTGGGCTACGGCTGGAACCACGAAGAGATGGCGTCGCACGGCGTCGACCCCCGCACACGGCGCAAGCTGGTGCGCGAGAAGGTGCTCGCGATGAAGGAGCTGTGGACCAAGGACGAGGCCGAGTTCCACGGCGAGTTCGTGCAGTTCGAGAAGAGCTGGAGCTGGCCCAAGCCGGTGCAGCAGCCACACCCTCCCATCGTCATCGGCGCCTCCCCCACCCCGCTGCACTTCCGTCACATCGTCGAGTACGGCGACGTGTGGATGCCCATCGAGGGCCGGTTCGAGATCGACGACAAGTGGGGCGAGTTGCAGCAGTCCGCCGTAGACGCCGGCCGCGATCCGTCGACGCTGCAGCTCGGTGTGTTCGGCGCCAAGCCCGACGCCGCTCACCTCGCACACCTGCGCGACGTGGGTGCCTCGTTCGTGGCACTGGGCCTGCCCGCCCTCGACCGCGATGCCGCGCTGTCGGCGATGGAGCGCTACGCGCCGCTGGTCGAGGAGTTCAACCGCTAACCCGGAGCACAGCGACGCAGCCCTGCCCTGGGCGTGACTATGGTGCGCCACGTGAGCGCCGTGACCCGTCGACTGCGCACCGTTCCCGCGTTGTTGCTGGCTGCGGTGCTGCTGGTGGTGCTGCTTCCGGCGTGGCTGCCGCTGGCGGCCCTGACCGATGTGGTGCGCGGGCGCCTCCGGCTGCCCACCGTGCGATTGCTGGCGTTCGCACTCTGCTGGTCGTGGCTCGAGACCGCCGGCGTCGCCGTCGCGACGGGGCTGTGGCTCACCGGCCGTCGCGGCGACGAACGGGCGCACTTCCGCCTCCAGCGCTGGTGGGCCGCCAGCCTCATGGGTGCGCTGCGTACGACGACCGGGCTCACCGTGAGCACCGACGACGCCGGCGCGCTGTCGCCGGGGCCGGCCGTGCTGCTGTGCCGCCACGCGAGCCTCGCCGACTCGCTGCTCAGCGCGTGGGTGATCACGTCGCTCGCACACATGAACCCGCGCTACGTGCTCAAGCGTGAGCTGCTCGCCGACCCTTGCCTCGACATCGTCGGCAACCGCCTGCCGAACCACTTCCTCGACCGCGGGGCATCCGACTCGGGTGCCGAGCTCGATGCGTTGCGCCGGCTCTCGGCCGGGCTGCGTGACGACCAGATCGCAGTGATCTTCCCGGAGGGAACGCGGTCGTCGGCACGCAAGCGCGAACGGGCCATCGAGAAGATCCGCGAGCGCGACACCGAACGGGCCGATCGACTCGGCGGTCTGCAGCACCTCTTGCCGCCGCGGCCCGCAGGGTCGGCCGCACTGGTGGAGGGGTGCCCTGCGGCCGACGTGGTGATCGGCTGGCACGTCGGCTTCGACGGCCTCGACACCTTCGGCGGCATCCTGCGCCACCTGGCGCACACCCCGCGTCCCATCGAGTTCCATGCGCGCCGGGTGCCGCGCGCCGACGTACCCTCGGGCGACGCGTTCACGCGCTGGCTCGACGACCAGTGGGTGCAATCCGATCTCGCCGTGCACCAGCTCCTCCACCCCGAAGGGAACCCATGAGCCCCGTCGCCACCGCGCTCACCAGCGCCGCCGTCGCCATCCTCGTGCTGATGCTCGGCACCTGGCTGCTGAGCCTCGCCATCAAGAACGTCTCGATAGTCGACATCGTGTGGGGACTCGGCTTCGTCGTGGTCGCCTGGGTGGTGCGGCTGCGCGTCGACGGTCTCGCGGCACGCCAGAACCTGCTCGTGGCGATGACCACGATCTGGGGGCTGCGCCTCGCCACGTACCTGTTCCTCCGCAACCACGGCAAGGAGGAGGACTACCGCTACCGGGCGATGCGCAAGCACTGGGGACCCCGTTTCAACCTCATCGCCCTCGGCACCGTGTTCGGGCTGCAGGGTGTGCTGATGTTCACCGTGTCGCTGCCCGTGCAGCTCGGCCAGACCCGCGTGCACCCGCAGCTCGGCGTGCTGGCATGGGTGGGCGTGGCGGTGTGGCTGACAGGACTCGCCTTCGAGGCGATCGGCGACGCGCAGCTGGCGGCGTTCAAGCGCGACCCGACCAGCCAGGGCCTGGTGATGAACACAGGCCTGTGGCGCTACACCCGCCACCCCAACTACTTCGGCGACGCGTGCGTGTGGTGGGGCATCGCGCTCGTCGCCGCCGAGACCACCGTCGGCCGCTTCGGCCTCGTGGGCTCGGCGCTGATGACGTTCCTGCTGGTGCGCGTGAGCGGCAAGGCGCTGCTCGAGCGCGGCCTGAAGAAGCGCAAGGAGGGCTACGCCGACTACATCGCGCGCACGAGCGGCTTCTTCCCGCTGCCGCCCAAGAAGGGCTAGTCGGTACCCGGCCGGCGGCGATCCTCGTTCGAGCCGTCGCCCTTCTTGCCGGGCGGCATGGCCAGCGCGATCTCGGCCTCGGTGGGGTCGTGCGCCACACGGCTCTCGGGCGGCAGCAGGGCCATGATGGCCTTCATGATGCGCTTCGTGTCGGCGTCGGCGCTGCGGTAGGCGAGCGTCACCGGCGCCCCCACCGTCACCGACACCGACGGCGGTGTGACCACGTTGAGCACGTTGGGCACGCGCGCCGAGCGCGGCCACACCTTCTCCGTGCCCCACAGGCCCACCGGGATGACCGGCGCCTTGCTCAGGGCCGCCAGGCGGGCCGCGCCCCATCGCCCCTTCAACATCGTGTCGTAGAAGGCTCGGCCGCGAGGGATGGTGCCCTGCGGCATGAGCGCCACCAGGTCGCCGCGCTCGAGCGCGTCGGCGGCCGCTTGCAGGGGCGCGTCACTGCCGGTGCCGCGCTCGACGCGGATGCCACCCATGGCTGCCGCGATCTGCCCCACGACGGGTGCGTCGAAGACCTCCTTCTTGCCGAGGAAGCGGACCGTGCGGTCGGTGCGCGCGATGGCGAGGGCCAACGCCGCCGGGTCGAAGTAGCTGCGGTGGTTGCCGACGATGATGGCCGGCCCCGACGCCGGGATGTGCTCGGTGCCGCTGATGTGGAACTTGGCGTAAGGGAAGAAGAGCGGATGGGTGAAGCTCAGCGCCAGCCGTTGGATCTCGACGTTGACCACCGGGATGCGGGCCATCGTCGACCCCTCCGACGCGCCGGAGAGGTCGAGCACCGGCCAACGGCGGGCCGCAGCCATGAGCCGCATGCGCGGATCGGGGTTGACGACGATCGGCGTGCCCACCGCAGCCAGCAGTGGCGTGTCGTACACGCTGTCGCTGTAGGCGAAGCTCGCTGCCAGGTCGATGCCATTGCGCTCGGCCCAGTCGCGCACCGCAGCCAGCTTGCCCGCGCTCCACACGAACGGTCCGTCGAGCGTGCCGTCGTAGGTGCCGTCGGCATTGACGCCGTAGCGCGTGGCGACCACGTCGTCGAGACCCAGCAGGTCGGCCAGGGGCTTCACCAGGTCGAACGGCGTGGTCGTGGCCAGCACCACGGCGCGACCGGCGGCGCGATGCTCGTCGAACAGCAACGCGGCCATCGGCTGCACCAGTTCGGCGAGCGCTCCGGCGGCAGATTCGGCGGCGCGCTGCACCAGCGCACGCGAGCGCCCCTTGGCCAGCGCCGCGCCCTGGCGGGCCAGTGCCATCGACGGCAGGGTCTCGCCGACGGTGTTGAACAGCTGGTAGAGCAGCTTCTCGCCGGGGATCGAGCGGCTCACCAGGCCGGCCTCGCGCATGGCGTGGCTGAACACCTCACCGGAGGCGCCGGCCAGCAGCGTGCGGTCGAGGTCGAAGAANNGGGGAAGCGGGGCCTCTCAACCTTGAACCCGTGGTTGGGGGAACCACTGTGTTGGGTTCTTGTCGAGCGGATCGTTGGGGGTCGATCCGCTTCGATCAACATGTGAAAGTATGCACGTGAACAAGCGATCTTTCAAGCTGTATTAGCAGATACTTGGTATCGTTTTTGCAGATGGATCTGCGCCAACTCACCACGCTGGTCGCGATCGCCGATCACGGGACGTTCTCGGCCGCAGCCCGGTCGTTGTACACCGTGCAGTCCAACGTCAGCGGCCACATCGCCCGCCTCGAGCGCGAGCTCGGCGTGGTGCTCGTCGACCGCCAGAAGGGCGGGCTCACCGACGAGGGCGTCATCGTCGTCGAGAAGGCCCGCCGCGTGCTGCACGAGCTCGACGACATCTCGGCCGAGATGGCCTCACGTGGCGACGAGGTGCGTGGCGACGCCCGCCTCGGCGTCATCGGCACCACCGCCCGCTGGCTGCTGCCCCAGCTGCTCGCCCAGGTCAGCCGTCAACACCCGGGCGTGCACGTCACGGTGCACGAGGGCAACACCTCCACGCTGATCCCCCGCCTCCTCAGCCAGCAGCTCGATGCCGCCATCCTGCACCTGCCGGTCGACGATCCCGAGGTGTCGGTCGAGCCGCTGTTCGCCGAAGACCTCGTGCTGCTCATGCACACCCGCCACCACCTGTCGGCTCACGACACGCTCCCCCTCGCCGCGCTGGCCGGTGAACCGCTGATGCTGCCCCCGTTGGGCACGGCGCTGCGCCGCATCATCGACCGCGCNNGCCATCGTGCCCGCCACCGCCGTGCCGCGCTGGCTGAAGGGCGACTTCAAGCGGGTCACCGTGCCCGAGCTGCCCCGCCGGGTGGTGGGGTGGGTGCAACGCCGCCGGCCCAGCCCCGGAGCGCCGTCGCGAGCGTTGCAGAGCGTGATGCGCGAAGTGATCGCCGCCCAGGGTGCGAAGCAGCCGGGTGTGTACGTGGGAGCCGAGGCGTTCCCCCTCGGTCGCACTGTCTAGTCTCTCCCCGATGGCCAACGTCGCGCTGCGCAGCAAGGTTCCCGGTTCCATCCGTACCGACGTGCGCGAGTTCAACGGCCGCGACGTGGTGTGGGTGGAGGTCGACGCCAGCGACCGCAAGGGGGCGCTGTCGAGCGACTCGTCGTCGATGCTCGAGCATGCAGCGGTCACCGCGTTCGAGGCCAGGGTGCCGCTGGTGTGCGTGATGCGATCGAGCGGTGCCGACATCGTGGAAGGGTTCTCCGCCTTGCACGGCTGGGGTCGTGCGGCTCGTGCCCTCACCGCGTGCTCCGGCGTGGTGCCCACCGTGTTCCTGGTCGACGGTCCCGCCGTCTCCGGCCCGGCGCTGCTGCTCGGCCTGGCCGACCACGTGGTGATGACCGAGGCCGCGTACGCGTTCGTCAGCGGCCCCACGATGGTGGCCGAGTTCACCGGTGTGGTGATCGACAACGACGAGCTGGGTGGGGCCGCCAGCCACGCCCGCTACACGGGGGCGGCCACGCTGGTGGCCACCGACCTCGACGCGGCGATCGACCTGGCCGGCGCGCTGTTGGCCTACTTCCCGCAGCACAACGACCAGGAGCCACCGCTGTGGCCCACCGACGACAGCATCGAACGCGCCACGCCGGAGGCCGGCGCGCTCATCCCGGCATCGTCCACCGGCAGCTACGACGTGCGCGCCGTCATCCGCGCCATCGCCGACGACGGCGATCTGCTCGAACTGCGTCCTCGCTGGGCCGCCAACGTGGTCACCGCGCTCACCACCAT
Organism: Acidimicrobiaceae bacterium; assembly: GCA_003154135.1. Taxonomy (GTDB): domain Bacteria; phylum Actinomycetota; class Acidimicrobiia; order Acidimicrobiales; family Ilumatobacteraceae; genus UBA668. The sequence goes on from PMCN01000139.1 coordinate 9,852, forward strand.
CGGCGGCATGCCGGTGGGCGTCGTCGCCAACCAACCGCTGGCGCTCGCCGGCACGCTCGACATCCCCGCCTCGCAGAAGTCGGCTCGCTTCGTGGCGATGTGCGACGCGTTCAACCTGCCCATCATCACGCTCGTCGACACGCCCGGCTTCTATCCGGGCAAAGACCTCGAGTGGCGGGGCATGATCCGCCACGGAGCGCAACTCGTGTTCGCCTACGGCCGCGCCAGCGTGCCTCGCATCTGCGTCATCCTGCGCAAGAGCTACGGCGGCGCGTACATCGTGATGGATTCGAAGGAGATGGGCAACGACCTGTGCCTCGCGTGGCCGTGGGCGGAGCTGGCGGTGATGGGCGCGGGGCAGGCTGCGGCCATCCTGCAACGACGGGCCACGCCCGAGGAGCGCGCCGCGTTCGAGGCCGACTACACCGAACGGTTGCTCAACCCGTACATCGCTGCCGAGCGCGGCTACGTCGACGCCGTCATCGAACCCGCCGAGACCCGACAGGTCATCGGCGCCGCGCTGCTGGCGCTGATCGACAAGCGAGAGCGCCTGCAGCAACGGGCGCACGACAACACCCCGCTCTGACCAGGGCTCGAGTGGGTGGCACCCCGGAAGGCGCCGCTAGTCTCATCGATCAGGGGAGAAAAGCCCCTTCCACATCGTGTCGCTGAAGGGAACAACATGCCCGACACCATCACCATCACCGACGACCGCACCGGCAAGACCGTCACCGTGCCCATCACCGACGGCGTGTTCCCCGCGTCGGCGGTCCGTGAGCTCGACCCGTCGTTGTTCATCTACGACCCGGCCTACATGCAGACCGCTGCGTGCAAGAGCGCCATCACGTACCTCGACGGTGATGTGGGCATCCTCCGCTACCGCGGCTACCCGATCGAGCAGCTCGCCGAGAAGAGCACCTACCTCGAGGTGGCATACCTCCTCATCAACGGCGAACTGCCCAGCGCCGAGCAGCTCACCAAGTGGAAGGCCGACGTCACCCACCACACGTTCATCCACGAGAACATGCGCAAGCGCTTCGTCGACGGCTTCCACTACAACGCGCACCCGATGGGCATGCTCGTCAGTGCCATCGCCGCGCTGGGCACGTTCTACGACGACGCCAAGGACATCCACTCCAAGGACAGCCGCGACAAGCAGATCCTGCGGCTCATCGCCAAGATGCCCACGCTCGCAGCGATGTGCTACCGGTTCTCGGTGGGCCTGCCGTTCGTGTATCCCGACAACAACCTGTCGTTCCCCGCCAACTTCCTCAACATGATGTGGCGTGTCGGCGAGTACGAGATCGACCCGCGCCTCGAGCGGGCGATGGACGTGCTGTTCATCCTCCACGCCGA
>PMCN01000035.1:0-10675 GCA_003154135.1 Acidimicrobiaceae bacterium
CGGACGGGAAGGACACGGTTACCCCCTGGACGGTGGTCTCCTCGGCGCTGAGGAGACGGTGCCTCCGAGAATAGCTCAAGATTCCGCTTGGTGGAACAGTCCACGATACGGAACGAGCGGCACGTCACTGAGCGGCACGGTTGCGCCCGGTTACCATCCTGCCCGTGACGACGGCCGACGGACCGGTGATGGAGATCATGCCATGACCGGCATCTGGAAAGCGCACGACGAGCGGTTCTTCGACGAGTGGAAGCACCGTCGACCCGGCCAGCGCCGCAGCCTGCGCCGCGCCCAGGCCGTGGTGGACGCGCTCGGCCTGGCAGGTTTCGACCTGCCGCTGGCGACGGTGGTCGGCTCCAAGGGCAAAGGCACGGCCGCCACGTTCGCGGCCGCGGTGCTGTCGGCCACCGGGCACCGCACGGCGCTCGTCACGTCGCCCGGGCTGGTGGAGAACAACGAGCGCATCCGCCTCGACGGCCGCAGTGCACCCGACGAGCTGATGACCGAGCTCGGCCGGATGCTGGTGGCCGCGCGGGAGACCGTGGGCCCGCCGCTCGACGGCTACCTGTCTCCGACCGGCTCGTACACCATCGCCGGAGTGCTGGCGGCGAGCCGCACGGGCGCCGACGCGCTGGTGCTCGAGGAAGGACTCGGCGGCAGCAGTGACGAGGTGTCGCTGTTCGCACCGCTCGTGGTGGGTGTCACCCCGGTGTTCCGCGAGCACGCCGATCTGCTCGGCGGTTCGTTGGAGGCGATCGTGCGCGACCTGCTCGGGGTGGTTCGACCGACGACGCAGGTCGTCGTGTCGTCGCCCCAGTCGGAGGACGTGCTCGCACTCCTGCGCGAGATCGCAGGCGATCGACTGGTCGTCATCGACGAGGTCGCCGCCAACGCGCTGCCCGACATCGTGCAACTTCCGTACGGCTTGTCGCGCTGGAACGCACTGGTGGGCATCGAGGTGGGCCGCGCGCTCGCGGCGATCGAAGGGTGGTCCACGCCGCCCGGCGCGCTGGCGGCGACGCTCGACTCGGTGGTGCTGCAGGGCCGACTGTCGCATCACACCGGCCACGGCGGAGCGGAGTGGATCGTCGACGGAGCCATCAGCCCGGCAGGTGTGTCGGGCGCGGTGCAGCACGCGCTCGACAGGTGGGGCCGCATCGACACCGTGCTCGCCTCGTTCCCCGACACCAAGGACGTGGAGGCCTGCTACCACGCCGTCCCCGACGGGCTTGTGGTGCCGGTGCTGTCGGGCATCAGCTACCTCCACTTCGAGTCTCCCGCGCACCCGCAGCCGCCGGTGGCGCTCGCCGAGGCGGCGGAGGCGGCCGACCAGCAGGGCAGGCACGTGCTCGCGCTGGGCACGATCAGCTTCGTGGGCGAACTGCTCGCGTGGCTCGGCGTGCGCTACCCCGAGTCGTACGTCGTGAGGAGCTGACTCCAAGGTCCGCATCCCTTGGTCCGACGTCAGCGCTCAGTGGCCCGACGTCAGAGGTCCTTGCACAGACGCAGTGCGTCGTACACCGCGGCATGGATGTTGCGGCCCGCGACCGCGTCACCGATGCGGAACAACTGGTACTCGCCGCTGGGGTTGGTGAGCACCCGCTGCGGTCGGCCGAGGAGCAGCGCCTGCTGGTCCACCTCGCCGAGGTTGCTGGAACGCGGCACCAGTGCCAGGTACAGCTCGTCGTTGGCCAGGACACCGTGGTCGCCGACCACCGCATCGACCACTCGCGTGTGCCGCACGGGTGAGTGGTCGCTGCCGATCTGCACGTCGAACCGCCCGTCGTCGCGGCGCTCGATGGTGCGCACGCGCTGGTTGAGCGAGATGCGCGCGTCGCCCTCGTTCAGCGCGCGCGCATACGGCACCAGGTTGAGGCCGCCCACGTCGATGCCCACCGTGCGCTCGGGTGTGACGAGCTCGAGGTGCACCCCGCTGCGCACGAGCAGTTCGGCAGTGGTGAGCGCGGGGTGCGAGCCGTCGTCGTCGTAGAGGATGACGTCGCCGTCGAGGCGCACGTCGCCACCGACCACGTCCCACGAGCTGATCATCAGCTGCCCACCTGCCTCGACGGCCGGGACCAGCGGAAGACCGCCGGTGGCGACGACCACGACTTCGGCACCGCACTCCGTGATCGATGCCTCGTCGGCACAGGTGTCGTAGCGCAGGTCGACTCCGAGGCGCGCGAGCTCGGCCAGCCGCCAGTCGACGATGCCCATCAGGTCGCGCCGTCGCGGGTTGCGCGTGGCGAGGCGCAGCTGGCCGCCGGCCCACGGCATGGCCTCCAGCACGGTGACGGTGTGGCCCCGTTCGGCGCACACTCGCGCGGCCTCGAGGCCGGCAGGCCCGGCACCCACCACGAGCACACGACGAGCGACGGGTGACCGCTGGATGATGTGCGGCATCGTGAGCTCCCGCCCGGTGGCGGCGTTGTGGATGCACAGCGCCTCGCCGGCCATGTAGATGCGGTCGAGGCAGTACGTGGCGCCCACGCACGGCCGGATGGTGGCCTCCTGGCCGAGCACGATCTTGCGCACGATGTGCGGGTCGGCGAGGTGGGCGCGGGTCATGCCGATCATGTCGACCTTGCCCTCGCGCACCGCATGCCGCGCGGTGGCGACATCGTCGATCTTCGCGGCATGGAACACGGCGAGCCCCGTGCGACCGCGCACCATGCCTGCGAACTCGAGGTGCGGCGCCGATGGCATGCCGTGCAGCGGGATCACCTCGCTGAGCGCAGCGTCGTCGGCGATGTTGCCGCGTATGACGTTGACGAAGTCGATGAGGTGCTCGCCCGTGAAGCGCTCGAGCACCGTGATGCCGGTGGGGGTGTCGATGCCGTCGGGCAGCCGTTCGTCGACCACCATGCGAACTCCCACGATGAAGTGGTCGCCGACCCTCTGTCGGATGGCGCGCAACACTTCCAGGGGGAAGCGCAGCCTGCCCTCGAACGACCCGCCCCACTCGTCGTCGCGATGGTTGGTGGCGGGGGAGAGGAACTGGTCGAAGAGGTGGCCGTACCCCTCGATCTCGAGGCCGTCCATGCCGCCGGCCTGCATGCGCTCGGCCGCGTCGGCGTAGTGGTGGATGATGCGACCGATGTCCCACGGCTCGGCGGCCTTCGGGTGCGAGCGGTGGGCAGGTTCGCGCAACCGCGACGGTGCCACCACAGGAAGCCAGTCGTCGTGCGCCCACCCCGTGCGCCTGCCGAGGTGGCTGATCTGGATCATCGCCGCACAGTCGTGCTCGTGGATGGCGTCGGTCATGCGGCGGATCCACGGCACGATGTCGTCGGAGTAGGCGAAGAGGTTGCCGAACGCCGGTGGGCTGTCGGGGCTGACCACGGCCGTGCCGGCGGTCATCGTGAGTGCCATGCCGCCGCGCGCCTTCTCGACGTGGTACTCCCGGTAACGATCCTTCGGCATGCCGTCCTCGCTGTAGGCCGGTTCGTGCGAGGTGCTCATCACCCGGTTCTTGAGCGTGAGGTGCCGCAGGGTGAACGGCTGCAGCAGTGGGTCGTCGCTCATGGTCGTCACTAGTACCACTGGTCGGGCATCTCGGCCTTGCGCCGTGCGACGAACTCCTTCAGCTCCTCGTCGACCGCGTCGTCGATGGGTGGCGCCTCGTATGCGGCGAGCGTGTCGCGCACCATCGTGGCCGCCCGCTGCTCGCTGGTGAGCTCGCCAGCGTCGCGCCACTGCTCGAAGGAGTTGCTGTCGCTGAGCGCCGGTTCGTAGAACGCGGTCTCGTAGTGACGCAGCGTGTGCTGCGAGCCGAAGAAGTGCTTGCCCGGACCCACCTCGGCGAAGCCGTCCTGTGCGAACTGGTCGTGATCGAGCGACACGCCCTTCAAGTAGGTGTGTGCCGCGCCGCACAGATCGAGGTCCATCATGAACTTCTCGTAGCCCATCGTCAGCCCTCCCTCCAGCCAGCCGGCGGAGTGCAGGATGAAGTTGGCCCCGCACAGCAGCGCGGACATCATGCTCACGGCCGATTCGCTCATCGCCTGGCCGTCGGGCACCTTCGACGACGTGAACGCGCCGGAGCACCGCAACGGGAGGCCGGCGCGGCGTGCGAGCTGACCGACGATGAGCGAGCCGAGCGCAGGCTCGGGCATGCCGAACGTGGGGCTGCCGCTGCGCAACGCCATCGACGACAGGAAGTTGCCGTAGATGGCCGGTGAACCGGGGCGAACGAGCTGCCCCAGCGCCACGCCCACGAGGGTCTCGGCGTGCGCCTGGGCGACCGCGCCGGCAGTCGTGACCGGACCCATCGCACCGCCCAGGATGAACGGCACCACCACCGGTGCCTGGTTGGCGCGTGCGTAGGTCTTCAACGCTCCGGTCATCGTCGCGTCCCACACGAGCGGCGAGTTCACGTTGACGTTGCCGAGGACCACGCAGTGCCGGTCGACGAAGTCGGCCCCGAACACGATGCGAGCCATCTCGATGCTGTCGGCCGCGCGCTCGGGCGCGGTGACCGAACCCATGAACGGGCGGTCGCTGTAGCGCAGGTGCGCATACACCATGTCGAGGTGCCGCTTGTTGACCGGGACGTCGGTCGGCTCGCAGACCGTGCCGCCGCTGTGGTGCAGCCACGGGCTGCTGTACGCGAGCTTCACGAAGCGTTCAAAGTCGTCCAACGTCCCGTATCGGCGGCCGTTGGCCAGGTCGCGCACGAACGGCGAACCGTAGGTGGGGGCGAGCACCACGTGGTTCCCGCCGATCTGCACCGAGCGTTCGCGATTGCGTGCGACCTGTGTGAACTCGCGTGGCGCGGTGGCGCACAGTGCTCGCACATGACCCGGGTCGAAGTGCACCGTGATCCCGTCGACGGTCGCTCCCGCGTCGCGAAAGAGCTGCAACGCCTCGGCATCGTCGCGGATCTCGACACCCACCTCTGCCAGGAGCTGGTCGGCGTTCGACTCGACGAGCTGCAGTCCTTCCTCGCCCAACAGCTCGTACGGGGGGATCTCGCGGGTGATGAAGGCGGCACCCTGCACCCGGGCGCTCGCCGCGCGGGCGAGCGCCCGACCGGCGCGGCCGCCGCTGCGGTGGCGGGCGGGTGTCGGTTCGCTCGTGGTCACCGCGCATCCCCCGTTCGTCGACGACCCCCGTCGTCGAAGTTGGGACGACTGTACCGGCAATCCGTGGTACGGTCGCGCAGCGCGGCGGGCTCCGGCTCGACGTCGACCACCGGGGGAAAGCAACTAGGTTGTTGACCTTCGGAGATCGAGAGGGATACCGTCCCCATCGATCGACGAAATCCTTGCGGAACCACACATCAGCACCTGGGGGAACAATGGCCAACTCACTCTTCGACAAGCTGCGTCGTGACGCCAGCCCCGTCGAGCTCGAACTGATCGAGGCGTATGCACAAGGACGTGTGACCCGTCGGGCATTCGTCCAGCGCGGCAGCGTCATCGGTCTCAGCTTCGCGTTCATGGGCAGCGTCATCGCAGCCTGCAGCAGCGACAGCAAGACCACGGGCACCAACGCCGCCGCGACCACCACGGTGGTCGGTGCCACCGTTCCCGGCACGACGCCCGCCACCACGGCCGCCGGCGCCATCAAGCAGGGTGGCACGCTGCGCATCGCCGCGCAGAAGCCCGCCGGCCCGCTCGACCCGGTCGCGATGGCCGACCTCGGCACCTACACCCCAACCGTCACGTGCTTCGAGTACCTCGTCAACACGCTCGGCGCCACGCTGTCGCCGATGCTCGCCGAGTCGTGGAAGCCGAACGCCGACGGCAGCGTGTGGACCTTCAACCTGCGCAAGGGTGTGAAGTGGCACGACGGAAAGCCGTTCACCTCGGCCGACGTCGTCGCCACGATGGACCGCCTCGCGGGCAGCAACCTCAAGTCGTACATCAGCGCCGGATCCACGAAGGCGCTCGACGACCTGACCGTCGAGATCACCCTCAGCCACGCTGACGGTCAGTTCCCGTTCCAGGTGGGGCCGTACAACCCGCAGGCGGTCATCACGCCGAAGGACTATGCGCTCGGTACCACGCTCGACAAGAGCCCCAACGGCACCGGCGCCTTCAAGCTCACCAAGTACGACGCCGCCACCGGGGCCATCTTCGACGCCAACGCTGATTGGTGGGGCGGCAAGCCCTACCTCGACAAGCTGCAGTTCATCTTCAGCGAGTCGATCGCGACGATGGTGTCGGGCTACCTGGGCGGCGCAGCCGATGCGCTCGTGCAGTTCTCGGTGGTGGGCGGCGACGCCGTGCTCGCCGACAAGAACACCAACGTCGGCATCATCCACGGCGCCGCACACCGCGAGGTGTGGATGAACTGCCGCGAGGGCGACTTCACCGACAAGCGCGTTCGCCAGGCCATCGCGCTCGGCATCGACCGTCAGGCGCTCATCGACACGGTGCTCAAGGGCAAGGGTGACATCGGCAACGATCACCCGATCGCCCCGATCTACCCGTTCTTCGACGCCACGCAGCCCCAGCGCGCTCGCGACATCGCGAAGGCCAAGCAGCTCCTCACCGACGCCGGCAAGACCAACTTCGCGCCGACGATGTACTTCCCCAACCTGCAGGAGATCCCGCAGCTCGCTCAGGTCATCCAGAGCCAGCTGAAGGACATCGGNNAAGGTGTACGACTCGAAGGTCGAGCCCGCCGGCTGCGACGGTGGCAAGGACTTCGGCATCGTCGACTACGGCCCGCGTGGCGTGCCCGACGTGTACCTGGTGAAGGCCTACGCCACCGGCGANNAACTCGGCGCACTACATCTCCGAGCCGTTCCGCGCTGCGGTGAAGGCGTACCAGGCGTCACTCGACCTCGACGGTCAGAAGACGGCGATCAAGGACATCCAGAAGATCGCCAACGAGGACGTCCCGTACGCCATCCCGTACTTCTACAACTCGCTCATCGCGTCGTCGAAGAAGGTCACGGGCATCGTCGCCACCGGCCTCGGCCACTTCTACTGCGGCAAAGCCGGCTTCGTCGCCTGAGTCGTTCCCGTCCGGCCCGTCTGGCCTGTGGCGCACCACCCTCGGGTGATGTCGTCACAGGCCAGTCGGCTACATGGCATCATTCGAGTTCGATGGATTCCACGAAGGAGGCCCGATGGGCCGCTACCTGCTGAGACGACTCGTCTCGGCCTTGGTCACCCTCTGGTTGCTCGCCACGATCGTATTCCTCGTCGTCAGCGTGCTGCCCGGCGATGTGGGCCGCAAGGTGCTCGGGCCCTTCGCGTTGAAGGAGGACGTGGCCCGGTTCAACCACCAGTTGGGCACCGACCGGCCACTGCTCAGGCAGTACGTCACCTCCATGCGCCGGCTGTTCACCCTCGACTTCGGGCACTCGTACCAGAGCGGCGAGCTGGTCAACAAGATCATCTTCCCGGCGCTGTTCCGCTCGGGGAAGCTCGCCCTGCTGGCCTTCGTCATCACCATCCCCATCTCGCTGGCCGCGGGCATCTTCACCGCTCGCCGCCAGGACAAGGTGTCCGACCGGGTGGTGGTCACCACCGGCCTCGCTGCCTCGTCGATCCCCGAGTTCGTCACGGCCGCCGTGCTGATGTCGATCTTCTGCGTGCACTGGAAGCTCGGCCACGTGTACGCCGACCCGCCCGACGGCACTTCGGTGGCCGGCCAGATCCCGTACCTGCTGCTGCCTGCACTGGCGATGGTGGTTGCCTACTTCGGCTACATCGCCCGCATGACCCGCGCCGGAGTCATCCACGGTCTGCAGTCCGACTACGCCCGAACAGCCACCATGAAGGGCCTCTCGAAGGGTGAGGTGATGCGCAAGCACATCCTGCGCAACGCCCTGGCGCCGACGATCACCGTCATCAGCGTGCAGATCGGGTACCTCTTCGGCGGCATCATCGGTGTCGAGAAGGTCTTCAACTACCACGGCCTCGGTTCCACCATGCTCAATGCGGTCACTGCGCGCGACATCCCGGTGCTGCAAGGCGCGGTGCTCCTCGTCGGCATCATCTACATGATCTCGACGCTGATGGCCGATCTGCTCATCGCCTTCATGAACCCGAGAGTTCGACTGGAGCGTGCGAAGTGAGCGAGTCCGAGGGGCGCACCCCTGCACCGGAGGAGATCATCTCCACGCCAGGGGTCGACATGCTGATGCCGGCCACGCCGGCGGAGACGATGCTGGTGGGTGCCGTGCAGGTGAGTGAACGCAGACAGGCCCGACGTGAGAACTGGCGGCTCATCCGACGCCGGCCGGCCTTCATCGTCGGGGTCTTCATCGTGCTCGTGTGGGCGGTGTGCGCCATCCTCGGCGATCGCATCACGCCGCACAGCCCGCTCGACTTCCGCAGCATCCCGCACCTGTCGCCGCGGGCGAAGTTCCCGTTCGGCACCGACGAGCAGGGCCGCGACGTGCTGTCACGGGTGATGGCCGGTTCCCGCGACGTCATCAAGGTGGCGCCGGTGGCCGCGCTGCTCGGCGTGCTGTTCGGTGTGATCGTCGGCATGGTGATGGGCTACATCGGCGGCTGGGTCGACCAGGTGCTGAGCCGCATCGTCGAGGCCTTCCTCGCCCTGCCGGTGCTGCTGGTCGCCTTGCTCGCACTCACCACGCTCGGCAGTTCCACCTGGGTCGTCATCGGTGTCGTGGCCGCGCTGTTCACGCCCATCGTCGCCCGCACCGTGCGGTCGGCGGTGCTCGCCGAACGCGATCTCGACTACGTCACGTCGGCGCGTCTACGCGGTGAATCGTCGTTGTTCGTGATGTTCAAGGAGATCCTCCCCAACGTCAGCGGACCCATCATCGTCGAGCTCACCGTGCGCGTCGGCTACGCGGTGTTCACCGTGGCAACGCTCGCCTTCCTCGGTGCCGGCCCGCAGGCCCCAAGCCCCGACTGGGGTCTGCAGGTCAGCGACGGCTACAACTCCATCAGTGCCGGCATCTGGTGGACGACCTTCTTCCCGGCAGTCGCGATCGCCAGCCTGGTGATCGCGGTCAACCTGATCGCCGACTCTGTGCAGTCGGTACTGGAGGGATCATGACCGTCACGTCGGCTCCGGTCACCACGGCGGCGCTCTCGGTGCAGGACCTCGAGGTCGCCTACAGCGTGCGCGGTGTCGACCGCGCCGTGCTGCGTGGCGTGTCCTTCGAGGTCGCGCCCGGCGAGGCCTACGGCCTGGTCGGCGAGAGTGGCTGCGGCAAGAGCACCACGGCGTATGCCGCGCTGCGCTACCTGCCGCGCAACGGCAAGATCGTCAGCGGCCGCGTGCTGGTCAACGGCGACGACGTCACCGGCATGTCATCGTCACAGCTCCAGCACTTCCGAGCTCGCGAGGCGTCGATGGTCTACCAAGACCCCGCGCAGGCGATGAACCCGTCGCTGAAGGTCGGCCGCCAGCTCATCGAGAGCTTCACGTTGCTCGGTCGGTCGAAGGCCGACGCCGAGAAGGAGGCGCTGGAGGCCCTGCGTCGCGTGCGCATCGCCGACCCGACCCGCGTGATGGATCGTTACCCGTTCCAGCTCTCGGGCGGCATGCAGCAGCGCGTGGTCATCGCCATGGCGCTCGCATGCGACCCGAAGCTGCTGGTGCTCGACGAGCCCACCACCGGTCTCGACGCTACGGTGGAGGCCGAGGTGCTCGACCTGGTGCGCGCGCTACGCCAGGAGACCAACGCGGCCGTGCTCATGATCGCCCACAACCTGGGCATCATCCGCTCGCTGTGCGACCGGGTGGGCGTCATGTACGCAGGCCGCATCGTCGAGGAAGGCCCCAGTCGAGAGGTGTTCGACGACCCACAGCATCCCTACACGGTGGGCCTGCTGCGCTCGCTGCCCCGCCACGGCGTGCGCAAGACCGAGCGTGCGCTGGCCACCATCCCCGGCATCCTGCCGCTCATCGGCACCGCCTTGCCGACGTGCGTGTTCGTCGACCGGTGCCCGCTGGCCGACGACCTCTGCCGCACGGAGGTGCCACCCATGGTGCCCGTGGGCGACGCCGGCAGCCGCTACACGCGGTGCCACCACCTCGACCGCATCAAGGACATCGTCGAGGCCCCGCCCGACGTGCCCATCGGCATCCTGGCTCCTTCGGCCGACAACCCCGACGTCCTCGAGCTGAGCCACGTGTCGAAGACCTTCCGGCAGCGCAACACATCGGTGCCGGCGTTGGTGGGCGTCGACCTGCAGCTCGCCGAGGGCGAGACGCTGGGCATCGTGGGCGAGAGCGGCTCCGGCAAGTCCACCCTGGCCAAGACCATGCTGGGCATCGAGTCGGCCGACGAGGGTGGCGTGGTGTCGCTCGAGGGTCACGCCGTTGCCGGCTCCACCAACAACCGCTCCACGGACGACAAGCGCGCCATGCAGATGGTGTTCCAGAACCCCGACTCCGCGCTCAACCGCAGCTGGTCGGTGCGTCGCATCCTCACCCGCAGCGTCGAGAAGCTCACCGGTGTCAAGGGCGCAGCGGCCGACGCCAAGGTGGAGGCGCTGGCGGCGCACCTGCGCCTCACGCCGCGTCACCTCGACCTCAAGCCGCGCCAGCTGTCGGGCGGTCTCAAGCAGCGCGTGGCCATCGCTCGCGCGTTCGCCGGCGACCCACGCATCGTGGTGTGCGACGAGCCCACCAGCGCGCTCGACGTGTCGGTGCAGGCGGCCATCCTCAACCTGCTCTCCGACCTGCAAACCGAGGAGCGCACCAGCTACGTGTTCATCACCCACGACATGGGCGT
>PMCN01000035.1:10704-13728 GCA_003154135.1 Acidimicrobiaceae bacterium
AGGGCGAGATCCCGTCGCCGGCCAACCCGCCGTCGGGCTGCGTGTTCCACCCGCGGTGCCCGCGAGTGATCCCCGGGGTGTGCGAGGTGACCGAGCCGCTGCTGAAGGAGGTGGCGCCTGGCCACGCGATGCGGTGCCACATCCCGATCGAGGAGCTCGTCGTGCTCCAGCGCAAACCCCTCTGATCGAACTTTGGCGCTGAGCCGGGGCTACGCCCCGTGCCAGCGCCAAAGTTGAGGGGTTGGAGAACGAAGTGACCCCGGCACTGTGACAGCAGCCCGGGGTCTGACCTCGGCCCTTGTGGAGGACCTCGGTGCTCCCACGCTATCCGTCAGGCGCGCATGCGCTCGCCGGTGGGATCGAGCACGGGCTCGTGGCGGATGACGGCCGGGCGGCGACGCCCGATGATCTCGATCTCGAAGCCGTGCGTCTCGGTCGCCAGCTCGCTGGGGATGTAGCCCAGCGCCAACGACACGCCGCTGTAGTGCGCGTAGCCGCCGGAGGTGATCCAGCCGACCACCGCTCCGTCGTGCCACACGGGCTCGTCGCCGATGACGTCGGCCGGCGCCTCGGGGTCGACGTCGACCTCGAACATCACCAGCGTTCGCTTGGGCCCGCCGCCCTCCATCTCGGCCTCGACGGCCTCACGACCGATGAAGTCGTGGTCGAACTTCAGCGAGCGGTGCATGCCTGCTTCGAGCGGGGTGTAGATGGGCCGGTACTCGCGGAACCACGTGCCGAAGCTCTTCTCGAGGCGCATCGTGATGAGCGCACGGAAGCCGAACAGGCGCATGTCGAACTCCTGACCGGCCTCCCAGATGAGGTCGAACAGGTAGCGCTGGTACTCGGGCGCCACCCAGATCTCGTAACCGAGGTCGCCCGTGTAGGTCATGCGCGAGAGCCACACGGGCGCCATGCCGAGGTCGACCTTGCGGAAGGCCATGAAGGGGAAGTCGGCGGTGGCGAGCGACGTGTCGGTGAGCTTCTGCAACACGTCGCGCGACCTCGGGCCGGCCACGGTGAGGCCCACCATCGACAACGCCAGCACCTCGAAGCGGATCTGGCTCTCCCCGTCCTCGGCGATAGGCAGGTGGGCGAGGAACCAGCGCGGATGGTGCACCTCGGCGGCCTGTGAGCCGAAGAGGAAGAACTCGTCGGCGCCGATACGCGACACCGAGAACTCGCCCTCGATGCGGCCCTGCGGGTTGAGCATCGCGGTGAGGTTGGTGCGGCCCACGCGGGGCAGCGAGTTGGTGAACAGGCCCTGCAGCCACGCGGCGGCGCCGGGGCCGCTCACCTTGTACTTGGCGAAGTTGGAGGCCTCGCTGAAGCCGACGCGTTCGCGCACGGCCCTGCTCTCCTCGGCCACTGCGTCGAAGGCGTTCGACCGGTAGAACGTGACGTCCTCCTTGGGCTCCTCGCCGGCCCTCTGGAACCACAGCGGGTGCTCGAGGCCGAAGCCCGCGCCCCACACCGCGTTGTGCGCGGTGAGGCGGTCGTAGATGGGCGTGGTGTGCAGCGGGCGTGCTGCCGCCAGCTCCTCGTTGGGGAACGTGATGCGGAAGCGCCGCGAGTAGTTCTCACGCACCTTCGCGTTGGTGTACGCAAGCGTGGCGAAGTCGCCGTAGCGGGCGACGTCCATGGCCCAGATGTCGGCCCCCGGGTCGCCGTGCACCATCCAGTTGGCGAGCGACAGCCCGACGCCGCCGCCCTGCGACAGGCCGGCCATCACCGCGCACGCGCTCCACATGCCGCGCATGCCCTTGATCGGACCGACCAGCGGATTGCCGTCGGGGCTGAAAGTGAACGGGCCGTTGACGAACTTCTTGATGCCGGCCTTGCCGACGAGGGGGAAGTGCTCGAACGCCTTCTCCAGCTCGGGTGCGATGCGGTCGAGGTCGTGGGGGAGCAACTGGAACACGAAGTCCCACGGTGTCTCCTTGGGCGCCCACGGCCGGTTGTCCTGCTCGTAGGTGCCGAGGAGGATGCTCTGGCCCTCCTGGCGAGCGTAGATCTCGCCGGCGAAGTCGATCATGTGCGGCAGCTCGCGACCCATGGTGGCGTTGTACTCGATGACCTCCGGCATGGGCTCGGTCATCAGGTAGTGGTGCTCCATCGCCAGCACGGGCAGTTCGAGCCCGGCGAAGCGGCCCACCTCGCGGGCCCACAGTCCGCCCGCGTTCACGACGTGCTCGGCGTGGATGGTGTGGTCGCGATCGGTGACGACGTCCCACGTGCCGTCGGCGCGCTGGACGAGGCCGGTGACCCAGGTGTCGGTGTACACCTCGGCCCCACGATTGCGGGCGCAGATCGCGTACGCGTGGGTGACGCCATAGGGGTCGACGCTGCCTTCGTCCTCGTCGTAGAGCGCGCCGACGAAGTACTTCTCCTCGAGCAGCGGGTTGAGCTCCTTGGCCTCCTTCATGGAGAGGATCTCCATGTGCATGCCGAGGTAGCGGCCACGGGCCTGTGCCATGCGCAACCAGTCGAGGCGCTCGGGGGTGTCGGCCAGCTGGATGCCACCGGGCAGGTGGATGCCGCAGTTCTGACCGCTCTCGGCCTCGATCTCCTTGTACAGGTTCACGGTGTACTGCTGCAGTCGGGCAACGTTGGGGTCGCCGTTCAGCGTGTGCATGCCACCCGCCGCGTGCCACGTGCTGCCGGCCGTCAGCTGCTTGCGCTCGAGCAGCACCACATCGGTCCAGCCCGCCTTGGTGAGGTGGTAGAGCACGCTGGCGCCCACGACGCCGCCGCCCACCACCACGACCTGTGCCGATGACTTCATGTGTCTTCCCCTTGTTCCGGTCTGTGACGAGTGTCGGTGACGAGCAAGGCCCGTCAGAAATCGGTGGGCACGCCGCCCTCGGCGACGCGCCGGTCGACGAAGGCGCGCAGCTCGGCCTTCACCGCCGGGTCCATGTCGGGCGGCACGTAGGCGGCGAGGTACTGCGCGACCAAGCGCTTCGCACGCTGGTCGGTGGTGGGGCTGCCCGCCTCCTCCCAGCTCTCGTAGTTGCGCCAGTC
>PMCN01000068.1 GCA_003154135.1 Acidimicrobiaceae bacterium
GGCGTCGCGGCGCTGGCGCTGGCGGTGTGGCGCACGGTCGCGTGGGCGAACGGCTCCAGCGAGAGTCCGCTCTACTCGTACACCCACTTCCGCGCCGACGCGCTGCTCATCGGCGCGGCGCTGGCGCTGGTGGTNNTGCTGCCGGCCATCGGCGTGTTCGTGCTGGCCGCAGTGTTCGGCAGCCGCGCCGACCCCGTCGACCGCCCGGGCTGGATGCTCGGGCCGGGAGGGACCGCCGTCGCCCTGCTCGCCGCGGCGATCACGCTGCTGGCCATCACTGCCCCCGCCGAGTCGCTGGGTCGGCGCGTGCTCGACGTCAGGGTCTTGGTGTGGCTCGGCACTCGCTCGTACGCGGTGTACCTGCTGCACGGGCCGATGGCTGCAGCGCTCGCCCACGCCGTGGGCCATGCAGGTGCAGCGGTCGATGTGGCCGCCCTGGCCCTCACGCTGGTGGTCGCCGAACTGAGCTACCGGTTCCTCGAACAGCCCGTGCTGCGCCGCCTGCCCGCGTGGGCGAAGCGCACCACGGCCGCGCTGGAAGTGGCCACCGCCGACGCACCAGCGGCAACGGACGCGACCGGCGCCCGCCTGTAGTCCGCCTGGCCGGGAGGCCGACCGGCCCTCGATTTGGCAGACTGGTCGCATGTGGTGGTTGGCCCACGGCGAGCAGGATGTGCCCGCCTCGCTCGAATGGCTGTCGCCGCACGAGCGCGACCATCTGGCGACCATCCACTACACGAAGCGACGCGACGAGTACCTCACCCGCCGCTTCACCGCCAAGCAGGCCCTGGCCACGGTGCTCGACCTCGGTCACGACCCCTCGTCGCTCTCGCGGATCGAGGTGCGCCATCACCAGAGCGGCGCGCCCTACGTCGTGCACGACGGTGTGGTGGTGGAGGTGGAGGTGTCGCTCAGCGATCGCGCCGGTTGGGCCGTGTGCCTGGTCGGTCAACCGGGCGTGGTCGGCGCCGGCAGGCTCGGCATCGACCTGGAGATCGTCGAACCCCGCACGGACGGCTTCGTCGACGACTTCCTCACCGCGGCCGAACGCGACCACGTGCGCTCCTTCCCCGATGCCGACCGACGCGACGAGGCCGCCAACCTCATCTGGTCGGCGAAGGAGGCAGCGCTGAAGGTGCAGCAGGTGGGGCTGCGGGCCGACACCCGCAGCGTCGAGGTGCAACTGGCGGGCGAACGTCGCGCCGACGGATGGGTGCCGATGACGGTCGTGGGGCACGACGGCCCGATGCCTGGGTGGTGGCGGCGCGACGGCGTGTTCCTGCTCACCATCGTGCGCGACGTGCCGTGTGATCTGCCGGGGCCGTGCGAGCCGCCGGTGCTGCTGCCCACCGGATCGGCCCTCGCCGACGCCCGGCCACGGCACTCGTGGCTGACCGATCCCACCTGCTGAACGACAGCCTGCTGAACGACAGCCTGCTGAACGACGGCCTGCTGAACGGGTCAGCCGGTCACGGCCGGCGAGCCATGCCCCGCTCCAGCGCGTCGATGACGTAGGGCCGCAGGTCGGCGGCGGCGATGATGCGGTCGACCGAGCCGACGCGCAGTGCGCGCTCGATGGTGTGGATCGCGTCGAACTCGTCAGCCACCTCGCCCAGCTTCTCCGAACGGACCTGCTCGGTCACCGAGACGAGCGTCGCGCGCACCCGAGTCGCATCGGAACCGTCTGCACCGGCGAGCGCGGCGCGGGCGTCACGCACGCGGTGGTCGGCTTCGGTGCGCTGCTTCACGTCGCGGGCGAACACCGTCGCCGCCGCCGGCGCGCCGCCGATGACCGACGCGTACGCGCCCTCCACCGCCGCGATCTCCAACGACTCGTTGAGCGCCTTGGAGAACACGACGAACGCGCCGCCGTGGTAGCGGGACACGACGACGAAGACGATCGGTCCCTTGAAGTTGGTGACGGCTCGGCCGATCTCGGCGCCGAACTCCAGCTGGCGACGGCGCATCGATTCCGGTGAACCGTCGAAGCCGGAGAGGTTGGCGAGCACAACGAGCGGCCGGTTGTTGCTCGCCGCGTTGATCGCGCGTGCGGTCTTGCGCGACGAGTGCGGGAACAGCGTCCCCGACGTCCACGACGGCGGACCGTCGGCGGGCACGAAGCCCTTGCGCCCGACGGTGTGCGACTCGATGCCCAGCAGGCACACGGGGATGCCCCCGACGGCGGTGTCCCACACGATCGACGTGTCGCCGTCGGCCAGGTCGCGCCACCGCTCGAGCGGCGCCTCGTCGGCGTCGGCGACCGAACGCATCACGGAGCGCATGTCGAAGGGCTGCTTGCGTTCCGGGTTCAGCTCCGCGGAGAACACGTCGCCGACCGTGGTGAACGCACAGTCGGGGATCGATGCATGCGGGCTGCTGCGCACGTCGCGGTCGAACGGGTCGGTGGTCGGCCGGCGCCGCGGGTAGCGCTCGCCGGGCACCACGTAGGTGAGTTCGTAGTGCCGCATCAGCAGCGCACACGCGTCGGCGACCGACGACGCCCAGTACTGCGCCTGGCCGTTCGGCCCCATCACACGCGAGTATCCGCCGATGCCGTGGTTGTCCTCCGCGCTCACCGCGCCGGAGAAGTCGAGCGCCTGCTTCCCGGTGAGCACCATCGTCGACGTGGGCGTCATGACCAGGATGCCCTTGGTGTGGGTGAGCATCGTCGCCTCGGCGTTCCAGTACGGCTGCCCGCCGACGTTGATCCCGGTGACGACGATGTTCACCTCGCCGCCGGCTTGGGTGAACTCGATCAGGCGCCGCAACGTGAGCGCGATCCAGTCCATGTTCTCGGTGCCGGAGTCCATCGCGATCAGCGCGCCGCTCGACACGGCGAACCACTCGACCGGCAGCTGGTGCTCGAGCGCGTAGGCGAGCGCGGCATTGATGCGGCGGCACTCCGGCTCGGCCAGGTTGCCGAGACCCTGCGTCGGATCGGACAGCAGTGCGACGCGGCGGATGCCTTCGGGCACCACCGTGGTGTGACTGGTCAGCAGCCCGACGACGATGTGCGCGGAGTTGCTGCCCGGATCGCGGTGCACCGGCACCAGGTTGTCGAGGCCGTCGAGGTCGAGCTCGGTGAACGTGTCGTCCGCCAGCCCGTCGCGCACCGCGTGCTCGGTGAACAGCCGCACGATCTCGTAGGGGTACGGCGAACCGAACCGGGCCGCGGTGAGCACCTTCTGCTGGTACGAGCTGAGGGGGCGCACGGGTTGGTCGCCGGCTCGCTGCTCGCGGATGAGCAATCGCTGGCCGACCTCTTCCACCTGCAGCACGGCGTCGCGCAACGCGCCCGGCCGATCGGGCACTGGCAGCCGCACCTTGAGCACGAGCTTCTCCAGGCCGACGCGCGTGGCCATCGGTGCGAAGCGGCGCACGATCCGGTCCACCTCGTCGGTGGTCAGCGTCCACGGCGCGCCCACGTCGAGCACGAGCCGGTTGGCGACGGGGCGATCGACCGGGGCGAAGCGTGCGAGCTCGGAGCGCATCGCCGCCAACGCGAGGAGCCCGATGCGTTCGAGCCGCGGGTACGAGTGCTCGCCCGTCACGGGATCGCGCACCGCCGCGAGCTCGCGCACCTCGCCCAGCGCGAAGAGTCGGTGGTCCTTCGGGTTGGTGCGTGCGACGCCGTCG
>PMCN01000275.1 GCA_003154135.1 Acidimicrobiaceae bacterium
GGTGCCCACCACCGACTGGAACCCGGTGCTGCGCAGCGAGCTCGCCAAGCCCTACTGGCGTCCGCTGCAGGAGTTCGTGGCCGGCGAGCGCGCCCGCTTCACCGTGTTCCCACCGGAGCCCGAGGTGTTCGCGGCGCTGCACCTCACGCCGTNNCTGGCGTTCTCGGTCGCGCCGGGCTGCCCGCCGCCGCCGAGCCTGCGCAACATCTTCAAGGAACTGCAGCGCGACCTGGGCCTGCCGCCGCCGGCCAGCGGCAGCCTGGTGCCCTGGGCGCGCCAGGGCGTGCTGCTGCTCAACACCACGCTCACGGTGCGCGCCGGTCAGGCCAACTCGCACCAGGGCAAGGGCTGGGAGCTGTTCACCGACGAGGTGCTCCGTGCGGTGAACGCCAAGCCGCATCCGGTGGTGTTCGTGCTGTGGGGCTCGTCGGCGCGACGCAAGAAGGCCCTCGTCGACCTGTCGCGGCACACCGTCATCGAGTCGGCGCACCCGTCACCGCTGAGCGCCCACAACGGGTTCTTCGGTTCCCGGCCGTTCAGCCGCGCCAACGAGGCGCTGCTGGCCGCCGGACTGGAACCGATCGACTGGGTCCTTCCCGCGGGCTGAGCCGCGGGAAGGACCGTCGGACGTGTGGCTCAGCCGGCCGGGCTGGGGTACTGCTTGGGTTGCTCGCCGGGCGGCGGGGTGAGATAGATGTCGACCGCACCGTTGGGGTCGAACAGCTTGTCCTCGGTGGGCCACTGCCCGGGCAGGTAGCGCTTGCCCCCGTCGACGTACTGGTACATGCCGGTGCCCTGCTTGCGGATCTCGTCGGGACCGGTCGCCACCGGGTCCCACCAGAACACGGTGGCGTCGTCGACACCCTGGTAGTCGGGCACCCCACCCCAGTAGCCCTTGTCGCCGTAGCTCAGGTACGGCTGGCTGATGCCGGGCGTGGTGCCCGGCGCAGCGAACAGCGCCGCCTTGAAGTTCTGCGGCGTGAGGTCGGGGCCCAGGTACTGCAGGACCGCGAAGAACAGTGCCGGGTTGGGTGCGATGACACCGATGGTGTCCTTGGCCGGTGGCTCCTTGCCGGTGAACCACTTGTAGACGGAGTATGCGCCGCTGGTCGTCGGGTCGCTGCGGGCGGAGAGCTGTGTGACGCCGAACGCATGCTTCCACTGCTGCGGGTCGTAGGTGCGTGCGAACGCAGTCACGTCGACGAGCGTGCTCGCGGCCACGACCCACTCCGGGAAGTACTCCTGCGCAGTGGCTTCCTTGGTGAAGTCGCGTGGTGCCACCGGATCACCGCTGAAGACGATGGTGGTGACGCCCGCCGCCTTCATCTTCGTGATCACCTGCGATGCCGTCGCCTGGATGGTGGACGGATCGAGCTGGTACGCGACCGTGGCGGCGAGCGGTGCCCCCATCGCGGTCATCTTCGCCGAGAACTGGTTGGCGAGGTCTTTGGCGGCCCCGCTGCTCTCGAGGTAGAGCAGGCCGAACTTGCGCGGCGTGTTCTTCACGGCGTCGCCGCCGTGCACGGCGTTCTTGCCCAACAGCTGCTTCTGGATGAACTCGATCACGTGCGTCTGCTTCTGCACGGCGCTGCCGTCGAGCCCCCACACGTACGGGTCGCGCTTGGTGTAGAAGTCGTCCGGCTGACCGGGCGTGCACCCGACGCACATCGTCTTGCGGGCGGCCAGCTCGTCGGCGAACGCGCTGGTGAGGGCCGGACCGCCGAACACGACGAACGGCTGGTACTTCTCGACGATGGCCGCGGCGTCGGCGCGGGCCGCCACCTCGTCGGTGGCGATGCCGGTGCCCTCGTACGGGATGAGGTTCACCTTGCGGCCGTACAGCTCGTAGTAGGTCTCGTAGTAGCGCACGAGCTCTTTCATCGTGTCGGCCGCCTGCGCGTTGGTGTCGCTCACCTTGATCGCGTCGGTGATGTAGGCGATGATCGGATCGTTGGCCATGCCCTCGTAGAACACGATGTTGATCGTGTCGGCGGTGACGCCGGCGTAGGTGGCCCCACCGTTGTCACCCTTGAACGGCGCGTAGCACTCGGGCGCGAAGTAGTCGGGTACGGCGAGCCGACCCGTGGTGGTGTCGCAGCGCGTGCCCCAGTCGATCTGGTCGGCGACCCCTTGCGCCTTGGCCTGCGAGTAGCTGAGCGGGTAGGTGATCGGTTTCGCCGCGGCGGTGGTGGTGCTCCCGCCTTGCGTGCCGGGTGTCGTGGTGACGCCTCCCGGCGCAGCGGTGGTGCTGGTCGCGCCGGTGTCGGCCGGCTTGGTGGATGATCCGCTGTGACGAGTGGCGATCAACACACCGACGACGATGGCCAGCACGGCCACGACGCCGACGATCGGCCCCCACTTCTTGGCCGAGCGGTTTCCCCCGCCCGACGCACCGGATGCGCTGCCTGCCTGCATGGCACTACCCCCTCGTACCGCTGCGGCTCTGCGCAGCTGCGTTGTTCCCCAAGTAGCTCTCTATCACGTCTGGATGGAGCAGGACGTCGGAGGGTGCCCCTTCGGTGAGCACCGCGCCTTGGTCGAGCGCCACCAGGCGATCGCTGATCGACGAGATGAGCGGGATGTCGTGCTCGATCACGAGCAAACTCGCCCCCATCTCGTCACGCAGGCGCACCAGTACGGGCGCCAGCGCTTCCACCTCACGCTGCGCGATTCCGCTCGACGGCTCGTCGAGCAGCACCATCACCGGCCGGTGCGCAGCGATGCACGCGAGGTCGACGATGCGGCGTGTGCCTGTCGACAGTTCGCGCACGAACGAGTTGCGGTAGTCGCCGAGGTGCATCAGTTCGACGAGCTCGTCGACGCGCAGCGCCGTGCGCTCCTCGTCGTCGAACACCACCGGCAGGCGCAGCGCCGCGGCGAGCGCGCTGCGGCTGTGCACCCAACGCTCGAGCGACACGGCCAACGTCTCGTTGACCGTCATGTCGGGGAACAGGCGTGCATCCTGGAAGCTGCGCCCCAGGCCGGCCCCGGCCCGCGC
Source organism: Acidimicrobiaceae bacterium (assembly GCA_003154135.1). Classification (GTDB taxonomy): domain Bacteria; phylum Actinomycetota; class Acidimicrobiia; order Acidimicrobiales; family Ilumatobacteraceae; genus UBA668. The sequence goes on from PMCN01000275.1 coordinate 2,999, forward strand.
ACTGGCCGACATCTGCCCGATGTCGCGGCCGCTCAGGATCACACGGCCTTCGTCGAGCGACACGAAACCGCTGATCAGATCGAAGATGGTGGTCTTGCCGGCACCGTTGGGGCCGATCATGCCGACGATCTCGTGCGGCCGCACGTCGAAGCTGGCGCCGTTGACGGCGCGGTTGCCACCGAACGCGCGGGCGATGTCGATCACCTGCAGCACCCGCTCGTCGACATCGGCGACCGGCACGTGGGCGGGGGCCGTGCCCGACTCCGCCGCGCCGGCCAGGAACACCGAGCGCAGCAGGTCGGTGCGGTCGAGCAGTTCGGCGGTCGGCCCGCTGAAGCGAATGGTGCCGCGCTCCATGAAGTAGGCGCGCTCGGCGATGGAGAGCGCCACGTTGACGCTCTGCTCGACGAGCACGACCGCGGTGCCCTCCTGCGCCACTCGCTGCACGAGCGGCAGCAGTTGGCCGACGATGACCGGAGCGAGGCCCAGTGACAGCTCGTCGATGAGCAGCACGCGCGGCTTGGCCACGAACGCCATGCCGAGGGCGAGCATCTGCTGCTGGCCGCCGCTGAGATCGGCCGCCGGCCGGTGCAGCCGGTCGCGCAGGACTGGGAACAACGCGAGCACTTCCTCGACGTCGCGGGCACGCCCGGCGTGGTCGGCGCGGCGGGTCCAGCCCGCGAGCTGCAGGTTCTCGGCCACCGTGAGGCCGCCGAACACCCCTTGGCCGCCCGGCATCTGGCTGATGCCCATGGAGGCGATCTCGTTGGGCGGCGCGTGCGTGATGTCGCGACCGTCGAGCACCACCGCACCACGGTCGGCCTCGACGACACCGCTGATCGATTTGAGCAGCGTGCTCTTGCCCGCGCCGTTGGTGCCGAGGAGCGCGACGATCTCGCCCTCCTTCACGTCGATGCTCACACCGAACAGCACCTGGCGGCCGGCGTATCCGGCGTCGAGGTTGCGCACCAGCAGCAGGTCGGCTTCGCCGCGGCGGCGTTGGTAGAGGGCCTCGCTGCGCGCCGCCGAGGCCTGCCACACCTGCGCGATGTCGGCGTCGATCGTGGACGACGCGGTGCCCAGGATGAGGCTGCCGATGACGAACAGCGGCACCAGGGTGAGCATGCCCCAGCGGATGCCAACGTGGCCGCTGATCCAGCCGATGATGGGCAGGATGAGCAGACCCGGGATCACCCACAGCGAGGCGACGCTGAAGCCGGTGGCTCGCGCCCTGGCCGGGATGGCCAACGAGAGCGCGACGAGGATGCCCGGCCCGAGCACCGCCAGCGACGCGGAGATGAGGCAGTTGAACGCCACCGCGATGACGATGTTGGGCGACAGCGCGAACCCGACCGACACGAGACCCGTGACGATGGCAACGCGCGACAGGAAGCGGATGAGGCCCGCCATGTCGCCCATGAAGCGCTTGGTGACGATGCGCGTGCCGATCACCAGACCAACCAGCTGCAGCGGCTCGGCGATGGCCGCAGCGACACCACGAGCGCGCTCGTCGAGATGGAACTGCTGCTCGTAGAGCAACGAGGCGAGCACGACGAAGCCGATGAGTGCGGTGGCCAGGAACGGCAGGCTCCACCACAGGCGCTGCAGCGTGCGGATCTTTTGCACCGTGCGCCAGCTCTCGGCGAAGGATGGCACGACCTCCTCGGTGTTGGCCACTTCATCGCTTGCGCCCATGGCCTCGCGCTCCCACTTGCCGCGGACCGGCTCGCGCAGGCGGAGTGCGAGCACGGCGAAGATGACCGTGGGCACGACGAAGACGAGGAACGGCGTGCGCCATCCGAAGTAGTGCGCCAGCAGACCGGCGCTCAGCGGACCGACGAACGAGCCCACTGCGTTGGCCGCGCGGTGAGTGCTGAACACCTTGCTGCGGCTCTCGATCGGGTAGTAGTCGGCGAGCAACGAGTTGTGCGTGGGGTCGATGACCGCCTTGCCGAGGCTGGAACCGCTGCGCGCGACGGTGAGCAGCACCACGCCGGTGGCGAGACCGGTCATGCCGCTGAACGCAGCCCACACGAGCGCACCGATGATGGCCAGCGGCACGCGCTTGGACCTATCGGCGTACTGCGCGATGGGCACCTGCAACGCGAGCGCCACGATCGACGAGAGCGCGACGAGGCCGAGCACCTTGGTGTTGTCGAGGTGGAACTCGTCGCGGATGTTGGGCAGCAGGATGCCGAACGCCGTGCGGTCGAGCTCGTCGACCGCGTTGAGCCCGAACAGCACGATGAGCGGGAACGCGGCCTGACCACCACACACACCCTCGAGCCAGGTGAGCGGGTGGGCCGCCTGCGCCAGGAAGCGACGGACGATGTTCATGCCGCGTCGCCCACCGGCGCGTCGGCCTTCGCGTCGACCGGGGCCAGCACGAGCGGCTCGTCGACCCGGCGACCGGTGAGCAGGCGCACACCGACGTCGCGCAACTTCACCCACAGGCTGCCGAGACCGCCGGGCAGCACGAGCAGCACGAGCAGCACGCCGAAACCGGTGGACAGCAGCTGCCACGCCTGATCGTGGATGAACCAGCGTGTGCCGCGCAGGTACGCCGCACCGAGGAAGGCGCCGCCGAGCGAACCAAGTCCGCCGATGACGGCGCTGGTGAACACGCTGAAGCTCTCCCCGGTCGAGTAGCTCGACACCGAGAACGCCTGGTTGAGGTGCGCGTAGAGCGCCCCACCCACGCCGGCCACTGCGCCGGAGATGACGAACGCGGTGAGCTTGGCCCGCACCACCCCCACCGAGAAGCTCTGCGCCGCGCGCTCGTTCTCGCGGATGGCGACGATGACGCGCCCCGTGCGCGAGCGGCGGATGCCGCGCAGCGCGAGGTACACCAACGCGAGCACCGCCACCGCGTAGAAGTAGTACCTCGTCGGCGAGTCGACCGACACACGACCGAACAGCGGCGGCCGCGAGAAGCGCTCCTCCGCCTTGGGGAACCAGTGGAAGAAGCGGTCGCTCAGCAACCAGTACTCCGCGGCCAATGACAGGGCGAACGTGGTGACCGCCAGGTAGAGACCGCGGAGTCGGAGCGCGGGCACGCCCACCAGGAAGGCCGCCGCAGCCCCTGCAGCACCGCCGACGAGGAGCGCGATGGTGAGGTCGACGTGCCAACGCGAGGTGACGGTGGCGCTCACCGCAGCCCCGATGCCGACGAGAGCCATCTGCCCGAACGAGATCTGCCCTGCCCACCCGGTGAGCACCACGAGCGAGAGCCCGATGATGGTGAAGCACACCAGCGCCGTGGCCTTGATGACGTTGTCGACCTCGAAGAGCGTGGGCACCAGCAGCACCCCGGCCACGCCGAACGCGAGCAACGTCCACTTGGCGGTGGGCACCCACCCCGCGTGCGCCAGATGGGGCGGCAGCGGCCGCACCTCCTCGGCCCCACGCCAACTGCTCGTCGCGTCGTTGTCGCGACGCAGGCTGCTCGAGCGCTGCGCCATCAGCGCGACGAACATCGCCGCGCCCATGATGGGATAGGCGAGGTACGGCGACTGCGAGTTCCAGTCGACCCCGGCCTCGAGCAGGCTCAACGCCACGGCCGCGGCAGCGATGGTGGGCAGGCGCTCGAGCCGACCGATGACCAGCGCCGCCAACGCCACGAGCAGCGCGGGGAGGCCGGCGGCATAGCCGAGCGGCACGCCGCTGATGCCCGAGCGCAGGAACAGCGCGAGGTAGGCGAGCATGGCGGCGATGGCCCACACCACCGTGTTGAGCCGGGCGACGGGAATGCCCAGCATCGCGGCGCGGTCGCTGCGCTCGGCGCTCGCCCGGATGGCCACACCGAGGCGGCTGCGGTTCAGGAACCAGGCCACGAACACGATGGAGAGCGGGGCGAGCACCATCGCGATGAGATGGTTCGCGTTGAGGATGTAGCTGCCCGGCTGGGCACGCCAGAAGTGGAGCTGCCACGTGGGCGTGAACTTCCAGTGGAAGGGCGGTGGGAGCCGTTCGCTGGCCAGGTTCTTGCCCCACCAGCGCGGGATGAGGATGCCGAGCACGACGAGCAGCTGGCTGATGCCCAGGGTCGCCACGGTGACCACCATGCGCGGAGCGTTGCGGAACCGACGCACCAACGCCAGCTCGACGGTGGCGCCGAGCACCAGCGCCAGCACAAGTCCGACGGAGAGGCCGAGGAAGTAGGGCCATCCCCAGAAGAGGATGAACGATGCAGAGAAGCCGGCGGGCACGGTGCCCAGGTCGGCCTGCGCGAAGTTGACCACGCGGTTGGCCCGGTAGATGAGCGCCAGGCCGATGGCCAGCATCGCAGCGAGCAGACCCTTCACCAAGCTCTCCACCCACACGCCGAACGGCATGCCGAAGTGCACCAGTTGCAGCATCAGCAACGCTGCAACCGTGGCCCACGCGACAGCGGCAGTGAAGTCGATGCGTGAAGCCCCCCAGCGACGCACGAGCGCACCGTACATGGTCGGCCCCGTCGGAGCCGTCACCGAGCCGCAGCGGACGCAGCTCGACACGACTTGTCTCGCGGCGCTGCAGTCGGCAGGCTGGTGGCACATGCGTACCTCCCCTGTCGCTCGCCGTTCCCTCCTCAGCTGCCTCGCCGCCGCCGCGCTCGTCGCGCTCCTCGCCGCCTGCACCAGCGGCGCGAACCGAGCCGGGCCAACCTCCACCGCGTCGCCGACGGGCGCCACCTCGGCCACCGGTACCGGTTCCAGCGCCGTGCCCACGTCGGGCGCACCCACCAGCAGCACCAGCTCGACCAGCACGCTGCCGCCCACCACCACGACCACCATCGTCACGTCACCGGGCATCGTGATGGTGGCGAACGCGTCGAGCATCAACGGCTCGGCCGGACGCCTCGCCGACCAGTTGGCCGCGAAGGGGTTCACGATGCGCAAGTCGACCAACGCGGCCGGCATCGACGAGCGGCTCGACGCGAGCAAGATCTACGTGATCGCCGGCAGCGAGGGCGTCGCGCAGTCGATCAGCCAGCTGATGGGTGGCATTCCCGTGCTGCGCATGCCCACACCGGCCTGGATCACCGGCGGCACGGCGGGGCTCGGCGACGTCACCGTGCTCGTGATGCTCGGCAACGACCGGGCCGCGCAGCCGCTCGTCGCATGACCCGACAGATCCCTTAGTCTCCGCGACATGGGCAGGGCATCGTGGACCGAGCATCCTCGCGTGGTGTCGCTGCGCGAGCGCTCGGCCCCCGCCAATGCACTGGTCGCGACCATCGACAACTTCCGCACGCATCGGACGGGTCGCCACGCTGCGCTCGTCGCGCACTACGGGTTCCTGTCGATCTTCCCGCTGATGCTGGTGTTCACCACTGTGCTCGGTCTGGTGCTGGAGGGCCATCCGCACCTCCAGAAGGAGATCATCGACTCCGCGTTCAGCCGCCTCCCCATCGTCGGCACGCAGCTCGCCACCGACCCATCGGCACTGCACGGCAGCGTGTGGGTGCTGCTCCTGGGCCTCCTCACCGCGCTGTGGGCCAGCCTGCGTGCGTTCAACGTGCTGCAGACCTCGCTCGACGACATCGCCGAGGTGCCGATGCCACAGCGCCGCACGCTGGTGGCCATCCGCGTGCGGTCGCTGCTCGGCATCGTCGTCGTCGGCGGCGGCCAGGTCGCCACCGCGTTCCTCACCAGCACGCTCGGCTTCGACTCGTGGAACCCGTTCGGCCGCGCCGGCCTCGGCGTCGCGGCCATCGCCATGAACGCAACGGTTCTGGCGGCCACGTATCGGTGGCTGTGCGTGGCTCCCCTGTCGTGGCGTCAGGTTGCGCCCGGCGCGCTCATCGGCGGGTTCGTGTTCAGCCTGCTGCAGGTCGCGGGCACCACAGTGGTGGCACGAGCCATCGCCCACGCGTCACCCGTGTACGGCACCTTCGCCATCCTCATCGGCCTCATCACCTGGCTCAACCTGCACGCGATCGTCGCGTTGCTGGGTGCCGAGCTGAACCGTGTGCTCCCGGCGACGCGGCTGGAGCCGCAACCGGCGACTGCTGCCTCGTAGCGACGGCTACTTCGTGACGACCTGCTCGAGTCGCTCGAGCGTCTTGGTCATCGCGTCGATGGTCTTCGAGCGCAGCGGGCGCACGGCCGACTTGTGCACCTCGTGGCTGATGTCCCAGCTCTCGCGCACGAGGGTGCCGCCGTCGGCAGGCTCGAGCTCGTAGCGCCAGATGCGTCCGCCGACGAGCCAGCGCATGAACGACAGCGTCGGTCGCGGCTGCCAGGCGATGCGGCGGTCGTTCTCGAACTCGACCACCGTGTTGGCCATCGAGTACGAGATGCCCGCCTTCATCGACATGCCGAACTTCGAGCCGAGCGCCAGCCGCTGCGAGCCTTCCGACGTGCCCCTCACCGTGCCCGAACCATCGATCTCCTGGTGACGGCTGGGATCGGCCAGCACGTCGAAGATGGCCGAGGCCGGCGCGGGGATGAAACGTTCGACGCTGGCGACGTCGCGGGACTCGGCGGGGGTGTCAGGCACACCGTCGACAACCTGCGGTGATGCAACAACATTCCCCACCAGGGTCAAGATCGGCGCCGCGCGGGCCGATATTCCAAGTGATGCACACGGTTCCCCGCCGACTCCGTGCGCTCTGTCTGCTCAGTCTCGTGGCCAGTAGCGCCTTCGTGGCCACCGCACCGGTCGCCACGGTCAGCGCTGCCGACGCGCCCTGGACCCTGCCCACGGTGCCGCCGCAGTGCAGCACGACGGCGATGAACAGCGGCAACGTGGCCGGTTGCGTCATCACGCTCGGCTCGGGCCTGCCCGAGACCCGCGGCTGGCCCGCCGCGCCGTTCCCGCGACCCACCAACCCGACCGTGCTGGCGTGGGTGAACCTCACGTCGGGCTCCACCGGCAACGCGGTGGCCGACGTGCAGCAGGCGCTCGACGACCAAGGTGCCTCGCTCTCCGTGGACGGTCAGTTCGGACTGCTCACCCTGTGGGCGGTGAAGGCCTACCAGCAGGACAACAGCCTGCCGGTGACCGGCATCGTCGACGCCACGATGGCCGACATGCTGAAGGTGCAGAACACCACCGGCGGCACGTTCCCGCCCGTGGGCTGGAAGTGGCTCGGCTGGGGCTACAACGGCAGCCCCGCGCTGGCTGCGTTCGAGAAGTTGTTCGTCAGCAACACGCAACAGATCGGCTCGCTCAAGCCCGGCCAGCTGAAGTCGTTCCCCGACGCGCTGCCGTTGTTCGAGGGCTTCCTGGCCGAGATCCAGGCCAAGGGGTACACGATCACCGACGGCGGTACGTACGTCTTCCGCTGCACGGCCAGCACCCGCAAGGACTGCGCCGGGCTGCAACGCGGGTCGCTGTCGAACCACGCCTACGGCCTGGCGAGCGACATCAACACCGGGAAGAACCCGATGCAGACCGACGTGGGCATCAACGGGGCATCGGCGTGCAAGACCCCCGTGATCACCAACCTGCCGCAGTGGGTGGTGCAGACCGCGGAGAAGTGGGGTCTGTACTGGGGCGGCTACGGCTGGAGCAGTGGCTGCAGCTCGCCGTCGCAGTCGCGCACCTCGGTGACCCGCGACCCGATGCACTTCGAGTTCAACGGCACGGTCGACCAGGCCAAGGCCATCCTGCGCGCCAACGTCGGCTCCGGTGCGTGCTTCCCCGTCGTCGATGACCTGGGTGTCCAGAGCGACCGGTGCCTGCTGCGCGGCGAGGTGCCCGACGGCGGCACCCGCATCGTCATCGACACCAACGCTCCGGCGGGCGCGACAGCCGTGATGGTGAACATCACGCTCACCGGGGCGCAGACCACCGGCTACGCCGCTGCCGAGGACTGTGGTGCGGTGCCTGCCGGCGACCGCGCGTGGAGCAACGCCAACGCCCGCCTCGGGCGCGCAGTCGCCGCCGCCGCCGTGGTGCCCATCGACGCGCAAGGACATTTCTGCCTCTACCAGTCGGGCACGTTCCACAGCATCGTCGACGTGGAGGGCTTCTTCTCGCCCGCAGCGGCCGCGCCGAGCGGCAACCTCTACACCCCCATTGCACCGGTGCGCGTCGTCGACACGCGCACGAGTCCGTGGTGCTCGCCCGACGGCAGCTGCAACGACCCGTCACCAGTGCCGGCCAACACGCCCGTGGTCGCGGCGGCGTCGGTGCCCGTCGACGCAGTGGCCGCAATGGCCAACCTCACCGTGGTGGGGGCCGGCTCCACCGGCTTCCTCACCGCCGACACCTGCCCAGTCCTGGCCGTCGCCGGCACCACGCACAGCAACGTCAACTTCGTGGCCGGCGACCGCGCGATCACGAACCTCGCGGTGGTGCCCACCCTGAGCACCGACATGGGCGCACAGTTCTGCACCGTGTCCCCCACCAGTCAGGGCGTCGTGGTCGACGTGCTCGGCGTGTTCGCACCTGCCGCGCAGGGTGGGTTGGGGTACACGACCCTCGCCCCGTCGCGACTCGTCGACACCCGCAAGTGCTGGACCGACCCGATCACCACGGTCCAACGGTGTGCGATGGTCAACACTGCGGGCAGCGTGGTGCGCATGCGTGCACCGGCGGGTGCCAACGTGGTGCTCCTGAACCTCACCACCACGTTGGGTGCGGCCTTTGGATTCGTCGCGGCCGACCGGTGCTCGGTGATCAACGGCGGCGTGCACGACAAGGGAAGCGTGCAGATCGTGCCCGGCTCGGCCGTGGCCAACCTCACGGTGGTCCCGGTCGACAGTGACGGAACCTTCTGCGCGTGGGTGAGCAGCACCACGCACCTGGTGGTCGACCTGTTCGGGACGTTCTCGCCCACAGGTGGACTTCGGTTCGTCCCGATCACCCCGGAGCGGGTGCTCGACTCACGCCAACCTGCGTGAGATCGCGCGACGACGTACCCACGACGATGCGGTGATCGCCGGGCTGCAGCACCCAGTCGTGGCGGTCGACGTGCCACTGGCTGAACGCCCGCGGCGGGAGCTCGATGGTCACCGAGCCCTCGGCGCCCGCGTCGAGGTGCACCTTGGCGAAGCCCTGCAAGGTGCGTACGGGACGGTCGTGCTCGCGCGCGGCCGGCTCGACGTAGCACTGCACCACGGTGCTGCCTGCCCGTGACCCGGTGTTGCTCACCGGCACCGTGACGGTGACGCCTGTGCGCGGGTTGCCCGTCGACGTGGCCGCACCGAGCTGCCACGTCGTGTAGCCCAGCCCGTGGCCGAACGGGAACAGCGGCTCGATTCCCATGGCGTCGTACCAGCGATGACCGATGAGCAGACCCTCGGCGTACTCGGCCCTGCCGTCGCGACCGGGGTGGTGCTCGAACGCGGGCGTGTCGGACAGCCGGCGGGGCATGGTGACGGGAAGCCGGCCACCGGGCTCGGCCACCCCGAGCAGCATGTCGGCGAGGGCCTCGCCGAACTCCTCGCCCGGGAACCACACCTGCAGCACGGCGGCCACGTCGTCGATCCAGGGCATCGTGACGGGCGAGCCGGCGTTCACCACCACCACCGTGCGCGGGTTCACCGCAGCGACACGGCGCACCAGCTCGTCCTGCGCGCCAGGAAGGTCCATCGTGGTGCGGTCCTCCCCTTCGGTCTCCCAGTCGGCGTTGGTGCCCACCACCACGACGGCGATCGACGCGGTGGATGCCGCAGCAACGGCGCGTTCCATCGCGTCGTCGTTGTCGGGCGGCGCGGCGCCCACGGCGAGGCCTCGCAGCTGCGTCCGCTCCTCCACCGCCACACCGACCTCGACGTGCATGGGCACACCTGCCCGGCACTGCAACGGCACTCGGATCTCCGGGCTGCCGTGGCCGAAGTAGGAGCCACCGACCTGCGGCGTGGACAGATCGACGACCACCTGCCCGTCGATGCGCAGGACGGACGCGCCCACCGCCATGAGGCTCACCATCCACTCGCCGTCGACGTTCGGTGTGAACGTGCCCACCACGTCGGTGCCGAACGACCCGTGGTCGATGTTGTCGGCCGGCTTGTTCATCCAGGTGAAGCTCAACCGGTCGGCCGTCGCGTCGGCGGTCTGGCCGTGCATGTCGTGATAGTGCACGGCGAAGTCGCCGCGCATGCTGGGCAGGCGCTTCCCGATGCGGCAGCCGGGCTCGTGCACGGCCACCACGCCGCGCGCCTCGAGCGCGGCAAGCGGCATCGACGGCCGGTTCAGCCGCACCCGTGCGCTGCCGCCCCCTTGCACCTGGCCGCGTTCGGCGTTGGGTCCAAGCAACGCGACTTGCGCGTCGGCCGGCAAGGGAAGGACGCCGTCGTTCTTCAGCAGCACGCTGCCCGCCACCGCCGCGCGGCGGATGACCTCGCGCGTCGCCGCCGAGTCGTCGGTGACTTCGGTGGTGTCGATGTCGCCTACGCCCGACCACGCGAACAGCCGCAGCAGCCGCAGCACCGACTCGTCGACCCGAGTCTCGGACGTGAGACCGGCGTCGAGCTCGGCGCGGAGCGCGTCGCCGCGATACCGCGGCGGCCCGGGCATCTCCAGGTCGAGTCCCGCCTCCAGCGAGTCGGCGGCGCTGTGCGTGCCGAACCAGTCGCTCACCACCGCGCCGTCGAAGCCCCACTCGTCGCGCAGCACCCCACGCAGCAGCTCGTGGTGCTCGCTGGCGTAGGTGCCGTTGATGCGGTTGTACGAGCTCATCACTGCACGCACGTTCGCGCCGCCGTCGTCGACCGGACGCACGGCCTGCTCGAAGGGCAGCAGGTACATCTCGCGCAGCGGCACCTCGTCGACCTCGCTGGAGATGGTGTGCCGCTCATGCTCGGTGTCGTTGGCGATGAAGTGCTTGACGCAGCAGGCCACTCCGTGCTCCTGCACGCCGCGCACGTAGCCGACGGCGATGGCAGCGGTGAGGACGGGGTCTTCGCTCATGCACTCGAAGTTGCGGCCGCCGATGGGGGTCCGATGCAGGTTGACGGTGGGAGCGAGCAGCATGTTGGCGCCCTTCGAGCGCGCCTCGCGGCCCAATGCGCTGCCCACCTCCTCCAGCAGCGCAGGGTCGAACGATGCGCCCAGCGCGGTGCCACACGGGAACGACGCCGATGCCGGCCCGGTGAACGACGTGCCGCGCACGCCGGCGGGGCCGTCGGAGCAGCGCATCGCCGGCGCACCTGGGAGCGCCACCGTGTGCCACGCGTCGAACCCGGCGAGCAGGGCCACCTTCTGGTCGAGCGTGAGCGAGGCGAGCACGGCGTCGGGGTCGATCGGCATGGCCACAGATTGCCACGCCGTCGCACCCCCTCGAACTTCGGGGTCAGGGGGTGGCGGGCGGGACCGAGCGGTCGCTCACCCAGTTGCCGTGGAAGCCGTAGGGCACGCGCTGGGGCAGCAGCACCCTGGCCACCGGGCCGCGCAACAGGTCTTGCGCGTCGAGCACCACCAGTTCGGCGGTGCCCGCGGGCACGTCGTGCACGAAGGTGAGCAGCCAGCCGTCGTCCTCGGCGGTGGGGTCGGGGCGGGAGACGAACACAGGCTCGCCACCGCCGCGACCGGTGCCGTGGCGGTACTCGGTGCGCTCGCCGGTGTGCACGTCGTACTTGCGCGTGGGCCACTCGGACGTGTCGTCGGGACCCGAGCAGTAGCCGAAGCGGTACGGCTTGCCGGTGAGCGCACCCCGGTGGCGCGGGAACTCGCAGGGCGACGAATCGATCACCGAGGTGCTGCACGTGCGAGTGGCCGGGTTGACGACCCACCGCTCCAGACGGGCGAAGTTGTCGCCGAACGGGCCGAGGATGTCGTCGTCGAACATCCGGTCGTAGACGCACAGGTCGATGACCACCGAGCCGTCGGCCTGGTCGTAGGCGTTCATCGGGTGGAACGAGTAGCAGACCGGCACGTCGACCCACACGATGGCGGACGCATCACCTTCGCGGGGCAAGAACCCGAGGCGCGAGCCGTAGTCGTTGTTCCAGCGGAACGGGAAGCGACCGGCGAAGGCGAGGTCGAAGTCGACCGTGACGGGCATGTCGTAGACGACGGCGTAACGCGCTGTGAGCGACATGTCGTGCACCATCACCATGCCCGGCACTGGGATGTCGACGGTGCGCCGCACGCGCCCGTCGGTGCCGACCACCACGTACTGCACGTGGTCGACGAACTGCGGCCACGCGTAGACCACCGCGTGCATCTCGCCGGTGTCGGGATCGACCTTCGGATGGGCGGTGAACGCGCCGGGCAGCGTGCCGAAGAAGTCGTTGCGGCCGACGGTCTCGAGGTCGTAGGTGAGCTCGACCGGACACCCACCGGCCTCGACCATCGCCCAGGTGGTGCCGGCGAACCCGCCGACGTTGGTGTTGGGTCCCGACGGGTTGTCGTTCCAGTTGCGGCCGGCGATGTCGGGCTGGCCACGCGATGCGGACAGCTGCGCCGACCCGACGTAGCGGTTGCGGTACCACTCGGCCCGGCCGCCGCGCAGGCGCACACCGTGCACCATGCCGTCGCCGATGAACCAGTGGTGGGTGGCCGAATCGGCGGCCAGCGGGTTGGGCCCGTTGCGCAGGTAGCGCCCGTCGAGGTCGGCCGGCAACTGCCCGATCACCTGCAGATCGACGGCGGTGACCTCGCGCTCGACCGGTGCGTAGTTGCCGACGAGGTAGCGGTTCTGCGTGTCGGTCATGGCCAACCCCCTGTGCTGTGCGTCCCAACGGCGCGATAACAACGTTACAGCACCCACGGATCCGGTGTCGAGCACCGGATTCGCACGCGCTACCCGGAAGTGGGCACCGGCAGCGTGAAGCCGAGGATGGCGCCGCCGCCGTCGGCGTTGCGGGCGAACACCGTGCCGCCGTGACCCTCGACGATGGACTTCACGATCGCCAGACCGAGACCTGAACCGGGCTTGCTGCGCATCTGCACCGACCGGAAGAAGCGGTCGAAGAGGTGCGGCACATCGGCGGGCACGAGGCCCGGGCCGTGGTCGCGCACCGTGACCGTGCCGCCCGCGATGCGCACCTCGACCGCACCATCGGGGGCGAACTTGCACGCGTTGTCGACCAGGTTCTGCAGCGCCCGTTCGAGTGCGTTGGGCCGACCGTCGATGACCGTCTCGTCGGCCTCCACCGCGACCTCGCGGCTGAAGCGGCGGCGGGCTCGCGCAGCGGCGCGCTCGGCCACATCGGCGAGGCGCACGGGCTGCACCAGCTCGTCGTCGCGGCGGTCGGTGGCGAGCTCGACGAGCTCGTTGACCAGATCGGTGAGCTCACGCGTCTCGCTGTCGAGGTCGCCCAGCAGCTGGTCGCGCGCGTCGGGTGTGAGGTGGTCGAAGCGGCGACGCAGCACCGACACGTTGGTGCGCAGACTGGTGAGCGGCGTGCGCAGCTCGTGGCCCGCGTCCTGCACCAGCTGCTGCTGTTCCTGCTTGCTCCGTTGCAGGGCATCGAGCATCCCGCTGAACGCACGTCCGAGCTGCCCGGTCTCGTCGGAGCCGTCGACCGGCACGTCGACGTCGAGGCGACCGGTGCTGGCCACCTCACCCGCGGCCTCGGTGAGCCGTTCGAGCCGGCGCGTGACCTGCAGCGCGATGAGCCACCCGAGCAGCATCGAGGTGAGCGCCACGACGAGCACCGCGATGAGCGTGCTCTGCAGGATGCGCTGCAGCGCGTCCTGGCTCTCCTTCAACGAACGCGCCAGTTGCGCGGCGCCGTCGCCGAACTTCACCGTGTACACGCGGAACGGTTCGCCGTCGAACTCGATGTCGTGCTTCGCCGACGCGGTGGCGGCCGTGGAGGAGGCCACCTGCTTGTCGGCGCTCCCGATGGGCAACGCCCCCGAGCGCGGTTGCAGCACGACGTTTCCGTGGGAGTCGATCACCTGCAACAGCACCTGCTCGAAGCTGCGTGGGCGGCCGGTGGACGGGTTGTTGCCGGGCTTCACCGTGCCGTCGCCGTCGATGTCGGGGTCGCCGAGCGACGGCGACGAGCGCAGGTGCGACGCCGCGTCGTCGAGCGAGCGGTCGACCGCCGACTCGAGCGACCGCTTGGTGGACGCGTACGACGCGATGCCGATCGTGGCGGTCGCCGCGGCGGCGAGAGCCGTCAGCGCCAGGATGATCTTGAGCCTGAGGCTCAAGATGCACGCACCGTGTAGCCCACTCCGCGCACTGTGTGGATGAGCTTGCTGTCGTCGGGGCCCTCGAGCTTGCGGCGCAGGTACGAGATGTAGACGGCGAGGTTCTTCGAGTCGGGGCCGAAGTCGTAGCCCCAGATGCGGTCNNGTGCTGTGCTCGAGCACGATGCCCTGGTTGCGCACGAGCAGTTCGAGCAGGTCGAACTCGGTCTTCGACAGCTCCACCTCGCGCTGGCCGCGCCACACCCGACGAGACGTGGGGTCGAGGCGGAGGTCGGCGATCTGCACCGGCTCGTTGTCGATGCCGCCATCGTCGGGCTTGGCGCGCCGCAGCAGCGCCCGCAGACGGGCCAGCAGTTCGTCGAGATCGAACGGCTTGGGCAGGTAGTCGTCGGCGCCGGCGTCGAGGCCGGCCACACGGTCGGGCGTCTCGGTGCGCGCGGTGAGCATGAGCACCGGGATGCGGTTGCGTTCGGCACGCAGCACGCGGCACACGGTGAGGCCGTCGACGTTGGGCATCATCACGTCGAGCACCGCCACGTCGGGTTGAGCGGTCTCGATCATCGTGAGCGCCGCAGCGCCGTCGGCCGCCTGCACGACGTCGTAGCCCTCCAGGGTGAGGGCGCGCGTGAGCGCCTCACGGATGGCCCGATCGTCGTCGGCGATGAGAATTCGTCCGCTCATGTTGCTGATGCCTTCCGGGAGAGCGCTCACGATCGATCGGAGCGAGGGAGGACGCCCCGACCGATCGTAGAGCGTTCGATGTCAGCCCGCCGTGGTGCCGGTGGTCTGGGTGGTGCCGCCACCCAGAGGTCCGTCCATGGGGCCGCCATCACCATCACCGTGCGGGCCCATGCCACCTCGGCCGGCGGGCAGCGCGGTCTGGGTGTTGTTCACGACATCGGTGATGCGGGTGGTTGCTTGCGTGAGCTCGGTGTCGGCCTGCGCCTGGGTGAGCCTGCCTGCGGTCACGTCGGCATCGAGCTGGGTCTTGGTGTCGGCGACGAGGGCGGCGACGACGTCGGCCGCGGTCTTGCCCTTCGACACCGCGAACTGGGCGATGGTCTGGCCGCCCTGGATGGCGGTGCGCACGTCGTCGGCGGAGACGCCGAGGGTGGTGGCCACCACCGCGAGATCGAGCCCGCCGCGACGCATGCGGCCCATTCGGTCACCGGGCATGCCCGGCATGCCCCCGTGATCGCCGTCGCCAGTCGGGCCGGCAGCGTCGATCGCGGCGACGACGGCATCGGCCTGCGCCTGGGTGATGGTGCCGGCGTCGACCAACGGCTTCAGCGTGGCCTGCAGGCGCGCGGCGCGCTCGGCCGAGCCCGTGCCGGTGATCGACTTCCCGGTGGACGTGACCGTGTTGCCAGTCGAGTTGTCGGTCGAGACTGCTGCGCTCGAGGCGCCGACCGAGTTGCCGTGTTCGAGCAGGAGGCCGACGCCGGTACCGGCGACGAGCGCGGCGGTGAGGCCGGCGGCGACGATCTTGTTCTTCATCGGTGGTGTGCCTTTCGATGGGGGCGGCACCACGATGATGCTCAATGTGGGTAAGGCATCCACCCGCGCAACGTAAGAACCAGGTGTGAACTCGTGCCGGAGTTCAGCCGGGCGCCCCGGGGTCGAACGCGTCGAACGCGTCGAACGCGTCGATCAGCTTGAGCAGCGCCTGCTCGACCACCTCGCTGAGGGCCGGGTGGATCCACACCTGCCCCACTGCCATCTCGTCGGCGGTGGCGCCGAGGTGCATGCCCTGCACCAGCAGCTGCACGAGCACCGAGGCTTCGTGACCGATGACGTGCGCGCCGACGACGGTACGAGTGCGCGGGTCGCCGATGAGCTTGCAGAAGCTCGTGGTGTCCTCCATCGCCCAGCCGTACGCAGCATCGCCGTAGGGGTGCACGATGGTGCAGTGCGGCTCGCCGCTGGCCGCGGCCTCCTGCTCGGTGAGCCCCACGGCACCGATCTGTGGGTCGGTGAACACGGCGTGCGGGGCCGGCCGCGAGTCGTACTCGCGCAGGTCGTCGACGTGGAGGAGGTTGTGACGCACCACCTTGGCCTCGCCGTTCGCCATGTGCTTCAGCTGGTGCCGCCCGTTGATGTCACCGAGCGCCCACACCCCTGGTGCGCTGGTTCGCCCGTAGCGGTCGACGGTGACGTTGCCGCGCTCGTCGGTCGCCACACCGCCGGCGGTCACCCGCAGCTGGTCGCTGTTGGGCATTCGGCCGGTGGCCACCAGCAGCACATCGCCCTCGATGCTGCGATCGCCACCGGCGCAGGTCAGGTCGACACGGACGCCACCCGGCGTCATGGCCACGCGGTGCACCTTCGAGCCGAGTGCGAGATCGAAGTGCTGTGCAGCGAGCTCGGTGAAGCGCTCGGACACCTCACGGTCCTCGGCCTGCAGCAGGCGATGGCTGCGGTTGATGATGGTGACCTTCGACCCGAGCGCCTGGAACACGTGTCCCAGCTCGGCCGCGATGAAGCCACCGCCCATGACCACCAGGTGCTCGGGTTGGCGGGCGATGCGCATGATGGTGTCGCTGGTGTGGAAGGGCACCGTGTCGAGGCCGGGCACGTCGGGGATGAACGGGCGTGCGCCGGCAGCGATGACCACCTGCTCGCCGCGGATGCGCTGTCCGTTCACCTCCAGCTCGCGCGGCCCGACGAAGTGCGCGCTGTGCTCGTACACGTCGACGTTGGGCAGGCTCTGGCGGTACTGGCGGCCGGCCGCCTCGATGGGATCGATACGACCGAACACGCGGCGCACGATGGCCGGCCAGTCGGCCGAATGGAACTCGGTGCTGATGCCGTAGCGGTCGCCCTCGCGGGCCCGGCTGGCGAGGTCGGCGGGGTAGATGAGCATCTTCGACGGGATGCAGCCACGGTTCATGCACGTACCGCCGAAGCTGCTGCGCTCGACCATCGCGATGCGCCAGTGGTCCATCTCGGGGCCGATGAGGGAGTTGCCGGAGCCGGCGCCGATGATGACCAGGTCGTACTGCTTCGTGCTCACCGCACCAGGCTGCCACGTCGCCTCGACCATCACACGCGGGTACGGTGGGTACCCCGAGCCGAAGGAGACCGCCCATGGCCGTCTACACCTTGCCCGAACTCCCTTACTCCCCAGGTGCGCTCGAGCCGCACTACAGCGGAGAGATCGTGGCCTTGCACCACGACAAGCACCACGCCGCATACGTGAAGGGCGCCAACGACACGCTCGATGCGATGGCCGCGGCCCGCGCCGCCGGCGACTTCGCCACCATCAACATGCTGTCGCGCAGCTTCGCCTTCCACGTGAGCGGCCACGTGCTGCACAGCATCTTCTGGACGAACATGAGCCCCGACGGCGGCGGCCGCCCCGAGGGCGACCTGGCCGACGCGATCACCGAGCACTTCGGCTCGTTCGAGGCGATGCAGGCACAGCTCACCGCCGTGACGGTCAACGTGCAGGGCATCGGCTGGGGTGCGCTCACGTGGGAGCCCGTGTCGAGTCGCCTCGTCATCGAGCAGATCCACGACCACCAGGGCAACGTGGGCACCGGATCCGTGCCGCTGCTGGTGATCGACTCGTGGGAGCACGCCTACTACCTGCAGTACAAGAACGTGAAGGCCGACTTCGTCAAGGCGTTCTGGAACATCACCAACTGGCCCGACGTCGCCGACCGCTTCGCCACGGCGCGAGCGGTGCCGCCCACGGTGTGATCCGGTGTCCGAGTTCGTGGAGATCCTCCACGGCGATACCAGATGGCGCTTCGACCGGGGCTTCCTCTCCTCGAACTGGACCTGCATCTGGGGCAGAGGGTGCAAGGGGATCCTCGACCATCCTGCCGAGCAGTTGCAGCAGGGCTGCTGCTCGGTGGGTGCCGAGCTCGCCGACGTCGACGAGGCGATGACCATCTCGGCCTTGGCGGCCACCGTGTCGCCGGCGCTCTGGCAGTTCCACGACCGCGTCGACGCCGACGACGTGTTCTCCGATGCCACGCGCACCAACACCAAGGTGGTCGACGGTGCGTGCATCTTCCTCAACCGGCCCGGCTACGCGGGCGGCACCGGCTGCGCGTTGCACCTCACCGCGCTCGCAGCCGGTGAGTCGCCCACCGACTGGAAGCCGTCAGTGTGCTGGCAGCTCCCCATCCGCGTGGAATGGGAGATGCAACCCGACCGCATCGAGGACGCCACCGTGCGCGCGTGGAGCCGAGCCGACTGGGGCGACGAGGGCACCACGATGGCCTGGTGCTGCACCGAAGGCCCGGAGGCCTACGTGGGAGAGCAGGCCGTCATCGACAGCCTGGCGGAGGAGCTCGGCGCACTCGTCGGCACCGAGGTGTACGTACGCCTGCGCGAGCGCCTCCGCCCGGCTGAATGATCGATGGGATCAGGTGGTGGGACGGGTGCCCGTGTACACGGCAGGACGGCTGCCGTGCGGGTAGAGCCAACCGTCGGTCGCCCAGACATCGAAGGATCCGTCGTTCTTGAACCACAGGTAGGTCCAGTGCGCGACCAGCACGTTGTGCTGGAAGTAGGCGCCACAGCCGATGACCGTGCCCCACTTCGTACGTGCCAGCGCGTACGCCTGGTGCTCCGCGAGCGTGCACGAGGTGCCGACGGCGTGCAGCGGCTTGGTCATGTCGGTGTGCAGCGACCACAGCGCCGCAGGCTGGGCTGATGCCGAACCCGCGCCCACTGCGCCCGCCGTCAGTGCCAGCGTGAGCCCGGCGGCGCTCAGCAGCTTCTTGAGTTTCATGTAGGTAACCCCCCGCTCAGTGGTGGCAATCAGTGACCACCGCTCCACACCGTAGACCCCGCGACCATCGCAAGCGAGCACTATGTGCTCGTCAGTGACGTGCCCTTCAGTGACGTGCCCTTCAGTGACGTGCCCTTCAGTGACGTGCCCTTCAGTGAGGTGCCCTTCAGCGACGTGGGGTCAGTGAGAACGTCACTGCTGCCTCCGAGAGCCGATGGCAGGCGCGGCGCTCGCGGCGGATGGGCCACCACTCGTAGAGGAACGTCTCGAGCGGCTTCCACATCGACACCCAGCCGACGACCGCGAGGCCTTCGTGGAGCACCTCGATCACGGGGTTCTTGCTGGTGCCGATGGCATGGGCGGCGGCGTTGAGTGCGGTGATGGTGAACAGCCCGATGACGAGGCTGATGCGACCCTCTCGCCACAGCTTGCTGAGCTGGCGACCCGACTGCCACTCGCGGTACTCGAAGTGGTTGTGGAGCGCAGTGACGATCGCCGGTTCACGGCCTTCGATGCGGCCGTCGGCCACGTAGATCTCGAGCGCGATGGGCTGGTCCTTGTCGAGATCCTCTGCCCACTCCTCGATCCAGTCGGCCACCTCCGGGTTGAGCGAGCGCTCCTCGAGCGGGGTGGGGTCCATCGCATTGAAGAACTGATCGACCGACGCCACGCGCACCTGGATCGGGCCGTCCTGCAGTTCGTCGTGCGAGCGCGGCCAGTTGCGTTGTTCCATTCGCCAAGTCTCGCGGGCCGAGTGCGAGCCACTCGGCGATGCGGGCCGCTACCCGTTCCTGGGCAGCTCCGACCAGCTCACCGTGCGGTCGTTGCTGGGTTCTTTGGGCAGGCCCAGCGCGCGCTCGCCGAGGATGTTGCGCTGCACCTGATCGGTGCCGCCGTAGATGGGCGGTCCTTGTGCGAACAGCGCAAGTTCGGTGATGAACGGGGTGGTGACCGGTACGCCTGCGGCCTCGTTGGCGCTGCGCTGGTCGGCGGTGTAGGGGTGGAGCATGCCGTTGGCGCCGGCGACACGCAGGCCGAGATCTCGGCTGGTGCGCATGATCTCGCTCATCGACAGCTTGCCGATGTTCGGGGCCGCCGAGATGTCGCGACCGGCGGCCTTCTCGGCCTTCACCCGCAGCGTCAGCATGCGGCCCACCTCGTGAAGGGTGTGCAACTTCATGAGGTCCTGCCGGAACGTGGCGTCGCTGATCATGCCGCTCTCGCGCGCCATCGACACGAGCAGCTTGGAGAGCCCGGCGGCCATCGCACCGCCGCCTCCGGCGCCACCGGACGGGCCCGACGTGCGGACGAAGTCGCCCACGCGCTTGGGCAGGTCGCCGGCGATCGTGCCCGCATTGGCGAGGGCTGCAGCGCTGTGGCCGCCTGCGCCGAGGCCGGCCCGTTCGAACATGAGCGTGGTGTTGGCCACCGCCCATCCGTTGTTGGTGCCACCGATGATCGCGTCGTCGGGCACACGGGCATCGCTGAGGAACACCTCGTTGAACAGTGCCCGGCCGGTCATCTCGCGCAACGGTCGGACCTCGACCGAGGTGGGCTGGTGCATGTCGAACGCGAACCAGGTGATGCCCTGGTGCTTGGGCACCTCGGGATCGGTGCGCGCGATGAGCATCCCCATGTCGGCGATCTGGCCGCCGCTGGTCCACACCTTCTGACCGTTGACCACCCACTCCTCGCCGTCCTTCACGGCGCGGGTGCCGAGACCGGCCAGGTCGCTGCCCGCCCCGGGCTCGCTGAACAGCTGGCACCACGCTTGCCGGCCGGTGACGATGGGCAGCACGAAGCGGTCGACCTGCTCGTGCGTGCCATGGGCCGCGATGGTGGGCGCGGCGAGCAGCATGCCCAATCCCCCCGGCGCGGGCACTGCACCACGGGCCACGATGCGCTGCCCGACGGCCTGCGCCTCGTTGCGCGACACGCCCTTTCCATAGGCGTCGACGGGCAGCGCCGGGGCGGCCCAGCCGCTGGTGCCGAGGCGTTGCCACCACTCCTGCACGGTGAGATCGGGAGACCAGTTGGCATCGAGCCACGCGTCGAGTTCGTCGAGAAGTTCGCTCATCGTCACAGCTTCACGCGGCGCACTCGCCGCGGGCGATTCGGAGTGCCACAAGGGACGACGAGAGACGTCGAGGAACCCGTCAGACGTTGGCGACGTAGATGATGCTGCCCGTGGCGACGGGACTGCCGGCCTTCGGCTCGACGGTGATGGCCCAGGCCGACGGATCGGCCGACGCCTTCACCGTGCGGTGCACGTTGCCGCCGGTGGCCGGATCGAGCACCGACATCGCCATCGACTGCTGGGGCGTGACCAGCCACAGCTCGTATGCCTTGTCGGACGGTGCAGGCGGCAGGTTCTCGCCGATGAGCACGGCCTCGCCGAGACCCTTCGACCAGGCCACCTTGAACGAGCCGGCGGTGCCGCTCTTGTTCTGCAGGTCGACCATGCGCGCATCGGGCTGCTCGAGCACACGCGCCAGATCGTTCGCGTAGGTGGACTGGCTGCGCCCACTGAAGGCGAGCACTCCGATCACGACTGCCACCACCGCCGCTGCGGCAGCGAGCGTGATCGACACCGTGCGCGCCCGCCGGCGAGCCGCCAGGTCGATGTGCATGACGGCGGGCACGACAGCGGGCGAGAGCTGACGGGTGACCGCCACCTCGGCCAGCACGCGATCCTTCAGCGACTCGGGCGGGGGCACCGCCATCGCCGACGACACCTGGGTCAACGTCGCCCGGAAGTCGGACACGTCGGTGTGGCAGACCTCGCACGACCGGTAGTGCGCCTCGAATGCGGCCCGCTCGTGATCGTCGAGCGCGTCGAGCGCGTAGGCCGCGGCAAGGTGATGGACGTCGATGTCGCTCACGACTCACCTCCTAGTTCGTCGCGCAGCCTGATCATGCCGTCGCGGATGCGACTCTTCACGGTGCCCTCCGCCACGTCGAGCAGCACCGCCACCTCCCTGTACGTGTGGCCACCGAAGTAGGCCAGTTCGACCGCTTCCCGCTGCAGGTCGCTGAGCTGCCCCAGAGCCTTGCGCACGCGAGCCTGCTCGAGCGACGACTCCACTTCGGCGACCACCGTGTCGTGCTCACGCACGACATGCGCCGCGTCGCGTTGGAGACGGTCGCGTGAGGCCTGCTCGCTGCGCACCCTGTCGATGGCGCGACGGTGCGCGACGGTGGCCGCCCACGTGCGCGCCGACCCCTTCGTGCCGTCGAAGCGGGCGGCTAGGCGCCACAGCTCGACGAACACCTCCTGGGTGACCTCCTCGGCCTGCGCCGGGTCGCGCACCACCTTCAGCACCACTCCATGCACCATCGGCGCGAGCTGGTCGTAGAGCTCTGCGAACGACACCTGGTCGCCACGCCCGGCACGGCGCAGCAGGTTGCCGGCGGCGTCGAGCTCGTCGCCATCCACGTCGTGCGGGCGAGCGCGCATGGCTCTCAGGACGCCCATCGCATCCTGCCCGTCACACGCCTCCGGCTCGACATCATGCTCACTGTTCGGCGCCGAGGCCGCAGCGGATGGGCGACGTCACGTCAGAACACGTAGTCCTTGGGGATGACCACGATGCCGTTGTCGCTCACCGTGAAGCGCGCCTCGTCGGCACCGCGGTCGAAGCCGATGCGGGCATCGGCGGGCACCACCACGTTCTTGTCGATGATGCAGCGGTTCACGCGAGCACCGGGTTGGATCTGCACGTCGGGGAACAGGATGCTGCCGGTGACGTGCGCGTCGTGGTGCACCACCACGCCGGGCGACGCGATGGAGCGTTCGATGTGCCCGCCCGAGACGATGGAACCGGCGCACAGCAGGCTGCCGTCGACGTACGACGGCTCGCCACCCGCGCCCCGCGAGATCTTCGCCGGAGGCATCGAGTCGTTGGTGGTGTAGACCGGCCACCGGTCGTTGTAGAGGTTGAACACCGGCACCGGCGCGAGCAGGTCCATGTTGGCGTCGTAGTAGGAGTCGATGGTGCCCACGTCTCGCCAGTAGCCCTTCTCGCGGTCGTCCTGGCCGGGCACGACGTTGGTGGAGAAGTCGTAGACGTGGGCGCGCCCTTCGGCGGTGAGCGCGGGGATGATGTGACCGCCGATGTCGGTGTGCTGATCGGCGCCGGTCGGCGACACGATGTCGATGAGCGTCTTGGTGTCGAAGATGTAGTTGCCCATGCTGGCCAGGCAGCGCGTGGGATCGCCGGCCATCGTGGGTGGGGTGGACGACTTCTCGTGGAACGCCTTGATGCGACCGTCGGCGGCCGCCTCGATGACGCCGAACGACTTGGCGTCCTCGTAGCCCACGGGGATGGCCGCCACGGTGACTCCGGCGCCGGCCTCCAGGTGTCGCTCGACCATCTGGCGCGGATCCATGCGATAGATGTGGTCGGCGCCGAANNGAACCGCCAGGTCTGGCTGATGTGGCGGTCGAGGCTGTGGCTCTTGTACTGCGTGAGCACGACGATCTTGAGGTACCGGGCGTTGGCGAAGTTCGACAGCGCGAAGTCGATGATGCGGTAGCTGCCGCCGAAGGGCACCGCGGGCTTGGCCCGGTCCTGGGTGAGGGGGAGCATGCGCTTGCCCTCACCGCCGGCGAGCACCATCACGAGCACCTTGGGGTCGGCCATGATCGGGAATGTACATCGTGACCGGCACCGATGATGTGCGTTACCGTCATCCCGTGGGCAGGTTCGAGGGGAGGTCGCCGGGATGAGAGTGCTCTTCGTGACCTCCGAGTGCTATCCCCTGGTCAAGACGGGCGGTCTCGCCGACGTCGCCGGCGCCTTGCCGCTGGCGCTCGCCGACGACGGGGTCGACGCGCGGGTGCTCCTCCCGGCCTACCCGGGCGTGCGCGATCAGCTGCAGGGAGCGCGCCGGGTCGCCACCCTTCCCGATGTGTTCGGCGGCCCTGCCGGGCTGGTGCACGGCACCACGGTCGACGGGTTGCACGTGTGGCTGCTCGACGCGCCGCATCTGTTCGCCCGCAAGGGAGGCGGCCCCTACACCGGCCCCGACGGCCGCGACTGGCCCGACAACCACGTCCGCTTCGCCGCGCTGTCGTGGGTGGGCGCGCACGTGGCCACCCAGGGCGTGGGCAGGTGGAAGCCGCACGTCGTGCACCTGCACGACTGGCAGAGCGCACTCACCGCCGCGTACCTGCGCTTCGGGCCGCAGCCGGCCCCACCGTCGCTGCTCACCATCCACAACCTCGCGTTCCAGGGAGTGTTCGGCCTCGACATCGCGGCGCAGCTGCGCCTGCCGCCCGCCGCGACGCACGACGACGGCATGGAGTACTGGGGCAACCTGAGCTTCCTCAAGGCCGGCGTGCTGTGGAGCACCCGCCTCAACACCGTCAGCCCCACGTACGCACGCGAGATCCTGGGCAACGAGCAGGGCATGGGCCTCGACGGGTTGCTGCGCACCCGCGCACACGAGCTGAGCGGCATCGTCAACGGCATCGACGACACCGTGTGGGATCCTGCCACCGATCCCCACATCGCACACCACTACAGCGTGCACAAGCTGCCCGCGAAAGCGGCGAACAAGACAGCGCTGCAGCACGAGTTGGGCTTGCACGTGCGGCCCGACGCGCCGCTCGTGTGCGTCATCAGCCGGCTCAGCTGGCAGAAGGGCCTCGACCTGTTGCTCGGTGCGCTGCCCCGCCTCCTCGCGGCCGGAGGCCAACTGGCGCTGCTCGGCTCGGGCGACCGCGACCTCGAGGCCGGGTTCCGCCATGCGGCGGTGAGCCATCCCGGCCGCGTGGCCGCCGTCGTCGGCTACGACGAACCGCTCGCCCACCGCCTGCAGGCCGGCTCCGACGCGGTGCTCATGCCGTCACGCTTCGAGCCGTGCGGGCTGTCACAGCTGTACGGCCTGCGCTACGGCACGCTGCCCGTGGTGGCACGCGTCGGCGGCCTGGCCGACACCGTCATCGACGCCAACGAGGCGGCGCTGCGCGACGGCGTCGCCACCGGTTTCCAGTTCAGCCCCGTCGACACCGACTCGCTCGCCGTGGCACTCGAGCGCGTGTGCGACCTGTACCCCGACCGCACGGCATGGCAGCGAGTGCAGCGCCGGGCGATGAGCCGCGACGTCGGCTGGGCCACCGCGGCACGCTCGTACGTCGCGCTCTACCACCGCCTCGCCGGCGAGGCAGCCGCGTCGACGAGCCGCTAGCGTCGCTGCCCATGGCGTACTGGTTGATGAAGTCGGAGCCCGACGTGTTCGGGTACGACGACCTGGTGAGGGTGAAGCGCGAAGGCTGGGACGGCATCCGC
The DNA here is from genome assembly GCA_003154135.1 of Acidimicrobiaceae bacterium. Classification (GTDB taxonomy): domain Bacteria; phylum Actinomycetota; class Acidimicrobiia; order Acidimicrobiales; family Ilumatobacteraceae; genus UBA668. The sequence goes on from PMCN01000275.1 coordinate 28,076, forward strand.
AACTTCCAGGCGCGCAACTTCCTGCGTGCGATGCGCAAGGGCGACCAGGCGATCTTCTACCACTCCAACGCGACGCCCCCGGGCGTGGCGGGCATCGCCAAGATCGTGAAGGAGGCCGAGCCCGATCCCACCCAGTTCGACCCCCGCAGCAAGTACTACGACCCGGGTTCGAAGCCGGCCGATCCGCGGTGGGACTGGGTCACCGTGGCGCCGGTGAAGAAGCTGCAGTTCGTGTCGCTCGACGAACTGCGCGCGATGCCCGAACTCGCCGAGTGCCGGCTGCTGGCACGCGGCAACCGCCTGTCGGTCATCCCGCTCACCGACGACGAGTTCGACGCAATCGTGGTGCGCGGCAGTCGTCGCGGTCGCGCCGCCCGCTGAGACACGCATGGCATCTCGGCGATAGCGTCCCGATCACAACTGAATCCCCCTGCGGGGTTGGGTGGAATTCCCAACCGGCGGTGAGAGCCCGCGAACCCCACATCACTCGCTTTCGGGCGCGCGACGTGGGGCCGACCCGGTGGAAACCCGGGGCCGACGGTGAGAGTCCGGATGGGAGCAGGGCGACACACGCGATCCGGTCGCGCCGTCACTGGCGTGCCCGCTTCGTTCGCGTTGCCATGCTCCTCCTCACATCGGCAACGAGAGAACGGACGACGGATGTTCACCGGCATCGTGGAAGAACTGGGGCGGGTCGAGTCGTTCGACGGTGCCCGCCTGCGCATCGGGGCCACGAAGGTGCTCGACGACGTGCACCTCGGCGATTCGATCGCCGTCAACGGCTGCTGCCTCACGGTGGTCGCGACCGGTGACGGCTGGTGGGAGGCCGATGTGAGCCAGGAGACGCTCGACCGCACGAGCCTGCGCGGCATCGCCGGTGGCAGCCCGCTCAACCTCGAGCGCTCGGTGAAGCTGCAGGATCGTCTCGGCGGTCACCTCGTGCAGGGTCACGTCGACGGCGTGGGCGAGATCGTGCACCCGGTGCCCGACCTCCGGGTGCGCATCCCTTCGGCACTGCTGCGCTACGTGGTGGAGAAGGGATCCATCACGGTCGACGGCGTCAGCCTCACGGTGGTGGCACCGCTCGACGACGGCTTCACCGTCGCGGTCATCCCCCACACTGCCGCGGTGACCACACTCGGCCACAAGGTGGCAGGCGACCCCGTGAACATCGAGGTCGATGTGATGGCCAAGTACGTCGAGCGGCTGCTGCAGGAGATCCGATGAACGCCATCGGCACGACTCGCGTGTTCGACTCCATCGCCACCGCGATCGACTGCATCGCTGCGGGCGGCATCGTGGTGGTCGCCGACGACGAGCAGCGCGAGAACGAGGGCGACCTCATCATGGCGGCCGACGCGGCAACGCCGGAGGCCATCGCGTTCTTCGTGCGGTACACGTCCGGTGTCATCTGCGCAGCGCTGCCGGGCGACCGCTGCGACCAGCTCGACCTGCCGTTGATGGTGCCGCCCGACGCGAACAGCGATCAGTTCCGCACCGCGTTCACCATCACGGTCGACCTTCGCGACGGCACCACCACCGGCATCTCCGCGACCGACAGGGCGGCGACGCTGCGAGCACTCGCCAACCCCTCGGTGGCCGGCGACGCGTTCAACCGGCCCGGCCACATCTTCCCGCTCCGGGCTCGGGCGGGTGGGGTGGTCGAGCGTCCGGGGCACACGGAGGCGGCCGTCGACCTCGCCCGCCTCGCCGGACGCCGACCTGCGGGCGTGTTGAGCGAACTGGTCCTCGACGACGGCCACATGGCCCGCCTGCCCGACCTGCAACGCTTCGCCCGCGCGCACCGGCTGCCGCTGGTGTCGATCGCCGATCTCATCCATCACCGCCGCGGCCAGGTCCTGGCCGACTCGGCGGCCACGTCGCACACAGGAGCTCCCCGATGACCACCTTCCACGGACAGATGAACGGCGCAGGCCTCCGCGTGGCGCTCGTGTGCAGCCGGTTCAACGACCTCATCGTCGGCCGACTGGAGGCCGGGGCGCGTGACGCCCTCGTGCGTCACGGCGTCGACGACGATGCCATCGACACGGTGTGGGTGCCCGGTGCGCTCGAGGTGCCGCAGGCCGCGCACGCGCTCGCGTCGAGCGGTCGCTACGACGCCGTGGTCGGTCTCGGCGCGGTGATGCGCGGTGCCACGTACCACTTCGAGGTCGTCGCCAACCAGAGTGCCGCCGGTCTCGGCCGCGTGGCTCACGACACGGGCGTGGTGGTCACCAACGGCATCCTCACCGTCGACACGATGGACCAAGCGCTCGAACGCGCCGGCAGCAAGGCCGGCAACAAGGGCGCCGACGCGGCCCTCGCCGCCCTCGAGACCGTCAACGTCATCCGCGCCGCCACCATCACGTCCTGAGCGCCGTCGGTTTCTGGGCAGGAATCCCGCCCTTTGGGCTTCCGGGCAGGAATCCTGGCGGAAGCCGTCGGAGATCCTGCCCGGAAGCGAGGTTCGTGACCGGCTGCGACCCCGAACAGCGCCGCGGTCAGGCCGGGTAGGTGCGCAGCTCGACGGTGTGACCGTCGGGATCCTTGACGTACACGCCCTCACCGACACCGCGTGCCCCGTACAGCGAGCGTGGTGGCGCCACGTTGCCGAAGCGGCCGGAGGCGACGAGCTCGCCGAGGTCGACACCGTCGACGACGAGCGCGATGTGGTCGACGTTGACGCCGGTGATCTCCCCGAGCTGGAGGTCGATGATGGTGGCCGGATCGAGGCGCATCGACACGAACGGAGCCTCGCCGCGGCGCCACTCGGCGAGGCGCACCGCCTCCAGGCCGAGCACGTCGGTGTACCAGGCCACCGAGCGCTCCATGTCGGACACCCTGAGCACCACATGATCGAGACCGGTCACACGCATCCGTCGATTCTGCCTCCTGATCGAGCAGCGCACGAACGCACTAGCGTGATGATGTGGCACGAACCGGTATCGGTCGGCGCATCGTCGTGGGCAGCATCGTCGTCATCGCGCTCGTCGTGGTGGGCCTGGAGGTGCGGTCCCGACTGCTGCACGACGCCGCTCGCGCCATCGACGCCGCCACCGCGCTCGAGCGGTTCCGCAGCCAGACCACCATTGCGGTCATCACCAGCGACGCCACCTCACCGACACCCACGGCCACCGATGCGCCGGTCGCCGCACCCGTGACGCCGCCGATCGGCGTGTACCGCTACACGACCACCGGCACGGAGTCGATCGACGCGCTCGGCGGCGCGACCCACGCCTACCCCGCCGAGACCACGTTGACGGTCACACCCGACGGATGCGGCGTGCTGATGCGCTGGGACCTGCTGAAGGAGCGGCGCGAGGAGTGGCGGCTCTGCGCGACCACCGACGGGGTGGAGTTCGAGACCTCCGGCCTGCAGTTCCACGAGTTCTTCGGGCACGTCGAGTCGGAGCCGCTGTCGTGCGACCATCCGGTCCTCGTCGCCCCCGCCGATCGCAGCCCCCGCCCGCCCGTGGCGCCGACGTGCACGCTCATCGGTGCCCCGTGGCTGCCCACCTGGCTCGTGGTGGGCGCCGACACGCGCACCGTCGACGGCCAGACGGTGCCGGTGATGCACGTGCACATGACCATCACCAACGACTCGAAGTACTTCGAGCACACCACCATCGACTGGTGGGTCGACGCCCACGGGCTCCCCGTGGAGATGACCGCGACCAAGAGCTCGTTGACCGACTCCGGCCTGGTCGGCGACGTCCACTACAACGAGACCTACCACGCCGTGCTGGAATCGCTCACGCCCTTGCGCTGAGGGTGCCGGCCGACGACATCGGCACTGGTCCTTCAGACCATCGGCCGAGCTGCCGATACCCTTTCCGTATGACCGCTGTGGTGGCCTCCGACCCTGCCGTCGCGCGGCCTGCCGCCACTCGCATCGCCACCTCGCTCGTCGAGTCGGTGGCCGGTGTGCTCGCCGGTCGCCACGACCAGATCGAGGTCGCCGCCGCCTGCGTGCTGGCCGGCGGTCACCTGCTCATCGAAGACCTGCCCGGCGTGGGCAAGACGCTCCTCGCGCAATCGATGGCGGCATCGGTGGGAGGTTCGTTCGCTCGCGTGCAGGGCACCTCCGACCTGCTGCCCGCCGACGTCGTGGGCTCGCTCGCACCCACCCCGGAAGGCCTCGGCCTCCACTTCCGGCCCGGGCCCGTGTTCGCCAACGTCGTCCTCTTCGACGAGTTGAACCGTGCCAATCCGCGCACGCAGTCGGCACTGCTCGAGGTGATGGAGGAGGGCCACGTCACCGTCGACGGTCACACCCATCCGGTGCCCACACCGTTCGTGGTGGTCGCCACCCAGAACCCGGTCGAGATGGCTGGCACCTACCCGCTGGCCGAAGGCGTCACCGATCGGTTCATGGCCACCATCAGCCTCGGCCGGACATCGGTCGAAGAAGAGGTCGACGTGCTCACCGGCCGCCGCGGCCGCACGCAGCTCGCCCACGTGGGCCGCATCGCCTCGTTGGGCGAGCTCGCCGCCGCGCGCAGCGCTGTGCAGGGCGTGCACCTGGCCGAGCCCGTCGCCCGCTACGCCGTGGCGCTGCTGCACGCCACCCGCGCTCATCCTCGCGTACGCGTCGGTGCGTCCACCCGCGCCGGGGTGTCGATGGTGGCACTCGCCCGAGCGTTCGCTGTGCTATCGGATCGCGACTTCGTCGCACCCCACGACGTGAGTCGCGCTGCCGAGTGCTCGCTGCCGCACCGCGTCGCGGTCACCGGTCACGAGCACGGTGCAGCCGCAGAAGTGGTGGCCGAGTGCCTGGCCGCGGTACCCGCACCGCGGCGATGAGCCGGCGCTCGGCCCGTTCGGCGGCCCGGTCGGCGACGCGGTCGGCGAGCCGGCCGGCGGGGCTGGCCCGCGGGTCGGGTGCGTTGGCAGCCGCATGGGTCGGCGGGGCACTGATCGCGCTGCTCACCGGCGCCACCGCGGTGGTCATCCTGCTCGCTGTGGCCGTGGTGGGGGCGATCGCCGCGTTCGTCGCCGGTCCGCTGGCGCTGCGAGGCACCATGGTGCGCGAGCTGAGCACGGCCACCGTGGTCACCGAGGGCGACGAACTGCACTGGACGGTGCACCTCGACGCGCACATCCCGGTGTACGCCGAGGTGCGCCTCGACGGCGTGGAGGTGGCCGCCGGCTGGTTGCACGACGGTCACACCGTGATCTCCGGTACCGCGCCGCGCCGGGGCATGTACGGGCGAGCAGAGGTGCGCTGGCGGTCGGCGGGGCGAATGGGGTTGCTGTGGTGGCGGCGGCGCCTCGTGGTCGAGATCGAGCCGCTCGCCGTCGGCGCCGCACCGGCGTCCACACCTGCGCCCGCCGAGCGCGCCGCCGACGAGCACGACGGTGCAGCCGACCTGCTGGCCCGAACGGGGCACGACGACGTCGACGGGGTGCGGCAGTGGCGCGACGGCGACGAAGTGAGCGCGGTGCACTGGCCGTCGACGTTGCGGGTGGGCGAGCTGGTGGTGCGCCAACGTCGTCGCGATCACGCCGAGCGGTGGGTGGTGGTGGCCCGCACGGGCACGGCCGATCCCGATGCGGAGGCGGCACGCGTGCGCCGCGCTCTCGACGACTGCCTGGCGCGGCGCGCCGAGGTGGCAATCAGCGTCGACGGTGCCGACCCGTTCACACTGGCCACTCCCGCCGACGTGGTGGCGTGGACCGCGCGGTTCGAGCCGACGCAGGCGCGGCGAGCACACACCTCGATCTGGAAGCGTCCGATCTCGCTGAGCGAGGTGGAGCCCGACTCGTCGCTGTCGACGTTCGCCCGCTGGTGGGTGGCCGCCGCCACCCTCGCCCCGCTGGCAATGTTGCTGCAGTCGCTGGCGTACGGCGTGGCGCGCATCGCGATCATCGCCGTCGTGGTGCTGGTGGGCGCGGCCGTCACCGCCCGCACGGGTCGTGCGCAGCGGCCGCTGCGGCAATTGCTCGGGCTGCTGGCCGCCGTGGCTGTGGCCGTCACGCTCATCGACATCGGCAGCATCGTCGACATCCCCTCCGCGATGCGGTTCCTGATGCCGCAGCTCCTCGTCACGCTGTGGGTGATGCAGGGCTTCGAATGCGTCGACCGTCGTGCGGCCCGGGTGTCGCTCGCGTGCTCGGGCATCATCACCGCGTACGCCGCCGGCATCCGCGTCGACAGCGGCCTCGGGCGGTGGCTGGCGGTCGCCGGCATCGGCATCGCGCTGGCGGGGCAGACGATCACGCGAGCCGACCGTGCCCGTCGGGCCACGCTCGACCCCGACACCGACGACACCCGAGCCAACGCGCTACGTGCCGTCGTCACCCGCGGCACCGGTGTGCTGCTCGCCGCTGCCGCAGTCGTGGCGCTCCTCGCCGTGGTGCCCGTGCCGCGCGGCCCGGCGCAGCTCAACCTGCCCACCTGGCTGCAGGACCGACGACCCGTGAGCGGCGCCGGGCAACTGGCCACGGCCAACGGATCGCCCCTGCTCGGCGGGCCGCTGCAGGGCAGTGGACGGCGCACCGGTGCGGGCGCCGGCGGGTACCCGGGCTTCAGTCCGTCGATGGACACCTCGCTGCGCGGCAACCTCGGCGACGAAGTGGTGCTGCGCGTGCGCGCTCCGGCCGCCGACTTCTGGCGCGGGCAGACGTTCACCAACTTCGACGGCCGCACCTGGACGGTCGATGACGAGGTGGGGGTGCGCACCGACGGACCCGATCACACCATCCGGCCGTCGAACGGCGACCTCCCGGATCCGCTGCCGGCCGACTTCATCCAGACGTTCTACCCGCAGGTCGACCTGCCCAACATCGTGTTCGCCGCCGATCGTCCGCAGCGGGTGCTGCTCGACGCCCCCATCTGGCAACGTGACGACGGCGCCCTGCGCGCGGGAGTGGTGCTGCCCGCGGGCAGCGCGTACACCGTGCTGTCCCGCCGGCCGGACACCACACCGGCGGGCCTTCGAGCGGCAGGGGACCTGTCGGTGTACGGGTCACCGCACCAGTTCGTCGCGCTGCCGGCATCGACCACGGCACGCACGAAGGCGCTCGCCCTGCAACTGCAGCGCGGCACCACCTACGACACCATCGTGGCCATCGAGCAGTGGCTGTCGACGCACGTCACCTACAACCTCGACGCACCCGTTCCGCCCGCGGGCGCCGACGCGGTCGACGACTTCTTGTTCCACTCGCAGCAAGGGTTCTGCGAGCAGATCGCGTCGGCAACCGCGGTCCTGCTCCGATCGCTCGGCATCCCCGCCCGCATCGCCACCGGCTACGTGCCCAGCTCGCGCGACAGCGTGGCGGGTGTGTGGATCAGCCGGGCGAGCGATGCGCACGCCTGGGTGGAGGTGCGCTTCCCCAACTACGGATGGGTGCCGTTCGATCCCACGTCCGCCGTGCCGCTCGCCGGCGAATCGCCGCACCACACCATCGGCGGCGACCTCGCCCGGGCGATCATCACCGCAGTGACCGATCACATCGCGCTGATCGTCACGATGACGTTCAGTGGCATGGCACTGGTGGTGATCGTCCGGCTGGCGCAACGGTGGTGGCAGCGTCGCCGCAGAGGTCGGTGGGGCCTGCTCCAAGACCGGTTCGTTGCGGCCGCCGTGGCCCGCGGTGCACCGCCGACGGCGCCCAACGCGACGATGGCGGAGGTGTTCGACGACCGCGTCGCGCTCGACGTGGCCGCGATGCTCGACGAATGCGCGTTCGCGCCGCAGTGGCACGACGACGAGGCGCGCTACACCACGTTGGCCGGAGCACTCAGCGTGCTGGAACGCCAGGAGCGGCGCGAGCGAACGGTCAGCTCGACGCGCTGATCGAGTGCTTCACGGTCGTAGGCGTGGTGACCTTGGGAGCGGTGACCACCGTGTGCTTCACGGTGGTGGGCGTGGTGACCCTCGTGGTCATGGCTTTGGTCGTGGCGGTGGTCGTGGCGGTGGTCGAGCCCGTCGTGGTGGCCGTCGTGGTGACCGTCGCGCCCGCCGGCAGGCACACGACCTGACCGGGCTGGAGCGCGCTGGCCGACGACGTGCCGTTGACCGAGTACAGCTGGTCGACGGGTACGCCCGCCCGTTTGGCGATGACGAGCCACCCGTCGCCCGCCTCCACCGTGTACTGGGAGGTGCACATGGTGGAGGCAGGCGCGGTGCCGCCCGCTGAGGCGGCGGCGGTGACGATCGACAACCGTCCGGGTGCGGAGCCCGTGGCCAGCGTGGTGCCGTTCACATCGCTGGCAGGACCAGCGTGCGACGAGCTGCCACCGACCACGAAGATCGCCGCCACCGCGAGCAACGAGCCCACGCTGGCGGCGCCTGCGATCCGCAGCGACCGTTGCGGCGAGGGGGAGGACCCGCCGAAGTCGTCGTCGTACATGGACCACATGGTGAACGAGACAGGTAAGAGTCGGTTGAGAACGACGTTGGGACGAGGTGGCAATCGGCGCTCGGGTGAGACGCCGGCGCGTCACCTCGTGAGGGTGAGCACTTCCGGCAGGGGCACCCCGCCGAGGTGGGCGACGAAGCCGTCGCTCGCCCGCACCCGACCGTCGTGATCCACCGTGAGCGCCACCGCACTCGCGTCGAGCAGGTCGAACGCTCGCTCGCTGCCCCTGAGCAGCACCGCCTTGGCCAGCACCTCGGCCTTCCATGCCGTGCCGCTGATGACACTGACGAGTGCGAGATCGGAGGTGGACGGTTCGCCGGTGGCGGGGTCGATGAGGTGGTGACGGGCCTGGCCGCCGATCTGCCACGTGCGGCGCAGCACGCTCGACGTCGCCACCGCGCCCTCCCCCACGCCCACCAGCGCGATGGGCTCCGGCACAGCCGGATGCTCGATGGCGAGGGTCCAGCCCGCGCCGTCGGGGCTGATGCCGAGCACCCGCAGGTCGCCGCCCATGTTGACGCACGCGCCGCGGGCGCCCTCGTCCATGAGCAGGCCGCACGTGACGTCGGCGGTGAGGCCCTTGCCGATGCCTCCCGGGTCGAAGCCCATTCCGGCCGGCAGGGTGACGCCCTCGGTGGCGAGCACGATGTCGGTGACACCCGGCCGCAGCATCGCCAGCGCCGGCACCTGGAGCGCGTCGGCGCCGTCGGCCGCGGGACGGTCGAGCCCACCCGGCGAGTCGTAGCTGCGGTCGTAGCCGGCTCGCTGCAGCGCGTCGAGGAGGGTGGGGTCGAACCCGCCGCCGGTGATGCGCCAGGCCTCCATCGCGTAGTGGAGCAGCAACTTGGTGTCGTCGGACACCTGCAGCTGTGCACCCGCTGCGTCGTTCAGCCGGCTGATCTCGCTCTCGGGACGGAAGCGAGACCACTTGCCCTCCAGCTCGTCGATGCGCGCGCGGGCTCGATCGATGAGGCCCGGGACGCCACCGACCACCGTGACGTGGATGTCGGAACCCATCGCGCGGAACCGTGCTTCGGTGACATCCGGCGCGTTCGACACGGCGCCAGGGTAGGCGACGCTGTGACAGGATCGGCCGCATGTTCCGCCTCGCCCACGTACGCGGTCGCGCCGCGCTCCTCGACGACTCGCACTGGTTCGATCTCGCCACGCTGGCCGGCGACGAGTCGTGGAGCGACCCGATGGTGGCCATCGCCCGCCATCACGACCTGCACGCGCTGTCGGGCGCGCTGTCGAGCTCGCTCACGCCCGCACGACCCGCACGACCTGCACGACCCGGCGGGCTCATCGCCGATGAGACGCTCGGCGCGTGCGTGCCGCGACCGCAGAAGGTGTTCGCCATCGGCCTCAACTACCGGGCGCACGCCGAGGAGACCAACGCCACCCTGCCGCCGTCGCCGCTCACGTTCACGAAGTTCCCGAGCTGCCTCGCCGGACCCGACGCCTCGATCGAGCTCTCCGGCGAGTCGGTCGACTGGGAGGTGGAGCTGGTGGTGGTCATCGGCACCGGCGGGCGTCACATCGGCGCCGCCGACGCCTGGTCGCACGTCGCCGGGCTGACGCTCGGCCAGGACATCTCCGACCGCGTGGTGCAGCGCGCCGGCACGCCGCCACAGTTCTCGCTCGGCAAGAGCTTCGACGGGTACGGACCCATCGGCCCGGCGGTGGTGAGCGTCGATGCGTTCGCCGACCCCGACGACATCGGGCTGTGGTGCGATGTCTCGGGCGAGCGCATGCAGACGTCGCGCACCAGCGACCTCATCTTCGACGTGCCCACGTTGGTGAGCTACCTGTCGTCGATCTGCACGCTGGCGCCCGGCGACATCATCTTCACCGGCACGCCCTCGGGTGTGGGCATGGGCCGCGGCCGGTTCCTGCGCCCGGGCGACACGATCGACAGCGGCGCCGAGGTGATCGGCGAGCTGCACAACCGCTGCGTCCAGCCGGTCACAGCCGGCTAGTTACAGCCGTTCGATGATGGTGGCGGTGGCCATGCCGCCGCCGGTGCACATCGTGACGAGCCCGGTCGACAGGTCGCGGCGCTCGAGCTCGTCGAGCACGGTGCCGATGAGCATGCCGCCGGTGGCCCCGATCGGGTGACCGAGCGCCATCGCGCCGCCGTTGACGTTGACGGTGTCCCAGTCGGCGCCGGTGTGGCGCAGCCACTTCAGCAGCACCGCGGCGAACGCCTCGTTCACCTCGAACAGGTCGATGTCGGCCAGGGTCATGCCCGCCTTCTTGAGGACGAGATCGGTGGCCGGGCCGGGCGCGGTGAGCATGATGACCGGCTCGTCACCGGCGACTGCGGCCATCGTGACCTTGGCGCGGGGCCGGTGACCGTGGGCCGTCGCGTAGTCGGGCGACGCGAGCAGGAGCGCCGACGCGCCGTCGACCACGCCCGACGAGTTGCCACCGTGGTGCACGTGGTTGATGGCGCCGACGTGAGGGTAGGCCTTGCGCGCCGTCTCGTCGATCGACAGCTCGCGGCCGGCCATCGTGTGGCCGCCCATGCCGGCGAAGCTGGGCGACAGCTTGGCGAGATCGGCGAGCGTGGTGCCGGCGCGAGGGTGCTCGTCGTGGTCGAGGGCGAGCGTGCCGTCGTCGTGGTGGATGGGCACGATCGACTTGGCGAAGCGGCCCTCGGCCATGGCCACCGCGGCGCGGCGCTGGCTCTCGACCGCGAGCTGGTCGAGCTCGTCGCGGGAGAAGCCCTCGACCGTGGCGATGAGGTCGGCAGAGATGCCCTGCGGGACCATGTCGTACTGGTCGCGCAGGTGGTTGTTGTTGGCGGTGAACCCGTCGATGTGCATGGGCGCCGGACGCGACATGCTCTCCACGCCACCAGCCACCACGAGGTCCTGGAAGCCGGCGAGGATGCCCATCGACGCGAAGTTGACGGCCTGCTGGCCGGAGCCGCAGAAGCGGTTGAGCGTGACACCGGGGGCTTGGACCGACCAGCCCGCATCGAGCGCCGCCATGCGTGCGATGTCCATCGAGTGGTCGCCGCTGCCGGCGCCGCACCCCATGATGACGTCGTCGACGTCGGCCGTGTCGAAGCCGTTGCGCTGCTGCAGCGCGTTGAGCACCTGGGCGAGGATGCGCTGGGGGTGGACGTTGTGGAGCGCCCCCGTGTCCTTGCCCTTGCCACGTGGCGAGCGGACGGCGTCGATGATCCATGCCTGATCGGTCATGCGGTCACCGTACTCACGGCGAGTCGTGCGCTCCGAAGTGAAGCCCGGCTGCCAAGTCGAGCGCGGGCCACAGGTCGTCGGGCAGCACCGTGGTCGCGAACGCGAGGTCGGCCGCGATCTCGGTGGCTGCGCGTGCGCCCACCACCACCCGCGTGACTGCGGGGTGACGCAGCGCGAACTGCAGCGCCGCCGCCGGCAGCGTGACACCGAACGACTCGCACACGGCCTGCAGCTCGCGCGCCCGGTGCACCAGGCCGGGTGGCGCGGTCGCGTAGTCGTAGGTGGCACCCACCGCGGGGTGGGCGAGCAACCCGCTGTTGAACACACCGCCCACCACCACCTGCATACCACGCGCGGCGCAGAGCGGCAGCAGGCGTTCGCCGCCGCTGCGGTCGAGCAGGCTGAAGCGGCCGGCAAGGAGCACGCAGTCGAGATCGACGCGCTCGACGAACCGCTCGAGCATCTCGCACTGGTTCATGCCGCACCCGACGGCATCGACGACGCCCTGCTCGCGCAGTTCGATCAGCGTGGGGAAGGCCGTGGCGAGCGCCTCCTGCTCGTGCGCATCCGGGTCGTGCACGTGCACGACGTCGAGACGATCGGTGCCGAGGCGCGTGAGGCTCTCGTCGATGGAACGCAGCACGCCGTCGCGGCTGAAGTCGAACACCGGGTCGACCTCGGGGACGTCGCGGAAGATCGTCGCCGGCCGCGGCTCGACCCGGCGCAGCAGCCGGCCGACCTTCGACGACAGCGTGTACTGGTCGCGCGGCAGTACGGCCAACGCGCGCCCGAGGCGCAGCTCGGCGAGACCGTGCCCGTACTGCGGTGCGGTGTCGAAGTAGCGCACGCCGCCATCCCACGCGGCCCGCACGGTGGCCTCCGCATCGGCATCGCTGATGGCGGTGAACAGGTTGCCGAGCGGAGCGGTGCCGAGCCCGATGCGGCTCAGCGCGTCCACTCGGCGCCGTCCGGGTAGCGCAGCGCGGCGATCGACTCGGGGTGCATCTCGATGGAATAACCGGGCGCCTCGGGAACCACGTATGCGCCGTTGCGCACCTGTGCCGGGTGCAGGAAGTGCTCGTGCAGGTGGTCGGCGAACTCGGTGGTGCGGTCGACCAGCGAGCCGCTGACGCACAGGTAGTCGATGATCGACAGGTGCTGCACGTACTCGCAGAGGCCGATGCCTCCTGCGTGCGGGCACACCGGAACGCCGCGAGCGGCGGCGAGCAGCAGCACGGCGAGCACCTCGTTGACCCCACCGAGCCGGCAGGCGTCGATCTGGCAGTAGTCGATGGCCTCGGCCTGGAGCAGCTGCTTGAAGATCACCCGGTTCGCTGCATGCTCGCCGGTGGCGACTCCGACCGGCGCCACGCCGCGGCGGATGGTGGCGTGGCCGAGCACGTCGTCGGGGTGCGTGGGCTCCTCGATCCAACGCAGGCCGTACGGCGCGAGCTGATTGGTCCAGTCGATGGCCTCGCGCACGTCCCACACCTGGTTGGCGTCGGCCATCAGCTGTCGGTGGTCGCCGATCTCCTCGCGCATCACCTCGCAGCGGCGCATGTCGCCGGCGACGTCGATGCCCACCTTGGTCTTGAAGCTCGTCCAGCCGTCGGCGAGCGCGGCCCGACAGCGCGCCCGCACCTCGTCCTCGGGATAGCCCAGCCAGCCCGCGGACGTGATGTACGCGGGATAACCGTTGCGACGCAGCTCGGCGAGGCGTTCGCCCTTGCCGGCCTGCGCGCGCTGCAGCATGTCGAGCGCACGAACCTCGTCGACCTCGTCGCGCAGGTAGCGGAAGTCGATGCAGTCGACGAACTGCGCGGGCTCCAGGTCGGCCACCAGCTGCCACAGCGGCACGCCTCGCTCCTTCGCCCACAGGTCCCACACGGCGTTGACCAGCGCGGCAGTGGCGAGGTGGATGACTCCCTTGTCAGGCCCCAGCCAGCGCAGCTGCGAGTGGTTCGTCACCTGCCGCCAGAAGGCTCCCATGTGATCGGTGAGATCGCTCAGGCGACGCCCCACCACCAGCGTGGAGAGCGCCTCGATCGCGGCGCAGCACAGCTCGTTGCCCTTGCCGATGGTGAAGGTCATCCCGTGGCCCTCGTGCGCACCGTCGGTGTGCAGCACCACGTACGCAGCCGAGTAGTCGGGGTCGGGGTGGTTCGCGTCGGACCCGTGCAGGGACGCCGAGGTGCGAGCCCGTAGGTCGTGGGTGGTGACGGAGAGGATGGTGGTCATGGAGGCGGCACGACCATAGTGGGACCGCGGCCCCCACCCCACGGCTCGTGTCAGCGCGCGACCACCAACCTCGGTGGTCCCGCGCTGACACGAGCAGGAGTTCGGGTCACGGCTCCGGTGCGATACTGGCGCACTCGACACAGAGGAGGGCCAACATGCTGACGCCGCGAGTGGTGGTCGTGACCGGAAGTGCAGGAGGCATCGGCGCGGCGATGGTCGAGCGGTTCAGCGCGCTCGGTGACACCGTGGTGGGGCTCGACCTCACCGACGGCATCGACATCACGCGGCCCGAGCACTGCCACGCTGCTGCGCAGCTCGTCGTCGACCAGCACGGCCGAATCGACGTGCTGTGCAACAACGCGGGCATCAGCGCGGTCGGCGACGTGGTGCAGTCGACGCCCGACGACTGGCAGCGCGTGTTCGCCGTCAACGTGTTCGGCGTGGCCAACATGTCGCGAGCCGTCATCCCGCACATGCGCGCCGGGGGCGGCGGTGCCATCGTCAACACGTGCTCCATCGTGGCCACCGTGGGGTTGGTGCAGCGTGCCGTGTACGCGTCGTCGAAGGGCGCGGTGCAGGCGCTCACCAAGGCGATGGCGGCCGACGAGGTGCACCACGGCATCCGCGTGAACTGCGTCTCGCCGGGCACCGTGCAGAGCCCGTGGGTGGAGCGTCTCGTGGCGGCCACCGACGACCCGCCGGCCACCTACGAGGCACTGCGCCGCCGCCAGCCGATGGGGCAGTTGGTGAGCTGCGAGGCGGTGGCCGACGCGGTGGTCTACCTCGCCGCGCCCACCACGTTCGCCACCGGCATCGATCTCCTGATCGACGGTGGCATCAGTGGCATTCGCATCGTGGACGACGGATGACCCTACGTGTGGCCCTCGTCGGTGGGCCGATGTACGACCACCTCTACCCCGTGCTCGAGGGGCTCGATGTGGAGGTGGTGGTGCACGCCGACCACCCCACGCTCAACCGGCGCGCGGCCGACATGCTGGCCGCCGGCGAGCGCATCGACGTGCTGTCGACCCACTCCAAGTACGCACCCTCGCAGGCACAGTGGTTGCGGCCACTCGACCAGTTGGTCGACACGTCGGCACTCGCCCCGCTGGCGGTCGACCTGTGCCGGGGCGGCGGCGCGCTGTGGAGCGTGCCCCGCCTCATCGACGTGCGCATCATGTGGGCGCGCACCGATCGGCCGCCCGTCCCGGGAACGTGGCAGCAGATGGTCGATGGCGGGCACGTGTTCGGCTTCCCCGGCCGCGAGTCGGGCCTGTTCGGCACCTTCTTCGAACTGGTGGTCGGCCAGGGCGGGCGCCTGTTCGACGACGACGGCACGCCGTGCATCGACTCGCCGGAAGCGGTGCATGCGGTGGAGATGCTGTGCCGGCTCGCCTCCGTGGCGCCGGCCGGCCTGCCCGACTGGCACTACGACCAGGTCGACGCGGCGCTGCTCGACGGCGCGGTGCACGCGGCCGGGGTGTGGCCAGGCGGTTGGGGGCCGATCTCGCGCTCCGGCGCGGCCGATGTGCTCCGGCCCCACCGCTACCCCGCCGGGAGCGCGCGCTGGGTGAGCTACGCCGGTTGCCACTCGTGGGCCGTCCCCACGACGTGCGCCGACCTGGCTGCCGCCCTGGAGGCAGTGCGCGTGCTGAGCAGCCGCGAGGCGCACGCCCGCGATGCCGCCGGCGGCACCGTGTGCGCCCACGTCGACGCACTGGCGGCGGTGCGGCCGGTGAGCGAGGTGGACGCCGAGCGACTCGCCATCACCGCCGACACCATCCAGCAGGCGATGATCACCTACCCGCCGCACCCCCGCTTCCCGGAGGTGGAGGACGCCGGTTGGCTGGCCATCAACGAAGCGCTGCGTGGCACGTGCAGCCCCCGGCACGCCGTGCAACAGGTGCAACGGCGAGCCGAGGAGGCGCTGGGCTGACGGCGATCAGCCGCTGCTCTTGCTCGTCGAATGTGCCGTCGTGGCCGGTGTGGCAGCCGTGGCGGTGGTGGCGTTCGCGGCCGTGCCCACCGTCTGCGACAGCGTGGCGCCCTGGGCGACCGTCTGCGTCCGGGTGACGGTGGTGGTCGCGCTCGCACCACCCGCATTCATCGTCATCACGCCGGTCATGATGGCCATGCCGGCCACTCCGGCCACGCCGACGGCGCGGCGGGCGGTGCGAGCAGGGTGCGGCTTGCGCCGGCGGGGCGTGTTCTGGCGGGGGATGTTCTGGCGGGGGGTGGTCATGATGAGTTCGCTTTCAGGAGAAGGGGTGTCAGACGAGCTGTTCGGGGCGGGCAGTGGCGGAGCGCACCGGCACGCGGGCGGGCTTGGGTGCCTCGGGCTGCAGGATGCGAGCGACGGTCGCAGCACCGATCACCAGGGTGATGGCGAGCACGGTGAGGCGCAGCAGCAGGTTGGCGCGGTCGGTCCCTGCGGTCAGCAGGTGCACCGTGGAGAACGCGAACAGCGGGAAGCTGAGGAAGTGGATGCCCTTCCACAGCCGCTTGCTGATGTGCTTGCGCAACAGCGAGCTGAGCTCGACCGCCACGAGCAGGTACATGCCGATGATGCCCCAACCGACCGCCATCGGGTGGTAGTCACCGGTGAAGGGCACGAGCACCTGGGTGGGCCCGAAGTGCACGTAGCTGTCCATCACCAGGCCGAGCACGTGAGCGCCCGTGAACAGCACCGCGATGCCAGCGGCGAAGCGGTGCAGGTCGAGCATCCAGTTGGGACGCGGCTTGGGGCCGAGGAAGCGGGTCGCCAGGGCCAGGCCCCAGAACGTCGCGAACGCGAGCATGGTCCAGGCGACGATGCCGCCCGACCGGGCCACGTACCACCATGTGTGATTCATCGACTGCTCCTCGCTCGGTGTGCAGCGTCATGGTGCGCCGCGCAGGTTGGAGCAGTGCGAGAAACGGTCGAGAAGGGCGTGCGAGTGTCAGAGCACCGGACGGCGTCGGCGGGCGAGCAGCAGCAGAGCGCCGAGGCCGAGTGCGACGCCGGCGGCCACGGCCACCTCAGCCGCCTGCGATCCGGTGGGCGGCAGACCGCCCGAGCCGTTGTCGACGGCGGTGGTGGAGGGTGAGGTGGTGGTGCTGGCGACACAGCCACCGGGCAGCACGACCTCCTGGTCGAGGTCGACCGCCACGGCCAGGCCGGGCTTGTAGTTCACCACCAGGTGGTAGTCGCCGGTCGCATCGCCGCTCACTGCTGTGGTGGCTGCGGCCGTCGCATCGAGATCGAGCGACGTGGGCGTGAACGACGCTGTGGCATCGATGGCGCTGCCGGTGCTGAGGCCGGTGGCGTCGACGGTGCCGCTGTTGATCACCACGGTCTGGCCGGTGGAGTTGGTGAACGTCCACGCGACGAGTTGGTGACCGGTCGTCGCGTCACAGCTGACCACTCCTGCCAACGTCGCCGGGGCGGGTGCCGAACCGGCGTGCACTCCTGCACCGCCGGCGAGTGCGACGGCGACCGAGATGCCCGTCGCCGCCATGACGCGTCGTGCCGTGAGTCGAATGGTCCCCATCGTCGCCTCCCATCGAGCACGGCCACCGGCCGCGCGCGAACAGTACCCCGCGACGTGGGGCGGGTCGGACGACTCAGCGTTCGGGCCGGCGGACCACCATCACCGGGCAGTGCGCGTGGTGCACGCACGCGGTGGACACCGAACCGAGCAGCATCCCGGCGAAACCGCCGTGGCCGCGAGTGCCCACGACCACCATGGCGGCACCGTGCGACGCCTCGATCAGTGCGTAGGCCGGGGAGCCGACCTCGAGACGCGTCGTGACCGTCAGGCCCGACGCACGGGCATACGCAGCTTCCTCGGCGAGCACGTCCTGAGCGGCTTGCTCGAGCTGTTCGAGCACGATGCCGGTGCCATACGGACTTGCCGACGCCATGGTCACCTCCACGCCGTGGACGAGCAGCAGCGACAGGTCGCGGCGCTTGGCCTCGTCGATCGCCCAATCGAGGGCTCGGCGGCCGTCGTCGGAGCCGTCGACGCCGACCACGATGGTGGACGAGAGATCGGGTCGGGCGATGTCGACTGGGGTGTCATGCTGGGTCATCGGGACCTCCTTGCATGCGCTAGGTGTACTGCTCATTGTCGCCCCGACCACCGGGCGGCGAAGGGGCCGAAGGTCACCACTTGGCGTGGATCGATGTGCAGTCGGTCACGCGTTGGGGTCGTCGAGCAGGTCGGCGCTGAACGCGAGCGCCAGCGCGACCGCGGCTGCACGCTCGACCACCATGGTGAAGTGGTTGGCAGCGGCCGAGCCGCCGTTGATGGGCGGGTCGCCGAGCGAGCGCAGCAACGCGCCCACCTCGTGGGGCGCGGCGATGGGCTCGACGGGCGGCAACGGGGCGTGCGGGCGCCAGATGTCGGCGGCCTGCGGGCGACGCGACTGCGGCTTGCGACGCTGCTGCGGGCGCGACCGCGGGGCCTGCGCCTGATGGGCGGGCTGGTTCATGACAGTTCTCCTGCGAGCAGTTCGTCGGTGCGCAGGCCCAGGGCGATGCGCAGCTGGTCGGCGTTGAGATCGGAGAGCGAGCTCGACTTGGGCAGCACGAGGTTGGCGATGTGCCGCTTGCCGGCCACCACTTCCTCGACCCGCTCGTCGACGGTGCCCGGGCACACGAGGCGGTGCGAGATCACGGTCTTGCTCTGCCCGATGCGCCACGCCCGGTCGCGTGCCTGGTCCTCCACGGCGGGGTTCCACCACCGGTCGTACAGCACGACGTGATTGGCCGAGGTGAGGTTGAGGCCGGTGCCTCCGGCCTTCAGCGACAGCACCATCGCGCCGGCACCGGTGCCACTCTGGAACTCGCTGACCAGACGGTCGCGCACGCCGCGGCTCAGGTCGCCGTCGTAGCAGGCGATGGGAACCCCGGTGACCTCGCTGAGATGCACGGCCAGCTTGCGACCCCACGACGCGAAGTGGGTGAACACCAGCACTCGTTCCCCGGCAGCGAAGACCGACTCGACGATCTCCTCGAGTCGGGCGAGCTTTCCGCTGCGGCCGGCGAGCGGTTGCCCGTCGTCGCGATACGCCACAGGGTGGTTGCAGATCTGCTTCAGCGCGGTGATGGCCGCGAGGATGGCGCCCTGCTTCGCCTCGGCCCCGTCGGGATCGTTCATGTCGGCCATCAGCGTGTCGAGCACTGCTTGGTAGAGGCCGATCTGCTCGGGGGTCATCGTGCAGTGGTCGAGCTCGTCGATCTTGTCGGGCAGCTCGGCGGCCACTTCGGGCTCCGACTTCGTGCGGCGGAACAGCAGGATGCCGTTGAGCGCCCGCAGCGCAGCCTCGCCGTCGCCCGACATCTGGGCGATGAACATCGGCCGCGAGCCGACCAGGCCCGGGTTGGTGAAGTCGAGGATGGCCCACAGGTCGCCGAGGCCGTTCTCGATGGGTGTTCCCGTGAGCGCGATGCGACTGCGCGCCGGGATGCGGCGCAGCTGCTGCGCGGTCTCGCTGGTGGGGTTCTTGATGGCCTGTGCCTCGTCGAGCACCACGCGTGCCCACGTGACGCCGGCCAGCTCCTCGACGTCGCGCACGGCGGTGGCGTAGGTGGTGATGACCACGTCGGCCACCGCGATCTCGGCCTGCAGCTCCTCGTCGGATGCACGCGACGCGCCGTGATGCACCACCACGCGCAGGCTGGGGGCGAAGCGCGCCGCCTCCGCGGCCCAGTTGCCCACCACGGCCGCCGGTGCCACGACGAGCGCAGCGCCGTTGCCGGCGCACTGCGCCAGATGGGCGAGCACCGTCGGTGTCTTGCCGAGGCCCATGTCGAGTGCCAGGCAGCCGCCCAGCTCGGCAGCATCGAGGAAGCCCAGCCAGCCGAGCGCCTCGGCCTGGTACGTGCGCAGTTCGCCGACGAAGCCCTCGGGACGGGTGACGGGCGCAGTGGACACCTCACCCGCGCGGGCGATGAGATCGGCGGCCCAGCTGTTGCCGTGCACCACGGTGCCGCCCGACAGGCCGGCGCCGTCGAGGCCCATGCTGTGCCGCAGGATCTCGGCACCGGTGAGCTGCGTGATGGACTCGCGCTCGGCGAGCGCGGCCGCAGCCTTCTCCAGGTCGAGGCGGTCGACCTCCACCCACTTGCCACCGGCCTGCACCAGGGGCCGAGCCTGGCGGGCGAGTTGCTGCACGTCGGCGGCGGTGAGCTCGAGGTCGTCGAACAGCACGGTCCACGCCACGTTGCTCAACTGGTGCGCGCCCACCACCGAACCGGCGGGCGTCTCGGCGAACAGGCGCAGCGATGCCTTGGCCTTGCGGCGCGACATGGCGGGCACGCGCACGTCGAAGCCGGCGGCCGACAGGCTGGGCCCCACCTTGGTCATGAAGTTCCAGGCCTCGTCCTGGCTCAGCGCGACCTGTCCGCGACGGCGGGCACCGGCACGGTCGAGCAGTGGCAGCAGGCGGCCGAGACGGGTCCACTCCGCAGCCAGCGTGGTGCCCACGCCGTCGGTGCGCAGCGCGACGTCGATGGGCACGAGCCGGCCCTTGCCGGCCGGGGCCCGCACGGCGACCAGCCACACCCCGCCCTGGTCGGGTGCTTCGAGCTGCACGACGAGCTTGCGCCGGTTGGGCGCGGTGACGGCCCGCGACCACTGCTCGAAGCGACGGGAGACGTCGCTGAGCAGCGTGGCGTTGGCGCGGAACGGCGTGCCGTCCATGTTGGCGATGAACGTCTCGTAGAGGTCGACCATCGAGTTGGCGTGTGGCGGCGCGGTGGGCAGCTCCATGCGCTCGACGCTCTCGGAGACGATGGCCTCGACCACGGCCGACACGACGGCCACCGCGGTGGGGCGCGCATCGGCGCCGTCGAGTGCGGTGACGGTGGCCGGCATGCAACCGACGAGCGCCTCCACGTTGGGGTTGTCGACGAGCGCAGGGGTCCAGCGCACCACTGCGCCGAGCAGGCCGCCGTCGGCCTTGCTACCCACGCGCAGCGTGGGCACGAGCGAACCACGCGCCGCGAGCCGCACCCCTTCCAGCGCCACCTGTGCGAGCCAGAGCACGCTGTCGCCGAGACCCTCGCGCCCGTGACCGCCACCGATGGCGACCAGCCAGCCGAGCGCGTCCTTCAGCGAGATGCTGAGCGCTTCGGCGCGCGAGCCGCCCGGCAGCGGCACGCCACGGTGCACCTGCCAGCCGAGCGGCGGGCCGCCGATGGCTTCGAGCCGAGTGGAGAGCTCGTCGAAGCCTTCCGGTGCGGCGTTGCGGGCCGAGGCCCACACCACCACCTGGCCGGCCTGCCACGACGCCTGCAGGCAGACCGGATCGGCGGTGAGTGGCCGCGAGGTGAGATCGTCGAACTCGGTGTCGACCGTGCGCGCACGCTTGCCGTTGCCCGGCTGGTTGCCGTGCTGGTTGCCGTTGCGCGGGGCGATGACGGCTTCCAGCGTGACGGGCGGCGGAGGCGGGGAGGGACGGAGCCGGGCGGCGGTGGCACGCAGGCTGTTGAGCGTGTCGAGGAAGTCGGCCACGACCTGCTCGCGCTCGTCGCCACGCAGGTTGCTCACCGAGGCCACGTCGTCCTCGGCGTCGAGGATGAGGCGGTCGAGCACGGCGAGCGAGGTGGCCTCGTCGGCGTGGAGGCGACCGAGGTCGGCCTCGGAGGCGCGTCCGTCGGCGATCGACCAGATCGCCGATTCGAGTTCTCGTGTGTCGAGCATGCAGTCCGTCCTGTCGCGCACCGGCGACGTCGGCGAGTGGTGGCACGTCCGAACACGGCCGAGCCAGTGTGCGGTCGACCCTCGTCGGCCGCGTGCGACCCGGTGGTCGCACAGATGTGCGGGGGGCACGGGGAGACCCTCGTGCGGTGGGGCGCCGACCCCAGGTGCACCACATTAGCGGCTCGCGCGGCCCGCGCGGTCACCTACCGCCGCCTTGTGCCACATGTCCGGTAAGCTGCGGCGTCTCCTGGCAGATTTGTTCCGCGTCGGCCGAGGGTCGTTCCCCTCTTCCGCGAAGGATCTCCATGACCGCCCCGGCTCCCACCCCCAAGACGAAGACGGCTCCCAAGCAGCCCATCTCGGCCGCTGCCAAGCGTCGCATCCCCAAGCCGGCCAGCCTGCCCGAGGACCACACCGCCAGCGAGGCCGTGGCCCACTCGATCTGCACCGAGTACAGCGATCTCGCCCCGTCGGTGAACCGCATCATGAACGCCGGGCTCCACGAGGCCGGCCAGCTGCACGCGATCACGCTGTTCCAGACGTCGCTGGAGATGAACGACGACCCCAACCGCGACCCTCGCATCGCGATCGAAGCGGGCCGCCTCGTGCCCGAGCCCGCTCCCGCCGTCTGATCCGGTCCGCGACTACGGTCGCCACATGACGCAGACCTCGCCGCGGCTGGCGCCGCGCACCATCGCCGACGATCCACTCCTCGCCGACATCCTGCCCAAGACCATCGCCTCCCCGGGCGGGCAGCCGCTCAACGTGTTCGGCACGATGGCGCACCACCCCGATCTGCTGCGCCGGTGGCTGGTCTTCGCCACGCACGTGCTGTCGAAGAGCACGTTGCCGGCACGCGATCGCGAGATCCTCATCCTGCGCACGGGCTGGAACTGCCGGAGCCGCTACGAGTTCAGCCAGCACGTGGTGATCGCACTTCGCTGCGGCATCACCGCCGAGCAGATCGAGATGATCAAGGTCGGCCCCGATGCCGGATGGGACGACGCCGACCGCCTGCTCGTGGTGGCGGCCGACGAGCTGCACAGCGTGTCGACGATCAACGACGCCACGTGGGCGGCCCTCGTCGCCCGCTACTCCACCGAGCAGGTGCTCGACCTCATCGCCGCCGTGGGCAACTATCACTTCGTGGCGATGCTGCTCAATGCTGCGGGCGTGCAGCTCGACCCGGGCGTGCCCGACGCGTTCGCCGGCACGGTCACTGAATCGTCGTGAGACCGCCGTCGATGGCCAGCAGCTGCCCCGTGACGTAGGAGGCCTCGTCGCTCAACAGGTAGAGCACGCCGTTGGCGATGTCCCACGCCGTGCCCTGGCGCCCGAGCGGTAGCTGGCCGGCCACCCGGCCCGGACGGCCGCGAGTGGCCTCGCGCCCCATAGGCGTGTCGATGAGGCCGGGCACCACGACGTTGCAACGGATGCGACGGCGTCGGCCTTCGAACGCGGTGTGGCGAGCCAGGCCGGCGAGCGCCGCCTTCGACGAGTCGTAGGCGGGCATGCGGCTACCGGGACGCATCGACGCCACCGACGACACGAGCACGATGGCGCCGTCGTCGACCATGTGGGCGAGCCCGTACTTGCACCCGAGGAAGTGGGCGCGGGCGTTGAGCGCGAACGTGCGGTCCCACGACGCCGCACTGGTGCCGCTGAGCCAGAAGCCACCGCCCATGCCCACGTTGACCACCACCCCGTCGATGCCGCCGAGCAGCCCGTCGGCCTGTTCGAACATCGCGGCCATCGAGGCCTCGTCGGTGGCGTCGGCGGCGAGCGCGTGGGACACCCCACCCTCTGCTGCGATGCGGTCGGCGGTCTCCTGCGCGCGATCGAGGTGGAGATCGACGCACACCACTGCCGCACCCTCCGCCGCCACCCGAAGGCACGCGGCGCGGCCGTTGCCCATGGTGACTTCCTCGGGCGGCAGGTCGTAGGTCTCCTGGCCGGCGCCGACCACGACCACCCGCCGGCCCGTCATCCGAGCTGCGGGCATGCGAGCTGCGGACATCCGAGCTGCGGGCACGTCGAGCCCGCTCACAGCGTGACCACCGAGATGCCCGGTGAGGTGAACGTGCCCATCGCGGGCAGCGCCTGCGGTACGTCGTCGAGACGCAACCGCCGCGACACCATGGCCGACGGGTCGAGTCGACCGGCCGCCATGAGGGCGAACACCTTCTCGAACCGTGATGCGGACAGACCGTGCACGCCGATCACCTCCAACTCGTCGCGAATGACGCGGGACACAGGGAAGTCGGCACTCGCCGACGGGAACAGCCCGATCTGCACGTGCCGCCCCAATGGTCGCAGACTCATCACCGAGTTGCGCGCGGTGGACACGTTGCCCAGGCAGTCGACCGACACATGAGCGCCACCGACGAGATCGTGGATGGTGGTCGCCACGTCGTCGATGCCCGTTGCATCGAGCGCGTAGTCGGCACCCAGTCGCCCGGCGAAGGACAGTGCGGCGTGAGAGATGTCGATCGCCACCACCGTGGCGCCCATTGCACGCCCCATCGCCACGGCGGCGAGACCCACACCCCCGCAGCCGTACACGCACAGCACCTCGCCGGCCGCGAGCCGGCCGCGCTCGATGACACCCCGGTACGCGGTGGACACCCGGCACCCCACCAGCGCCGCGGCCTCGTCGCTCACCGACGGCGGCACCGGCACGACGTTGTGATCGGCGTAGGGAATGGTGGTGTACTGCGCGAACGCTCCCCAGCGGGTGAAGCCCGGCTGCTCCTGATCGCGGCACACCTGGTGCTGACCCTGACGACACGGCTCGCACACGCCGCAGCCGCACACGAACGGCGCGACCACGCGGTCGCCCTCGCGGCAGCGACGCACGCCTGCGCCCACCGACACCACGCGGCCGACGAACTCGTGACCCCCGACGTGCGGGCACACGATGTCGGGGTCGGTGCCGTGCCAGCCGTGGTAGTCGCTGCGGCACAGACCGACGGCCAGGATCTCGACCACCACCTCGCCGGGTGCGGCCACGGGGTCGGCGACATCGGTGACCTCGATCGGGCCGCCGAACCGCTCGTACACCGCAGCCCTCATGAACCCTGTGCCCTCCAACCCCGAGTCGTCCATCCTGGCGGCACCGATCCTGGCACAGTCGTCGCACCCGCCACCCAGGCGCGAGCGGCGATGGGTGGGTGCTGTCCCCCGGCTGCACCGTGGGGCAACAATGGGGTGGTGATCACCCGCACCGACGCCCGCCCACCGCACGGGCGCCCGCACCGCCGACGCGACATCGCTCGCGTGTCGGGGCTCGCCGCGCTGATGGTGGTCGGCGCCCTGCTCGCATCGTGCGCATCGAGTCAGCGCTTGTCGAACGACACGCTGCCACCGCTGTACACCGGACCGTCCACGTCGGCCCCACCCACGACGGCACCCATCGTCAGTGGCCCGCCGGGCGCGTCCACACCGGCCACCGCCACGCTGCCGCCCGAGTCGAGCCTCCCCACGGGAACGACGGCGGTGCTCCCGAGCACCATCCCCGGCACCCACACCACCTGGGGTGGCTGGGCCTACTACGAGGTGCCGCGCCTGGGTACGGAGCCCGTGCGCGGCACCGGCGTCGGCTGCACCAACGGCGGGCTCGGCAACACGCTGCCCGACGGCGTGTGGAACGTGCTGATCGGTGACGGCACCGGTTCGAACTCGTTCTGGACGTCGTCACAGATCACGGTCGACGTGCGCTGCGTGTACACGGGCGCCGCCGGCAAGCAGCGACACGACGCCGCGTGCACGGCCGATCCGAGCGGTGCCGACTGCTCGTTCCAGACCGCCGACTGGTTCGTCGTCAACAACAGCACGCGGCTGCGCACGATGCCGGTGGCCTCAGGAGTCCTGTACGGGGTGGGCGCGCTGGGCGCCAGCACCTGCCCCGGCGCAGAGCTCGATCGCAACTCACCCGCCGCGCCGTGGCGCACGATGGACAGCTGGATCGTGGTCGACAGCGGCCGGGTCACCACCGTGGTCACCGCCTGCCCCGGCGGCTGACCGGCCGACCGGCGTTGCTGGCTCAGGCGTCGGCCGCGCCGGGCCAGTGCTCGGCGAGGAGCTCGATGCTGCGCACGCGGGCCGCGAGGTCGTAGGCGACGGCGGTGAGCATCAGCTCGTCGGCGCCGGTGCGGTCGGCCAGCGAGCCGAGCGCCGCCAGTGCCGTGGAGGCGTCACCGACGATGCGGTTGGTGGGCAGGCGGTTGGCCTGCTCGAGGTCGGGATGGGCCGCGGCCGACGCGGGCGACGGAAGGGGCACGAACCGACCCGTACGGCGGCCGAGAGCGGTGATGCGGCCCGGCGCGGCGTGCCAGTCGGCCTCCTCGGCCGTGTCGGCGACGAGCACGTTCGACGTGACGATGATGTACGGCGCGTCGAGCACCGCCGAGGGTCGGAACGCCTCGAGGTACAGCTCGATGGCCTGCAGCGTGCCACCCGTGTCGAAGTGGTGTGCGAACGCGAACGGCAGGCCCAGGTGACCGGCGAGCTGTGCGCTGTAGCCGCTGGAGCCGAGCAGGAACACGTGCGGCGAGCTCGACGAGGCGGGCGTGGCGCGGAACCGCTGCCACAACCCCTCGTCGGTGCGCGGGTCGCCCAACAGGCCCATGAGGTCGAGGAAGTCTCGGGGGAAGTCGTCGGCGCCGAGCAGATCGGGGGATCGGCGCAGCGCGGCCGCCGTCGACAGGTCGGTGCCCGGCGCGCGCCCGATGCCGACGTCGATGCGACCGGGGTGCAACGCCTCGAGCATCGCGAACTGCTCGGCCACCACGAGCGGGGCGTGGTTGGGCAACATCACGCCGCCGGAGCCGACGTGGATCTGGCGCGTCACGGCAGCGAGGTGAGCCATCATCACCGTCGGCGCGGTGCACGCGACACTGGGCATGTTGTGGTGCTCGGCGACCCAGAAGCGGGTGTAGCGCAACTCGTCGGCGCGCACGGCGAGCTGAGTGGTGGCGAGCAGCGCGTCGGCGCTCGACTGGCCGTCGTTGAGCACCGACAGGTCGAGGAGGGATCGGGCCACACCCGCCAGATGGTTCACCCGCACCACGGTAGGGCGCCATCACAGCTGTGCCACACGTCCCATCGAATGCCACCCTCACCAGGGGCGCGGTGGCGCATGATGGGGGGCGATGCAGTCCTCGCGCGGCTCCCGTTCCGGTCTCGGCGCATGCATCGCAGCAGTCACGTGCTCGGTGCTGCTGCCCGGTCTGGGCCACCTGGTCGCGCGCGTGCGGATGCGTGCGGCAGTGGTGGTGGCCACGCTGGTCGACATCGCCGCGATGCTCGGCCTCTTCGCCGTCGTGGGACCCGTGCACTCGAAGTCCGACCTGGCCGACGTGATCGCCGACCGCCGGGTGTTCGTGGGCATCGCCGTCGGACTCGTGGTCCTGGCCGTCACCCGTCTGGGCACCGCGGCCGACATCGGGTGGCGCACACGGCCGCGGGAAGGCAGGGCTGCGATCGGTCTGGCCGGCGCGGCGGCGTTCATCGTCACCTTCGCCGGAGTCGTACCGATGGTGGTGGCCGCCGGCTACGTGTGGCAGACCGATCACGCCGTGGAGCAGGTGTTCGCGTCGCACGACGCCACCACCGCCATGCCCGGCACCGTGGGCAGCGAAGTGCCCGGCGACACGACGCCGGACGGCAGCGCACCGAGCAGCGCTCCCGACAGCACGCCGGGCACCGATCCCGCCACCGGCGACTCCGTGGCTCCCGTCACGGCGCCCGGCACTGCGCCCGCTACGACGCTGGCGGCGCCGCTCGTCGGGCAGGAGCGGGTGAACGTGCTGCTCCTCGGGGGCGACGCGGGGCCGGGCAGGTGGAGCCTGCGCACCGACTCGATGGTGGTCGTGTCGATCGATCCCGCCACCGGTGACACAGCGATGATCTCGGTGCCGCGCAACCTCCAGCACCTTCCGTTCCCGGCCGGCACCGCACTCGCCGCCGCCTTCCCGCACGGCTTCACCGACATCGCCAATGCCGTGTACCCGTACGTGAACCAGCGCCGACAGCTCGCGGGTGGCGGCGACGACGCAGGCGCGCAGGCCATCAAGCTCGGCGTCGCACAACTGCTCGGCATCCCGATCAACTACTACGTGCTGGTCGACATGGCGGGCTTCGTCGGGGTCGTCGACGCGCTCGGCGGCATCGACGTCTACGTCCCCACGCGTGTCCCCGCTCCCGGCAACCCCCCGAAGTCGAAGCATCCTGTGCCGGCGTGGTTCGAGGTGGGCCAGCACCACTTCGACGGCACGCTCGCGCTCGCCTACTCGCGCACCCGCGAAGCCGACAGCGACTACTTCCGCATGACCCGCCAGCGGTGCGTTCTGGCCGGCATCGCCGCCGCCGCGACCCCCGGCGCGCTGGCCACGGGGCTCGGCGACCTGGTCGACGCGTTCGGCGCCGCGGTGCGCACCGACATCCCGCGCGATCGCCTGGGTGACATGGCTCACCTCGTCGAGCGCTACAGCAGCGCCGGCGGTCTCGCCGCCGTGCGCACGCTGCAGCTCACGCCTCCGCTCATCCAGCCCGCGCAGTGGTCGCCCAGCCGAGTGCGTCAGTTGGTGGTCGGTGTGCTGTACCCGCAGAAGGCGACCGGCGGGAACGGGAGCGGCTCGCCCCCGCTCGCAACGTCGTGTCGGGTGTGAGGCCAGTCACACGCCGAGGCTCGGCTTCGCCGCACGCTCGAACAGGCGGAAGGGCAGCAACCGCTTGCCCATCAGCCCCATGCGTTCGTCGAGCGGACCGACCGACACCCGCCGCGGCGGACGAGCCGACGAGAGCACCTTCGACACGCACCTGGCCACGTCGGCTGGCGGCGCCCCGTGCTCCTCGTCGCGCTCCATCTGGGCGATGGCCTTCGCCGACGCCACCGCGTACGGATCGTCGGCCGGCGGCGCCACCTGCACACGAGCACCGGTGAAGCCGGTGGCGAAGTTGCCCGGCTCGACGAGGGTGACGTCGATGGCGAACGGCGCCACCTCGTAGGCGAGCGCCTCGGCGTAGCCCTCCATCGCGAACTTGCTGGCGCTGTAGAAGGCCTGGAAGGGAATGCCGATGATGCCGCCGATGGAGCTCACCAGCACCAGCCGGCCGGCACCTTGCCGTCTCATCGTGGGCAGCACCTGCTGCACTACTCGTACCGCGCCCCAGAAGTTGGTCTGCAGCTGCGCGATGGCCTGCTCGATCGGCGTGTGCTCCACTGCGCCGGCCAGGCCCCAACCGGCAGCGGCAACCACTGCGTCGATGCGACCGTGCGCGTCGACGACCGAGGCCACGCCTGCAGCCACCGACGCGTCGTCGTCGACGTCGACGACGAGTGGCGCCCATCCCGACGACGCGGTGCCGCGCCGGCTGGCGCCCACGACGTGATGACCCTGCTGATGGAGGAGGTCGGCGCAGGCCTGCCCGAGGCCACTGGAGGCGCCGGTGACGAGGACCACCTGCGCCGCCGCTGGTGTTCGACGAGTGCTCATGGGTGCAAGCATGACCGAACTGCGCCGCCCGGGTCGCGCAGGGCCTGGTGCAGCTTGGGTACGCTCCGGCCGTGAGCACCCTGCCGCCTCCCCCTCCCCCGACCGGTGGCCCGCCACCGCCGCCGCCTCCGCCCGGCCCGCCCGGGCCGCCGCAGCCGCCGCAGGGGCCGATGGGCGGGCCGGGTTGGCAGGTCGTCAGCGAGCCTGCGCCGCCGTCGGGGTGGGCACGCAAAGTGGCCGGCCTGCCCGTGTGGAGCTGGCTCGCGCTCGTCGTCGTCGCGGCCGGCGTGGTGACGGCCGTCCTCGTCACCGGCGGCAGCGACAAGGGCTCGACGTCGCCCACCGCCGTCCCCACCACCGTCGTCAGCACGACACGGACGACATCGCCGGCCNNACGCCGCTGACCGCCTCTTCCACGACGCCGGCGACGACACCGGCCACGACACCCGGTACCGACACCACCACGCCCGCCACCGAGCCCGGCACCATCGCCCCACCGCAGGGCGGTGAGGTGGCCGGCGCACCGCCTGGCATCTCCGGCGATCGCAAGAGCCCGGTGCCGGCCGGCAAGATCGCGAACATCGGCGGCGGATGGCGCATGCAGGTGCTCGACGTGGTGCCCGATGCTGCAGCGCAGATCAAGGCGAACAACGAGTTCAACGACCCGCCACCCACGGGCAGCACGTTCATGCTCGTCAAGGTCGCCCTCGGCTACTTCGGCAAGGACGACCCGCACCCGTCGTTCGAGCCCACCATCTCGGCGGTCGGCAGCGCCAGTGTCGAGCTCGACAACAGCTGCGGGACGATCCCCGGCGCGCTCGACCAGTTCGCCGACCTGTTCGCCGGCGGGGTCGTCAGCGGCAACCTGTGCTTCGTGGTCACGCCGGGCGACACCGTGGCCATGTATGCGCAGGGCGACTTCACGTCGAGCTCGCAGGTGTTCCTTTCCGTGGGTACCGGCCCCACCGGGGCCACGCCCCTGGCGTCGCTCCAGGGACCGCAACCGGGGGCCACCTCCACTCCGGCGCGCAGCGCACCTGTCGCGCTGGGCACCGCCACCGACGTCGGCGAGGGCTGGACCTTCACCGTCAACTCGGCCGCACGCGACATCACCGATCAGGTGGTGGCCCAGGGCTCGGGCAACGCGGCCCCTCCCGACGGGTATCGCTACATCGGCGTCGACGTCACGTTCGCCTACAACGGAGCCGATTCCGCGTCGGCCTTCGAAGTGGGAACCCGGGCGGTCGGGGCCGGCAACCGCGAGCTCACCGGCGACTGCGGCATCGTGCCCGGCGCCGTCGACGAGAGCAGCGACCTGTTCGCCGGCGGCAAGGTGACGGGCACCATCTGCTTCGTGGCACCCACGGGGTCACCGGGCTTCGTGCTCTACAGCAACGGCGGCCTCGCCAACGACACCGTCAAGTTCCTGGCCGTGAGCTGAGCGACCTGCCCGAGTGAGCACTCGCACCCCGGGGTGGGAGTGCTCACTCGGGTGGNNGCGAGCGACACCTCGTCGGTGTAGTGACTGGCGAACGTGGTGGTGAGCTCGGCGGCCACCCGCGTGCGCAGGCGCACCATGCCGTCGAGACCGATGCGGCCGAGGAACGGCGTGAGCAGCCAACCGCCGATGCCCCACGCCATGCCGAAGTTGCGGGTGAGCTCGGTGACGCCACGGTCGAGTCCGCCGTACACGTAGACCTGCTTGTGGGTGTCGGATCCGTAGCGGCTGTAGCTGGTGGCGGTCGCGTTGGCCGCGGCCTCCATGCAGCTCAGGATCTGGCCGGCGACCCGGCCACCGCCGATGGCATCGAAGGCGAGCGTCGCGCCGGTGGCCACGAGGGCGGCAGTGAGGTCGTCGGTGAACGTGGCCGACGACGAGTCGCACACGTAGGTGGCACCCAGGTCGTGCAGGATCGCCGCCTGCTCGGGCCGGCGCACGATGTTGACCAGTGGCACGCCGTCGGCCTGGCACACGCGCACGAGCATCTGGCCGAGGTTGGAGGCCGCCGCAGTGTGCACCAGCGCGGTGTGGTGCTCGAGGCGCATCGTCTCCACCATGCCGAGCGCGGTGAGCGGGTTGACGAAGCACGACGCGCCCTGCGCCGGCTCGGTGCCGTCGGGCAACGCGAGGCACAGGCCGGCCGGCACGGCGCGGTACTCGCCGTAGGTCGCCCCGCCGACGATGCCCACCGTGCGACCCAGCAAGGCCTGCGCGTCGGGCGAATCGCCGGCGGCCACCACCACACCGCAGCCCTCGTTGCCGACGGCCATCGACTCGCCCAGCCGAGCGGTCATCCCCGCCAACCACGACTCCGGCACCGGCGCACGCACGATGGGCGATTCGGCGGGGCCGGCGCTGGCGGCATGCTCGAGATCGGCCCCGGCGAGCAGCAGACCGAGATCGGAGGGGTTGATCGGTGCGGCCTCGACGCGCACGAGCACCTCGTGCGCGGCCGGCGACGGCATCGGCATGTCGACGATCGAGAGCTCGAGCACACCATCGACGGTGACGAGCGAGCGGAGCTGGCGCATGGACGCGGGGAGATCGGTCATCGGCGGAGCCTACCGACTTCAGTTCGTCGAGCTCCCGACACGCGCAGCGTCAGGCATCGAGGCCCTTGGCGAAGCGCTCGACGGGAATGGTGATGAACGTCGCCGTCGCCCGGGCCAACACGCGAGGGCCGTCGCTGAGCTCACCCGTCATGAACAGCTTCCTGCCGACGTGCTCGGCGAGGCGCACCCTGCACTCGAGCGGCACGCCGATGGGTACCCCGGCCTCGTAGCGGATGCCCAGTTCGCCGGTGAACGCCGGCTGGCCCAGGAATGCGAGCACGAACCCGAACACGTCGTCGAACAGCGCGGCGACGATGCCACCGTGGCTGCGGTCGGGTGCGCCCTCGTGGGCGGGCCGCAGCGTGAGCTCGGCGACGGCCTCGGCGCCGTCGCGGCGCACGTGCAGATCGAGTCCCCACGGACTGGCGCGACCGGAGATGGGCCGTTCGTCGAAGGAGTCGAGCGTGGCTCCGTCGGGCGGAGGCGCATCCCACTCACCCTCGCGACGGGTCTGCGACCGGCTGCGAACGGTGCCTTGCGTGAGCTGGAGGGTGAGCTCGTCGAGGGTGCGCGCGACGTGGTCGACGAGATCGATCGACGCGTGGCGACCGACGATGGCGTGACCCAGGTCGCGGATGGCGCGTCCGGCGACGGCGCGGCTCTCGGCCTCGCGGTCGGGATGGTCGGGCTGCGCCACGTGCATCAGCGGATCGAGGTGGGCGTCGGCGTGCTCGCTCATTCGACGGTCAACCTAACGTTCGTCGAGCTGCTCCACCGAGTTGCGACCGGCACGCGCCGCCAGGATCCGTGCGGTCTCGACCGGCATCGAGGCGAACGGCGAGTGGTCGGTGTGCAGCGTTTCGACGTTGGTGCAGCGGGCTGCCATTGCGTCCTGGTGCACCAGTCGGATGGCTTGGTCGTCGGTGCAACGCACGTACGTGCTGGGAGTGCGGCGCCACGCCGCGCCCGTCACCGGTTGCACGAAGCTGGCGACGGGGTGCAGCCCGAGGCGGGCAACGGCCGCACGTTGCACCTCGGGAGTGCAGTGGCCGTAGAGCGCCGGCACGGCGAGATCCGGGTGCAGCGCCAGATGTGCCGCATCTGGTCGGTAGCGAGCGGCGGCGAGCAGGCTGGGCGGTGCGTCGGGGAGGACGGGGAGCTGCACCATGCTCTCGCCCTCGTCGAGCACGAACGCGGTGAGGTACACGAGATGACGCACGTGTGCGGTGTGCAGGCCCGCCTCGGTGATGACCGCGCCGCCGAAGCTGTGACCGACGAGGACCACATCGGTGTCCAGGCGCTCGATGAACGTGGCGACGCGATCGGCGCACGCGTGGAGGTCGCCGAACGGCAGCGACGACGCGCCGTGGCCGGGCAGATCGATCGCGTACGACGGCACGCCCATTCGATCGAGCTCGGCCTGCACCGCGGCCCAGCACCACGCGCCGTGCCATGCGCCGTGCACCAGCACGACCGGCAGCGTCGACGAGTGAGGCATCGGCGAAGTCTCGCGCCCGGATCAGAGACCGAGCGACTTGGCGATGATGGTCTTCATCACCTCGGTGGTGCCACCGTAGATCGACGTGATGCGGGCGTCGGCGTAGGCGCGGGCGATGGGGTACTCGAGCATGTAGCCGTAGCCGCCGAACAGCTGCAGGCAGTCGTCGACCGATCGCTGCTGCAGCTCCGTGCACCAGTACTTCGCCTGCGCCGCCTCGGCAGCGGGGAGCGCACCCTCGTTGAGCTTCAGCACGCACTGGTCGACGTATGCCTGCGCCACGTCGACCGCGGTCTTCACCTCGGCGAGCGCGAACTTCGTGTTCTGGAAGGTGCTGATGGTGGTGCCGAAGGCCTTGCGGTCCTTGACGTAGGCGATGGTCCAGTCGAGCGCCGCACGCGCCGCGGCGACGCCGCTGACCGCGATGGACAGCCGCTCCTGTGCGAGGTTGGCGGTGAGGTAGTTGAACGCCTTCCCCTCGTCGCCGAGCCGGTTGGCGACAGGCACGCGCACGTCGGTGAAGAACAGCTCGGCCGTGTCCTGGCTGTGCATGCCGATCTTCTCGAGGTTGCGCCCCCGCTCGAACCCGGGCATTCCGCGCTCGACCACGAGCAGCGACATGCCCGTATGACGCTGCTTGGGATCGGTCTTTGCAACGACGATGACGAGATCGCTGTTGATGCCGTTGGTGATGAAGGTCTTCGACCCGTTCAGCACGTACTCGTCGCCGTCGAGCACCGCCGTGGTGGCGATGCCGGCCAGGTCGCTGCCGGTGCCCGGTTCGGTCATCGCGATGGCGGTGATGAGCTCGCCCGACGCGATGCCGGGCAGCCACCGCTGCGCCTGCTCGGGGTTGCAGTACTCGATGAAGTACGGGGTGGTGATGTCGTTGTGCAGGGTGAGCCCGAGGCCGGCGCCACCGATGCCCGCGGCGGCCAGCTCCTCGGCCAGCACCATGTTGAAGCGGAAGTCCTTGGTGCCTCCGCCGCCGTACTGCTCGGGCACGGCCATGCCCAGGAAGCCGAACTGGCCCGCCGAGCGATAGAGCTCGCGCGGCGCGATGCCGTCGTGCTCCCACTGTGCGTAGTGCGGTGTCATCTCCTTGGCGACGAACGCCGCGAACGAGTCGCGGAAGGCCTGATGATCGTCGGTGAAGAGCTTGCGCACGGTGGTCAGGCTAACGATCGTTCGACCATCGACTCGCTCGCCAGTGCTTCGGTCACGGGTCGCAGGATGCGCCTCGCGAACAGCGCAATCGGCAGCATCGCCACGCCGGCGATGACGAACGGGGTGAGCAGTCCGAACCACTTCGCCGTCAGCCCACCGAAGGCCGCGCCGAAGGGCACCACACCCCACGACACCGCCCGGTATGCCGCGTTCATGCGCCCCAGCAGGCGGGTGGGCGTGATCTGCTGCCGGATCGTCGTGTTCAGCGCCAGCCACAGCCCTGTGCCCGTGCCGAGCAGGAAGTACATGCTCACTGCGACCCAGGGCGTGGTGGTGAGCGCGAGCCCCACGATCGCGAGGGTCCACGCCCAGAACGACAGCGCCATCGTGTGCACCCGGCCGAAGCGAACCACCAGCGGCGACACCAGGAACCGGGTGAGCACGGTGCCCGTCGCGGCACCGACGAAGAGGGCCGAGTAGGTGAACGATCCGCCGTGCAGCCGCTGCTGGTTGTAGAGCACGAGCAACGACGTGGCTGCGAAGTAGAAGAAGTTGATGACTGCCAGGATGGCTGTGATGCGGCGCACCGCACGGTTCCGCCACGTGAAGCGAAGTCCCTCGAGCACGTCGTCGCGAAAGCGGGTCGTCGGCCGCTCCATCGCGTGCACGTCGGGCAAGGCGGCGATGAGCGCCGCCGACCCGGCGAACGAGACGGCATCGGCGAGGAACGGCACCGACGACGCCGCGTTGAAGGCCACGACGCCGAGCGGCGGGCCGACGAACTGGGCCGCAGCGATCTGCGCACTCCCGAACCGGGCATTGGCCTGCAACAGGTCGGCCGGTTCGACGATGGCCGGCAGCAGCGCCTGACCCGAGTTCACGTGGAGCGTCTCGCCGGTGCCGAGCAGGAACGCGCACGCATAGAGCAGCCAGATGCTGACGGCGCCGGCCACGAGGCACACGCCGAGCACCCCGACGATGAGGAAGCGCACGATGTCGGCGCCGATCATCAGCCGCCTGCGGTCCATCCGGTCGGCAACCGCGCCGGTGATCAACGACAGCAGCAGCCACGGCAGGCGCAACGCGATGGTGACACCGGCGATGAGCAACGGATCGCGCGTCAGCGTCGCCGCGAGCAACGGGAAGGCGGTGATGAACATGCCGTCGCCAGTGCTCGACACGAGGACAGCCAGCCAGACCAGCCGGAAGTCGGGCCCGATCGACCGTCGGCGCACGCGCACCCTCACAGTCGGGTGCCAGTCAGGCGTCGTCGCGCGCAGCGATCGCACTGCCGACGTCGAACGACACGAAGCCCTCGGGCGCGGCGACCTCCACGATCGGCTCGTCGCGGTCGTCGAACTCGAGGCGCAGGGCACGACTCATCGTGGCGTGCATTTCGTACATCGCGGTGATGTAGGTCAGCTCGAGGATCTCCTCGTCGCTGAGGTGCTGGTGCAGCGCGTCGAACAGTGCGTCGGGCACTCGACCGCCGTCGAGCACCAGGCAGTCGGTGTACGCGAGCACGGCCCGCTCCACCGGCGAGAACAGGTCGCAGCTCGACCACGCGGGAATCGCCGCGATCCGCGCCTCGCTCATGCCGAGAGCGCGGCACGACTTGCAGTGCTGCGAGAACACGAACTGGCTCCCCCGCGTCCACCCGGCACGGGTCTGGCCCAGTTCGCGCAGCACTGGCGACAGCAGCCGTCGCGGGCTGCGGTACAGGCCGAAGCCCTGCACGGCGTGGCGGAGCACGTCGGGGACCAGTGCGAACACGGTCCACCAATCGCCGGGGGTGCCGGTGTCGGTACCCGGCTGCGCAACCGGGTCGCGGTCGCCGAACAGCTGCTGGTACATCTGCAGCACCAGCGCATCGTCGGTGTCGGCGCGTGCGACCTGTCGGAGTCGGGGCATTGCGTTGACCTCCTGCTAGCGATGGCAGCGAGTCTGCTCGCGACGCATCCTCCGCGGCGCAGCGGGGGTGGGTAAGACGTTGGTGAGAAGTGGCCCCGCTGACGGTTCGCGGCCGACGGCCGGTGCCACATTTGCCGACGGGCGGCACCGCCATGGCGACATACGCCCAAGCGCATCGGTGCCGGAGGAGACAGCAACATGAGGACCGCGACGGTGGTGGCACGGACGTGTCTGTGCGTCGGGACGTTGCTCGTGACGGCGTGCAGCGCGGGTGCCACGACATCGGGCCGCACCCCGGGCACCGATGCCGGCGGCGCGCCCCCAGCGACGTCCCCTGGCGCCTCCCCCGGTCTCACGCCGACGCACTCGCCAACGCACTCGCCAACTCTGTCCCCAACCCTGTCCCCAACCCTCTCCCCAACGACGCGCAACGGCACCGATGTGGTGGTGCCGCCCGGTGGCCCGGCCGCGCTCACGGGTGTGCCACTCGACCAGACGGCGCCGTGGACGCCGGTGGCCACGGCCTCGGGTGCACCAGTCGTGTGGTCGGCGTCGTTCCAACTGCCTGCGGTCGGCGCTCCCGTCACGGTGTCGGCGGCGGTGTTCGACCCGACACGGCTGCACGCGGCACTGTTCAACGGCACGTTGCTGCCGGGAGGCGGACCGTGGCACAACGGCGACCGCGTGCCGGCGGCCGCGGTGCCGTCACTGGTGGCCACGTTCAACGGCGGCTTCCTGTTCAAGCACATCCACGGCGGCTACTTCACGGAGGGCACGGTGATCAAGCCGCTCCTCGACGGCCAGGCAACGCTCGCCGTGCGTGCCGACGGCAGGCTGGTGGTGGGTGTGTACGGCCGCGACCTCACCAACGACGGCTCATGGGTGTCGCTGCGCCAGAACCTGCCCCCGATGGTCGACCAGGGGCAGGTGTCGATCGACCAGTACCCCGGCACCTACTGGGGCAACGACCTGCACAACGTGTGGGTCACCGAGCGCTCGGCCATCTGCACCCGCACCGATGGCCGGCTGATGTACGTCTCGATGGGCAAGATCGACGTGCGCCCGTTCGCCGACGAACTGGCCGCAATGGGATGCCGGCTCGGCATGGAGCTCGACATCAACGGCGGCTACCCCCAGTTCGCGTGGTTCTCCGGCTTCGGCACCGGCAACCGCTCCGGCACGCTGCTCGACTCGCACATGCGAGCGCCCGATCGATCGCTCACGGGCGACAAGAAGGACTTCATCGCACTGTTCGATCCGGCGACGCTGCCCGCCGGCACCGTCGTTTGACCGCGCCGTCGAAGCGGGATCTCCCAATCCCCTGTGACCGCCGCACGCGCATAAGGTCGAGGCCATGAAGTACATCAAGCTCGGTACCACCGGCCTCGACGTGTCTCGGGTGTGCCTCGGCTGCATGAGCTACGGCATTCCCGACCGCGGCGGCCACAGCTGGACGCTCGACGAGGAGCAGAGCCGGCCCTTCATCCGCCGCGCCGTCGAGGCCGGGGTCAACTTCTTCGACACCGCCAACGTGTACTCCGACGGCACCAGCGAGGAGATCGTCGGCCGAGCCCTCGCCGACTTCGCCCGCCGCGACGAGGTGGTGCTGGCCACCAAGGTGCACGGCATGATGCGCCGCAAGCCCAACGGCTCGGGCCTGTCGCGCAGGGCCATCATGTTCGAGATCGACGCCAGCCTGCGCCGGCTCGGCACCGACTACGTCGACCTCTACCAGATCCACCGGTGGGATCCGCGCACGCCCATCGAGGAGACGATGGCGGCGCTGCACGACGTGGTGAAGGCGGGCAAGGCCCTCTACATCGGCGCGTCGTCGATGTGGGCGTGGCAGTTCNNGAGGAGGAGCGCGAGATGCTGCCGCTCTGCCGCGACCAGGGCATCGGGGTCATCCCGTGGAGCCCGCTCGCACGCGGCATGCTCACCCGCGACCCCGACACCAGCACCGCCCGGGCCGAGACCGACGAGTTCGGCAAGACCTTGTACGGCACGGCCGACCGCGAGATCGTGCGCCGTGTGGCCGACATCGCAGCCGAGCGCGGCGTCACCCGCGCGCAGGTCGCGTTGGCGTGGGTGAGCCGCCATCCTGCGGTCACGGCGCCGATCGTGGGCGCCACCAAACCGCAGCACCTCGACGACGCGCTCGCGTCGCTCGACCTCGCCCTCACCGACGACGAGGCCCGCCGCCTCGAGGAGCCATACACCCCGCAGCCGGTGCAAGGTTTCGTGTAGGCCACTTAGGATGCCGACCGAACTGCCACCGCACCATCCCGACCGGTTCGACGAGGGCTACTACCAACGGTTCTACGGCGAAGGAGGCGCGCACGACCCGGTGCGCATCGGCCACCTCGCCACAGCCGTCCACGAGATGGCCGCATGGTGGGGCGTGCCGGTGCGCACCGTGCTCGACGTCGGCGCCGGCATGGGCATGTGGCGCGACTGGTACCGGGCGCACCATCCCGAAGTGGCTGTGGTGTCGGTCGACGTGAGCGAGCATGCCTGCGCCACCTGGGGTCACGACCGCCGCGACATCGCCGACTGGCGGCCACCGCACCCGTTCGACCTCGTCGTGTGCCACAGCGTCCTGCAGTACGTCGACGACGAGCGCATCGAGCGCGCCATCGACCACCTGGCGACCGGCACGCGGCACGTGCTCTACCTCGAGCTCCCCACGGCGAACGACCTCCAGCACACCGTCGACGCCGACCTCACCGACATGCACGTCTACCGGCGCACGGGTGAGTGGTACCGCACGCACCTTCGACCGCACTTCCAGCAGGCGGGCGCCGGCCTGTGGGTGAAGCACGAAAGTGCGCCGATGTACGAGCTCGAGAGCCTCGACGGTGACCACCGATGTGCTTGAGGGCGGCCGCCCGTCGTGAGACGATGCCAGCATGACCGCGCGCGAAGGTGGGTCCGAGGCGTGAACGACACACCGCAGCAGTCGTCGGCCGCGCGGTGGCCCACGTCGCGCCTGGCGGCCGCCGTGCTGCAGTGGGCGGGCCTGGTCATCGCGGTCGTGGCTCACCCTCGCGGTGCAGCACTGGTCGGGGGTGCCGCACTCGTGCTGCTGGGCCGCGGTGTCCGCCGGCACCGCTCGCTCACCCGCGAGCGCCTCGCAGCAGGCGCACGGTTCGGGGCTGCCGGCGGCGGGCTCGTGCTCGTGGTCGGCATCGCCACGGTGATGGTCGCCGGCCCGCCCACGTCGGCACCTCGTCCGTCGCCCACCGACGTGCTGGCCGATGCGCTGCGCCGGATGCTCGGTGGTGCCACCGCGTGGAGCGACAGTGCGCCGGTGGCGCACGCCATCAGTGCGCTGCTGCCGTTGGCAACCGCGCTGGTCGCACTCGCCGCGCTGGCCATCGCTGTGGGTCCGCAACCCGATGTACCCGAACCCGACGCCGACGAACGCCGGCGCGTCGCCCGCGCGTGCGCCGGCGCCGGCAGCGACCTGATGGCGCCGTTCACGGGCCGGCACGACAAGCGGTACGTGTGGTCGGCCGACGGCCGCGCGGTGGTGGGCTACCGGGTGGCGTTCGGGGTGTGCGTCGCCGGACCCGGGCCCGCCGGCGCGGCCGACGCCCACGCCGATGCACTTGCCGCCTGGGTGCGACGGTGCGACGAGCGCGGCTGGCGTCCAGCGATGATCGGTGCCACCACCCACGTGCGCGAACTCACACGTCAGCTGGGCATGCACGGGCTCTGCATCGGCGACGAAGTGGTCGTCCCCGTGCACCCGTTCCGACTCGACACGCCGCCCATGCGCAACGTCCGTCAGGCGGTGCAGCGCACGCGCAACTCCGGAGTCACCGTCACGATGCACCACGAGGGTTCACTCGACGGCGCGCTTCGTCGACAGCTCGGCGAAGTGGTGCACGACTGGCAGCGTGGGCACGGCGAACGCGGCTTCTCGATGACCCTCGACCACCTGCTCGACGGCACGCACAGCGACGCGCTGCTCGTCGTCGCGCACCACGACGGGCAGCCCGTCGGGTTCCAGCGCTACCTGCGCGGCGGCGACGGCACGGGCCTCAGCCTCGACGTGATGCCACGTCGCCGGGCCGCGCCCAACGGCGTCAACGAGCGACTCATCGTCGAGGCCATCGCGTGGGCCGACGACGCAGGCATCGACGAGGTGTCGCTCAACTTCGCCGCGTTCCGCACGCTCTTCGAGGCCGAGCCCACCGTTCCCGGCCGGGTGATGCGCGGGGTCGTCCACCTCCTCGACCGCTTCATCAACGTCGAATCGCTCTACCGCTTCAACGCCAAGTTCCGCCCCCAGTGGAACGCGCGCCACGTGCTGTTCCGGTCGCCGGCCGACGTGCCGTTCGTGCTCGCCGCCGCGCTGCGCCTCGAGTTCGGCGGGCACGCGGCGGCCACAGGGCTCACGCCGGCTGCTGCCACCGTGCGCGCCGAACACTCTTGAGTGACGAACACATGTTCGCCTAGACTGCCGGGGTGGCCGCCGGTCCCACCATCCTCCACGCCGACCTCGACGCGTTCTATGCGTCCGTCGAGCAACTGCTGCAGCCCGATTTGCGCGGCGTGCCCATCGCCGTCGGCGGCGGCGTGGTGCTCGCTGCCTCGTACGAGGCGAAGCGCTTCGGGGTGCAGGGCGGCATGTCGGGATGGCGGGCGAAGCAGCTGTGCCCCCACCTCACGTTCGTGAGCGGGCACTTCCGCGACTACCAGCGCTTGGCCGACGAGGTGATGTCGATACTCGGCGACTTCACGCCACTGGTCCAGCGCATCTCCATCGACGAGGCGTTCCTCGACGTCAGCGGGTCCGTGCACCTCTTCGGGCCACCCGAGCACATCGCCACCCGCATCCGCGAGCGCGTGCGCGCCGAGGTGGGCCTGCCCATCTCGGTCGGAGCCGCGCGCACGAAGCACCTCGCCAAGATCGCCTCGCAGGTGGCCAAGCCCGATGGACTGGTGGTGGTGCCACCCGATCGCGAGCGCGAGTTCCTCGACCCGTTGCCGGTCAGCCTCATCTGGGGCGTCGGGCCGGTCACCCAGCAGAAGCTGGCCGAGAAGGGCATCCACACCATCGCCCAGCTCGCCGCCGCGCCGGGCGACGCGCTGCAGTCGCTCCTCGGGCGCGCCCTGGGCTCCAAGACCAGCGCGCTGGCCGCCAACCTCGACCACCGCAAGGTCACGCCCGGAGGCCGATCCGGGTCGGTGGGCGCGCAATCGGCGTTCGGCCGCCGCGAACCCGAACCCGAGTTCGTGCGCCAGACGCTCGGTCACCTGGCCGACCGCGTGGGTGGTCGTCTGCGCGCCAAGCAACGTGCCGGGCGCACGGTCACGGTGCGCATCCGCTTCGCCCCCTTGCGTTCCATCACCCGCTCGCACACCGGCCGCTCACCGGTGTCGAGCACGCTCACGCTCACCGAGATCGCCGAGCGGCTCGTGTGGGGCGCGCTCGCGCAGCAGACCGAGCCGGTGCAACTGTCGCTGCTCGCCATCTCGGTCTCCAACCTCGTCGACCAGGCGGCGGTGCAGCTCGAACTGCAGCTCGACCAGCACACCAGCGGCGCCGTGGCCGTCGATGTCGAAGCCACGCGCTGGGCACTCGATCACTCGATCGACGACGTGCGCCGTCGGTTCGGTCGCGATGCCGTTGGCTACGCCTCCGTCGCACTGTCGCACCGAGGCGTGCCCGACGAGTTCCGCGAGCTCGCCGAGCACGAACTGTAGGCGCGGCGCCCGGGCCTCAGCCGGTGGCGGCTCGCGCCGTCGCAAGATCGGCGTGCAGGGCCACACTCACCGGGCGGAGGTCGAAGCCAGCGTTGATCATGCGGAACCCAGCGGCGTGACGCTCGCCGACCAGCGAGGCATCGGCGTGCACGCCGGCCACCACGCCGGCCCGCGTGCACGCAGCGGCCACCGTGGCGAGTGCATCACGGAACGAAGGCGCGGTCTGATCCATGCGCGGCTCGATGCCCAAGGTGAGCGACAGGTCGGACGGCCCGATGTACACGGCATCCACGCCGGGCACGGCGACGATCGCGTCGATGTTGTCGACGGCCTGCGCGGTCTCGATCATCACGATGCACAGCACGTCGGCGTTGGCGTCGGCCACGTAGCCCGCACCGTGCCGCACGCCTGCCGCGGTGGGGCCGATGCTGCGGTGACCCGCAGGCGCGTAGCGGCAGGCGGCCACGGCGCGGGCGGCCTCCTCGGCGGTGTTGACCATCGGCACGATCACGCCCAGCGCGCCCGCGTCGAGGGCCCGGTTGATCATCCACGTGTCGTTCCACGGCACCCGCACCAACGGCGCAGCGGTACCCAACGACGTCGCGGCCAGCATCGCATCGAGGTGCTCGAAGCCCACC
The DNA here is from genome assembly GCA_003154135.1 of Acidimicrobiaceae bacterium. Classification (GTDB taxonomy): domain Bacteria; phylum Actinomycetota; class Acidimicrobiia; order Acidimicrobiales; family Ilumatobacteraceae; genus UBA668. The sequence goes on from PMCN01000275.1 coordinate 70,553, forward strand.
ATGCCGTGCTGCAGGTCGATGCACACCCAGTCGTAACCGGCCTTCGACGCCTCCTCGGCGAGCAACGGTTCACGCAGGAGCAGCCACGCCCCGATCGCGGTGCGCCCGTCGTCCCACATCGTTCGCAGTGCTCGCATCGATGCGCCCCTCCCAGAACCGGCCGTCGGCCCGCACCGTACCGTCGCCGCGCCCGCCGCATGCGACACGGCCGGTGGGGGAAGCTAGAAACGCACCATGCACACCGTCGAGATCCCCCGCTTCGCCGCCGACTGCACCGCCGACGACGTCATCGCCGCGCTCCACGAACACGGCGTGGCGGTCATCGAGTGCCTCGCCGAGGAGTCGCTGTGCGACGCAGTCGCAGCCGAGCTGCAACCGTGGCTCGATGCCACGCCGCCCGGTGGCGACGACTTCTCCGGGCTGCACACCCGCCGAACCGGTGGACTCCTCACCCGCTGTCCGTCGAGCGCGGCGATGGTGGCGCACCCGCTGGTGCTGGAGGTGGTCGACCGTGTGCTCTGGCCGAAGAAGACCACGTTCCAGCTCCACCTGACGCAGTCGATCGCCATCGGGCCAGGTTCGCCGGCGCAGTACATCCACCGCGATCACTGGTGCTTCGACTTCTTCCCGTTCCCCAACGACGTGCACGTCGAGGTTGCCACCATCTGGGCGCTCACCGACTTCGCCGAATCCAACGGCGCCACGCGCGTCGTGCCCGACAGCCACCTGTCGCTCGATGGACGCGAGTTCGGTCCGGAGCACACGGTGCCCGCGGAGATGCCGCGCGGCTCGGTGGTGCTGTACCTCGGGTCCACCGTGCACGGCGGCGGCGCCAACCACTCGGCCGACGTGCGCATCGGCGTCAACATCGACTACGTGCTCGGCTGGCTCCGCCAGGAGGAGAACCAGTACCTCACCTACTCGCTCGACGAGGTGCGCGCGATGCCCGAGCGCATCCAGCGCCTGCTGGGCTACGAGCCCGGCGCCTACGCCCTCGGGTACGTCGACGGCGGCCGCAGCCCGATGAGCCTCCTCGCCGACCCCGACCCCACCGCCCCGTACGCCCCCGCCGCCACCCAGTCGTTCCGCCCCACCTGACCCCGGTGCGAGTAGGTCGGCGCCACCCGAGTGGGCCGGCCCCACCCGAGTGTGTGGGCGCCACCCGAGTGCCACAGCCCCACCCGAGTGCCCACTCGCACCCCGGGTGGCGAGTGAGCACTCGGGTGCACATAGGGTCGTAGCCATGTCTGGACTCGCAATCGTCACCGGCGGCGCTCGCGGCATCGGCGCGGCGATCGTCGACGCACTGATCGCCGACGGCGTGGCCGACCACGTCGCCGCATTCGACCTCGACGTGGAGGGCACCGAACCGCGCTCGAACGTCTCCTTGCACCGATGCGACGTCACCGACGTCGAACAGGTCCGCGCCGTGGTCGAGTCACTCGGCGAGCAGGCATGTGTGCTCGTCAACAACGCCGGCGGTGGCAAGGCTCATCCGGAACGCACCGACGGCATGCCGTTCGACCCCTTCGGCCCGGTCGACATGTGGCGCGAATCGGTCGATCTCAACCTCTCGAGTGCGCATCTCGTCACCAGCGTGGTCGGACCGGGCATGGGGAGCGGCAGTGCCATCTGCAACACCGCCTCCATCGCGGGGCTCATGCCGAACGCGCTGTTTGCCTATGCGGCGGCGAAGGCGGGCCTCATCCACTGGACCAAGTGCATGGCCCTGGCCCTTGCTCCTGCTGGCGTGCGGGTCAACGCCGTCGCACCGGGCTTCATCTACACGAGGCTGTGGGAGCAGATGCTGCCCCGGGCGATGTTCGAGCAGATGGTGGGCGCCGCGGTGCCGATGGCCAGCGAGCAGACGCCCGCGCAGATCGCCGACACGGTGAGCTTCCTGTGCTCGTCGCGCGCTGCGCAGGTGACGGGTCAGGTGGTCGCGGTCGACGGCGGCAGCGTCCTCGGTCGGCCGCGCTGACCGGACCCGAGTGGGCACTCGCACCCCGGGGTGCGAGTGAGCACTCG
>PMCN01000060.1 GCA_003154135.1 Acidimicrobiaceae bacterium
GGCTTCACCGTGCCGTTCGCGTTCGCGATCGGTGCGCTCGTCACCGGCCGTGTGGGTGAGGGTTGGCTCATCGAGACCCGTCGCTGGGCGCTCTTCGCCTGGGGCTTCCTCACCGTCGGCATCGTGCTGGGCAGCTGGTGGAGCTACGAGGTGCTNNTCCAGGAGCGCCGCGGCATGCTGCGCGTGTGGAACCTCAGCCTGCTCGTGGCCACGTTCTCGCTCACGATCCTGGGCACGTTCCTCACACGCAGCGGCGTCGTCAACAGCGTGCACGCCTTCAGCGACAGCACCATCGGGCCCTACCTCCTCGGCGCGTTCGGCGTGGTCGTGCTCGTGTCGCTGGGCCTCATTGCGTGGCGCGGCGATCGGCTGCGCTCGCCCGGTGCCATCGATTCGCCCATCTCCCGTGAAGGCGCGTTCCTGGCCAACAACGTCATCTTCGCCCTGTTCGCATTCGTCGTGCTGCTGGGCACCGTGTTCCCGCTCATCGTCGAGGCGAAGGACAACCGCAAGATCGCCGTCGGCTCGCCGTTCTTCGACACGATGGCGGAGCCGATCGGGCTGACGCTCCTGTTCCTGATGGCGATCGCACCGGTGCTGCCATGGCGCAAGGCCGGCACCGAGCTGCTCCGCGATCGGCTGTTCTGGCCGGCGTGGTGCGGCGCGGGCACGCTCGTCGTCTCGGTGGTCGTGGGTGCCACGGGCTTCGCACCGCTGCTGGCCTTCACGCTCGCCGGGTTCGCCGGTGGTTCCGCCATCCGTCAGCTCTTCCTGGCCACGCGTCGCCAGGGCTACCGCGGGTTGCTCGGTCGCACCAACGGCGGCATGGTGGTGCACCTCGGCATCATCCTCATCGCGGTCGCGCTGGCAGCCAGCAACGCCTACACGCGCTCGGGCGAGTTCACGATGAACAAGGGCGACACGGTGCACTTCGAGGGCCACACGTTCCGCCTCGACGACGTCGTCGACTTCAAGAACGACCGGTCGGTGGGCATCAAGGCGCTCGTCGCCGTCGACGGCGGTGCGCAGTACGCGCCGGCCATCACCAAGTTCACCCAACAGGGCATCGACGTGGCGACGCCCAGCGTGAAGACCGGGCTCACCGGCGACATCTACCTCACGCTGGAGAGCGGTTCGAAGCCGTCGACCGGCGTGGCCAAGCTGAAGATCTTCCTCAAGCCGCTCATGGTGTGGCTGTGGATCGGCGGGCTCATGTGCGCCGTGGGCACGTTGCTGGCCGCGTTCCCCGGCAAGTTCCGCCGCAAGCCCACCGATCCGGTGTCGGCGCCCATCACCCTCGACGAGCCCGTCGCCGACCCCGACGCAGAGCCGGCCGATGTCTGAGCCCAAGAAGCGGCGCATCGCCCCGATCATCGCGTTCTCCGTGGCGGCTCTGCTGGGCGCACTGTTCTGGGTGCTGGCCACCAGCAAGTCGGGCACCGTCGACAAGCTCGGCGTCATCGACAGCCCGCTGCTCGGCCGGCCCGAGCCCGCCGTGCGCAGCACCACGCTCGACGGCGCGACGTTCGACCTCGCCCGTCGCAAGGGCAGTTGGGTGGTGCTCAACTTCTTCAACTCCACGTGCGCGCCCTGCCGCGCCGAGCACCCCGAGCTCGCCAAGTTCGTCCAGCAGCAGCAGTCGTTCGGCGCCGAGGGAGCCGAGTTCTACACGGTGCTGCAGTACAGCGACAGCCTCGAGGACGTGAAGGGGTTCTTCCTCACCAACGGTGGCACGTGGCCGATCATCCGCGACGACAACGGCAACATCAACGTCGCGTTCGGCGTGGCACAGGTGCCCGAGACGTTCATCATCGACCCCAATGGGGTGGTGCGGTTGCGATGGGCCGGCCAGATCGACGCCACCACGTTGTCGCAGTTGGTGCAACAGCTACGAGATGCGTTCAAGGTCGGGGCATGAGCCGCACATCGTCGTTGAAGAAGTGGCCGGGTTGGGTGCTGCTGATGTTCGTGGTGGCGGGCTTCCTCGCCGTCGGCACCACGCGCGACAGCGGCCCGCGCACGCCCGAGCAGCGCGTCGAGAGCATCACCAGGCGCCTCGCCTGCCCGGTGTGCGACGGCGAGTCGGTGTACGAGTCGGCCAACGACGCGTCGGCGGCCATCCGCTCGGAGGTGCGCACGCAGGTGACGCAGACCGACGCCACCGACGACGAGATCATCGCCTACATCGTGCAGCAGTTCGGTGCCCGCACNNGCGGCGCTGGTGTGCGCGTGCGTGGGCCTGTTCTTCGCGTTCAGGCGATGGAAGGCCAACATCGACACGGTGCCCGACGACGCCGACCGCGCGCTGGTGCAGAAGGCGCTCGCCGCCGACGACGAGGTGCCCGACCCGGGTGCCACACCGCCCGACCCGCCGGGTGACGAGGACGGCGGCAGGTGAACCCCGACCGGTTGGCGGAGCTGGAGGAGGAGCGCACGTTCCTCCTCGCGAGCATCCGCGACATCGAGCGCGAGCACGCGGTCGGCGACGTCGACGAGCACGACTTCCAGACCTTGCGCGACGGCTACGTGGCTCGCGCCGCAGCGGTGCTGCGCGAGATCGATGACGGACGTAGCTCGTTGGTGCAGCGGCCGCAGCGGCCCATGTGGCGTCGTGCGCTCGTGCCCGCCGCCACCCTGCTGGTGGCGGCCGCGCTGGGTCTCGCCGTGCGCAGCTACGCCGGTCAGCGGCTGCCCGGGCAGACCATCACCGGCGGCCAGCCGCAGGACAAGGTGACCCAGCTGCTCGCGCAAGCGCGGGCGGCACTCAACACCGATCCGGTCTCTGCTGCGACGGCCTATCAGCAGGCCCTGAAGATCGAGCCCGGCAACGTGGAGGCGCGCACGTACTCGGCATGGCTGGTCGTGCTCAACGGTCAGCAGCTCAAGAACCAGAGCCAGATCGCGCAGGGGGTCGAGTTGTTGAAGTCGGCGGCGGCCCTCGATGCCACCTACGCCGATCCGCACTGCCTGCTCGCCGTGGCCACCGGCACCTTCCTCGCCACGCCCGACGTGGTCACCGCGAAGCTCGAGGGCACCACCTGTCTGGCCGACAACCCCCCCGCCGACATGGTGCCGACGATCCAATCGATGCTCGACTCGCTCGGCTGAGGGTTGCGTGGTGCTCGCCGGCCGCCCACTAGCGTCACGGCCGTGAGCATGTCGCCGCCCGACAACCCCAACGGCCCGCCCGGGTTCCCCCCACCGCCCGGTCAGCAGCCCGGCGTCCCACCATCGCCGCAGGGTGGCTATCAGTTCCCCGGCTATCAACAGCCGCCGCCCGGCTATCAACCGCCGCCCGGCTACCTTCCGTACGGCGGCGCGCCGATCGGGCCTAGGAACTCGGGCATGGCCATCGCCGGCATGGTGCTCAGTCTGGTCGGGATCATCCCGTGCTTCTGGTTCATCCAGGTGCCCGGGTTGCTGGGGATGATCTTCGGCTTCGTCGGTCTCAGCGCGACCAAGGACGGCAAGGCGCGCGGACGTGGCATGGCCATCACCGGCGTCGTGGTGGGCATCCTGCTGGTGCTGGTGTGCATCGTCATCTGGGTGGCGATCGCCAACGACCCCAACAGCTGCTTCCACATCGGCTCGAGCACGAACCAGTGCCGCTGATCATTGATGCGGGCGGCGAGCGCAGCCCGGGAGTGTCAGGGCGTCAGGCGTCGGGCGGCGGCCAGGCGGTGGCCTGCACCACCACGCCCTCGGTGCGGGTGAGCACCCACACGCTGGCNNTCGGCCAGCAATGCCAGCGCGCCCTCGAAGCCGGTGTTCTCGGCGAGGCGTTCATCGTGCTGCACGGTCGTGCCCAGCCTCGTCGCGAGCGGCTCGAGGGTCTGCACGCAGCGCAGGTACGGGCTGCTCACCACCGGGCCGGTGGACACAGGCGCGAGACGTTCGGCGAGCAGCTCGGACTGGCGGAACCCCTTGTTCGACAGCGGTCGCAGGCGATCGTCGCCCACCCAGTCGCTGCGACTGCCCGCCTTGGCATGGCGGACCAGGTAGATCATGCGACTTCTTTGGTGGCCCGCATGTGTCGTGCGGACAACTGCCGGACGAGCTGGAGGAAGACGACCAACGTGGCGAGCTGGATGATGCCCACGACCACGACGAGACCGAACTTGTCGGAGAGGTTGGTGGCGACGGTGTTGTTGCTGCCGGAGCGGAACGAGAACACGGCGTTGCCCACGCCGAGACCGAATCCCGCCGCGACGCTGGCGAGCGTGAGCACGAGGTAGGCCATCACCACCGCGCCGACGCTGCGCTGCTTCCAGGTGGGGTCGCCGACGGCCGTGTCGGGATCGCTGCCCTTCCAGATCTCGCTCCACATGAAGAAGTTCGCGATGCCGAGCGTGCACCCGCCGAGGATGTTGATCGCGATGGTCCAACCGGGGGAGAAGGTCTGCGGAACGCGGCCCAGCGACCGCATGTTCTTCGCCATGCGGAACGTCCAGATGATGAGGAGGACCAGTTGCGCGAGGCCTACGAACACGAGCAGCACGGCCACCAGCACGTAGGTAGCGGCCTTGTTGGTGAACTGGCTCGAGGTGAGCGTGTTGTTCACGTAGTCCTGCGCGGCGCTGCGCAGCGCCAACTGCAGGACCAGTGAAATCGCCTGCGCGGCCAGCGATGCGATCATCAGTCCGATGAGCCACTTGGTGAGGCCGCCGATGCGTTGCGTGGGGCCGAGTCCGTACGCACCGTACCCGCCGTACGCCACGTAGCCGGGTGGCGGCGCCATGTAGTTCGGCGGCGGCGGTGCGCCGTACGCCGGCGGCGGGCTGCTGGGGAACGGCGACTGACCGTTGTTGTCGGGCGGAGGACCCATGTTGGGCGGCGGCGGAGGAGGCATCGACATCGGCGTCCACCTTACGCGTGTCGTGAGATCGGTACGCGGACGGCACAATGTGCGGATGGGCTTCTTCGATCGCAACCGGCAGGAACTCATCGCCAAGGGGTATGCGCCCGAGCGCCTGCCCCCNNGCCCAGGGTGGGTCGGGTCACGGCGAGTGGGATCTCACCATCACCGGACTGGTCGACCAGCCGTTCAGCATCGGCCTCGACGAGTTGAAGGCGATGCCGTCGGTGACGCTCACCTTCGACATCCACTGCGTCACGAAGTGGAGCAAGTTCGACACGAGCTGGACCGGCGTGCGCGTGCGCGACCTGCTCGCGCGCGCCGGCCTGAAAGCGGGGGCGTCGCACGTCGTCGAGCACGCCGAGTACGGCTACACCACCAACCTGCCCCTCGCCGACATCACCACCGACGAGGCCATCGTGGCCTATGCGTTCGAGGGTGAGGAGATCGAGCCCATCCATGGCGGCCCGGTGCGCATCGTGGTTCCGCACCTCTACTTCTGGAAGAGCGCGAAGTGGGTGAGCGGCCTGACCATCCTCGACCACGACGAGCCCGGCTTCTGGGAGCGCAACGGCTACCACGAC
>PMCN01000217.1 GCA_003154135.1 Acidimicrobiaceae bacterium
CGCGCAGAAGATGAACGCGATGCCCAGCGGGTCGCCGCCGATCTCGACGCCCGAAAGGATGGCCACGCCGGCGACGGCGAGCACGAGCGCCACCGTGTTGCGCCGGGTGCGCGTGAACGCAGCCGCGACGGCGATGGGTCCGATGAACTCGATCACCACGCTCTTGCCCAGCGGCAAGCGGTTGATGGCGAGGTAGAAGAACAGGTTCATCGTGGCTGTCGCCACGCCGAAGAACGCGGCGGCGCCGAGATCGGCGCGGGTCCACCGTCGCTGCGACCGCCACGAGATGGCGAGGATCGGTAGCGCTCCGAGCAGCACGCGGAACACGGCGACGGTGGCCGGCGGCACGTCGTCGAACAGGCGCACGGCGATGACGGCGCCGGTGTACTGCGAGATGCCGGAGATGACGAAGAGCGCCTCGGGCGACGCGGTGCGGGAGAACTGACTCGGGGAGCGCACGGGCGGCCGGCGGGGAGCCGGCGGGGTCAGTCGAACAGATCGGGGTCGGTGCGGCAGATCTCGTTCCACAGCGGCTGGAAGCTCAGCCAGCCGGCGATGGGCGAGGCCGTGTTCTCGCGGGTGTACACGGCGTCGTCGTGGCTGACGAGCTTCGGCGTGCCCGCCGCCATCGCCAGCAGTTGCGCCTGGCAGCTGCGGTCCATGCTCAGGAACCAGAACGCCGCCTCGTCGACCGAACCGCCCACGGTGAACAACCCGTGGTTCTGGTGGATGGCCGCCTTGCCCTTCGTGAAGTAGGTGGCCAGCTCCTTGCCGTCGTCGATGTCGAACACCACCTTGCCGCCCTTGGCGGAGATGACGGTGTGGTCGTCGTAGAAGATGCACGAGTCCTGCGTGATGGGATCGAGCGGGATGCCGAGCGAGCTGAACGCCTTGCCGTGCACGCTGTGGCTGTGCGCCGCGGCCACCACATCGGGCCGGGCCGAGTGGATGGCGGCGTGGATGATGAACGCCGCACGGTTCACCGGACGCGAGCCGTAGACGACGTTGCCGTCGTGGTCGACGAGGATGAGGTCGCTCACCCTCACGTGGCGGAAGCTCATCGCGAAGGGGTTCACCCAGAAGCACTCGGGGAACTCGGGATCGCGCACGGTGATGTGCCCGGCGACGCCCTCGCCGAAGCCCACCCGGCCGAAGATGCGCAGCGCACCGGCGAGCTTCTGCTTGCGGTGCAACCGCTCCTCCTCGACGGTGGCGAACGGTGCGGGCAGATCGATGTGCACGGCCTTGGGGGTGAGCTCGACCCCGTCGATCGTGCGGACGCCATTTTCGGTCACGGTCATCCGGCCAGCCTACGCACCGCACCCGCGCCGGGCCACGTGTCGACGACCCAGGGTTCAGTCGAGGGCGACCAGCGCCGCGTTCGCCAGCTGGTCGGGGAGCATGTCGAACACGTCGTAGAGGTCGGCGATGCTGCCCGATTGGCCGAAGCTGTCGACGCCCACCGGGGTGACCCGCTGGCCGAACACCGAGCCGAGCCAGGCGAGCGCGTGGCTGGCCGCGTCGTGCACCGTGACGATGGGCGCATGGCGTTCGGCAGGGGTGAGCAGACGGGCGAGGTGGAGGCCCTCGAGCGCGGCCCTGCGGCCCTGTTGCGCCGCCAGCCGCTGCTCGCCGCGCCACTCGCGGTACAGCCGGTCGGGGGAGGTGAGGTCGAGCACGGTGGCGGCCACCCCTTCGGCCGCGAGCGCCTCGGCGGCGTGCACCGCCTCCGGCAGCACGGCACCGCACGAGGCCAGCACCACTCGTGGTGCGTCGGCCAGCGAGGCCGGCGGCTCGACCAGGCGGTAGCCGCCCGCCAGCACGTCGGCGCGCAGCTGCTCGTCGCCCACGCGGTCGCGTGCTGCCACGAACGGGCGGTGGTCGATCGGTCGCGTGCTGAGCCGCAGGTACAGGCTCTCGCCGTCGGGCGCGGCCAGCCGCCGGATGCCGTCGCACAACAGCCAGTCGAGCGTGGGTGCGTAGCACGGCTCGGCGTAGGTGAGGCCCGGCAGCTCGAGGCCGATCGACGGGGTGATGGTGCTCTGGTGCGCGCCGCCTTCGGGGGCGAGGGTGACGCCCGCCGGCGTGCCGACCACCACGAAGCGGGCGCCGTTGTAGAGCGCGTAGATGAGCGCGTCGAGGCCGCGACACACGAACGGGTCGTACACCGTGCCGATCGGGATGAGGTGCTGGCCGTGCAGCTCCTGACCGAGGCCGAGCGCGTGCAGCGCGAGGAACAGGTTCATCTCGCTGAGGCCGAGCTCGATGTGGCGGCCGGACGGTCCCTGCTGCCAGCGCAGCAGCCGGTCGCTGCCGAGGTAGTCGGGCTGGTCCTCGGGGTGGAACACGCCGTACTTGTTGATCCAGCCACCCAGGTTCGTGCTCACGCTCACGTCGGGCGAGAGCGTCACCATGCGCTCCGACACGCCGTCCACCATGCCGAGCCCGGTGAGCAGCCGCCCGAAGGTCTCCTGCGTGCTCACCGGCTTGGCACCCACCGCAGCACCCACGGCCACCGGCACCGGCAGCTCCGGGCGCGGCTGGGGCGCCACGTTGTTCACCTCGGCGCCGGCGCGGCGGCACAGGAGCCCGGCGGGGGATTCGTCGGGGAAGCGGTCCCACTCGTCGTCGACGGTGAGGCCCATCTCGGCGCGCAGCGCGTCGATCTGCGCCGCCGAGAGCAGCGCGGCGTGGTTCAACGGGTCGCCCGCGATGGGCAGGCCCCACCCCTTCACCGTGTACGCGAACACCACACTCGGGCGGTCGGTGACGGCGTCGCAGGCGCGATAGGCGTCGAGCAGCACCCCCAGGTCGTGGCCGCCGAGGTTCTGCACCAGCGGCACCAACTCGCGGTCGTCGATGTCGGCCACGAAGCGACGCACGCTCTCGTCGGCATCGTGCAGGAACGCGGGCCGCAGATCGGCGCCGCGCAGTGCGAACAGACTCTGGTAGCGCTCGTTGCTCATCTCGTCGATGTGCCGGCGCAGCGCGTCGCCGCC
>PMCN01000140.1 GCA_003154135.1 Acidimicrobiaceae bacterium
GCTGGGCGTTCGAGAAGCTTCCCGGCACCAAGGGCATCCTCGGCACGCAGATGCAGAGCGTCGGCGAGGCGATGAGCATCGGCCGCACGTTCACCGAGAGCCTGCAGAAGGGCCTGCGTTCGCTCGAACAGGGCCGCTACGGCCTCGGCTGCGATCCCGCCGAGGCGCACCTGGCCGAACGCACCGACGACGAACTGCTGGCCATGGTGGCCATCCCGACGCCCGACCGCATCTTCCAGGTGGGCGAACTGCTGCGGCGCGGCGTCAGCATCGAGCGCGTGCACGACTCGTGCCGCATCGATCCCTGGTTCCTCGACCAGATGCAGCAGATCATGCACGAGCGCGAGGTGCTCGCCGAGGCCGGCATCGAGGCCCTCACCCCTCGCCAGTGGAAGCGGGCCAAGCAGTTCGGCTTCAGCGATGCACAGCTGGCCCACCTGTGGACCGTCGACGAGATGCTCGTGCGGCTCACCCGCGAAGCGGCGGGGGTGATGCCCACGTACAAGACGGTCGACACCTGTGCCGCCGAGTTCGCCGCGCTCACGCCGTACCACTACAGCACGTGGGAGGACGAGAACGAGGTGCGTCCCAGCGACCGCCCGCGCGTGGTCATCCTCGGCAGTGGCCCCAACCGCATCGGGCAGGGCATNNGTGTCCACCGACTACGACACCAGCGATCGGCTCTACTTCGAGCCGCTCACTCGCGAAGACGTGCTCAACGTCATCGCCGCCGAGACCTTCGCTGCCGGGGGAGTGGCCCCGCGGGTCATCGTGTCGCTGGGCGGCCAGACCCCGCTCAAGCTGTCGGGCCAGCTGCCCGCCGCGCTCATCGCCGGGACGTCACCCGCCTCCATCGATCTGGCCGAGGATCGTGAGAAGTGGAACCAGCTGTGCGACGAGCTGCACATCCCGCAGCCGCCAGGCGGCACGGCCACCGATCTCGAGCAGGCGCTCGAGATCGTCGAGCGCGTGGGGTTCCCCGTGCTCGTGCGCCCGAGCTACGTGCTCGGTGGCCGGGCCATGCAGATCGTCCACGACCGCAACCACCTCGCTCGCGCGATGGCCGAGCTGGCCGGCTTCGGCAGCCTGGGCAAGGAGGGTGGCCTCTCGGCCGAGCGGCCGGTGCTCGTCGACCGCTTCCTGGAGGATGCCACAGAGGTCGACGTCGATGCCATCCGCGATCACACCGGTGAAGTGCTCATCGGCGGGGTGATGGAGCACGTCGAGGAGGCCGGCGTGCACAGTGGCGACTCGGCTTGCGCCATCCCGCCCCAGACCCTTCCCGGTTGGGTGGTCGAGGTCATCGAGAGCTACACGCGGGCCATCGCCGCCGCGCTCGACGTGCGCGGCCTCATCAACGTGCAGTACGCCGTGCTCGGCACCACGGTGTTCGTCATCGAGGCCAACCCCCGCGCCAGCCGCACCGTGCCGTTCGTGGCCAAGGCCACGGGCGTGCCCCTGGCCAAGGTGGCGAGCCGCGTGATGCTCGGCGCCACCCTCGCCGAGTTGCGCACCGAAGGCCTGCTGAAGCCGCCGAGCCAGCACGGGCACGTGGCCATCAAGGAGGCCGTGCTGCCGTTCAGCCGCTTCCCCGAGGTCGACACCGCACTCGGGCCCGAGATGCGCAGCACCGGCGAGGTGATGGGCATCGACACCACGTTCGGCAAGGCGTTCTTCAAGGCCGAGCTCGCGGCCGGCACGCTGCTGCCCACCGAGGGCGTCGTGTTCCTCTCGCTGGCCGATGGCGACAAGCCTGCGGGCATCGTCGTGGCGGCACGACTGCGTCTGCTCGGGCTCGGCATCGCCGCCACCCGCGGCACCGCCGAGTACCTGCAGCGCTTCGGGCTCACCGTCGACCAGGTGGTCGGCAAGATCTCCGACGGCCACGGCATCAACGCGGTGAAGCTCATCGAGAGCGGCCAGATCGCGTTCGTCATCAACACCCCGCAGGGGCGTGGCGGCCGCACCGACGGCGAGCGCATCCGCAAGGCGGCCAACAGCCACCACGTCAGCTCGGTCACCACGGTCGAGGCGGCGCTGGCAGCGGCGCAGGGCATGGCCGAGATGCAGGGCCGCACGATCCAGGTGCGCAGCCTGCAGGAGTTCCACGCGTGACCCGCCCGGTCGCCGGCGTCACCGTCGGCAGCGTCGAGCTCGCGGCGCCGGTGATGACCGCGTCGGGCACGGCGGGGCACGGTGCCGAGCTGTCTGCGTACATGCCGCTCGCAGAGCTGGGCGCGGTGGTCGTGAAGTCGCTCACCGCGTACGAGTGGTCCGGCAACCCGGCACCGCGCGTGCACCCGGCGGGCGACGGGATGATCAACGCCGTCGGCCTCCAAGGCCCGGGCGTCGAGCGGTGGCTCGTCGACGAGCTGCCCGCGCTGGTCGCGACAGGCGCTCGCGTGGTGGCCAGCATCTGGGGTCGCAGCGTCGACGACTACCGCCGCGCAGCCGAGCAGTTGGCGCAGGCGCCGGCGGAGGTGGTCGCGGTGGAGGTGAACCTGTCGTGTCCCAACCTCGAAGGCCGTCGCGGCATCTTCGCCCACGACGCCGCACTGTCGGCCGAGGTGATGGCGGCCACGGCAGCCGCGGGGCGTCCGCGCTGGGCGAAGCTGAGCCCCAACACCGACCGCGTCGTCGAGGTTGCGGCAGCGGTGCGCGATGCGGGTGCCGAGGCGGTCACGTTGGTCAACACGCTGCTCGGCATGGTGCTGCACCCCGGCACCGGGCTGGCGGTGCTGGGCGCCGGCGGTGGTGGCTACAGCGGACGGCCGTTGCACGCTGTGGCCGTGCGCACCGTGTACGACGTGCACGCCGCCCTGCCCGATCTCCCCATCGTGGGAGTGGGTGGTGTCGCGACGGCCTGGGACGCCGCCGAGTTGCTGCTCGCAGGCGCGAGCGCGGTGCAGGTCGGCACTGCCACCTTCGCCGATCCGGCGGCCCCACTGAAGGTGCAGCGAGGCCTCCTCGCGTGGTGCGCCGAGCGCGGGCTCCACCCGGCCGATCTGTGTGGGATGGCGCACCGCGGCGGAATGCCACCACACGGCTGATCAGGGGCGCTAGGGTCTCCACATGGCAACACCTCCGCAACTCACTCCCGAACAGCGTGCCAACGCCCTTGCCAAGGCCGCCGAAGCCCGTGCCGCTCGCGCTGAGCTGAAGAACCAGCTCAAGATCGGTTCGGTGTCATTGGCCGAGGCGTTGAGCTCCACCAGCTCCACGGTGGGCAAGCTCAAGGTCGTCTCCTTGCTCGAATCGCTCCCGGGCGTCGGCAAGGTCAAGGCGCGCAAGATCATGGACGAGATCGGCATCGCCGACAACCGCCGGGTCCAAGGACTCGGCGCTCAGCAGAAACTGGCTTTGCTCGACCAGCTCGGCAAGTGAGGCCATGCCGGCCGAGCCTGGCGACGTCACGTCTCGCATCTTCATCGTGTCCGGCCCGGGTGGCGTCGGAAAGGGCACCATCGTCAATGCGCTCGTAGAGCGCGACCCGCGTCTGTGGCTCAGCCGGTCGTGGACCACCCGGGCGCAGCGCCCGGGTGAGAGCGACGCGGCCTACGTGTTCACCGACCGCGACGCGTTCGAGCAGCGCATCGAGTGCGGCGGGTTCCTCGAGTGGACCAACTTCCTGGGGAACTACTACGGAACGCCCACCCCCGACCTGGAGTCGGGCCGCGACGTCGTGCTCGAGATCGAGGTCGACGGTGCACGCCAGGTGAAGTCGCAGCTCCCCGAGGCCGTGCTCATCTTCGTGCTGCCACCGTCGCGCGACGAGCAGCAGCGCCGCCTGCGAGGGCGCGGCGACCCCGAGGACAAGGTGGACCAGCGCCTGCAGAAGGCTCTCGACGAGGAACCGGTGGGCCTCGCCATCGCCGACCACGTGGTGGTCAACGACGATCTCGAGCGCACGGTGGGCGAGATGGTGCAGATCATCCACCACCATCGCACCGCCGGCCCGTCAGCCCGGTAGACTGCACCGCTGCTTCCAGGAGGGCACTGATGACCACGCGTTCCTACGACACCATGATCAATCCGCCGATCGAGGAGCTCCTCGACAAGGTCGATTCCAAGTTCAGCCTGGTCACCCTCGCTGCCCGGCGCGCGCGCCAGATCAACAGCTACTTCAACCAGCTGGGTGACGGCCTGGGCCACATGGTGCCCCCGCAGGTGAGCTCGGTGGCCCGCAAACCGCTCAGCATCGCCTTCGAGGAGATCTCGGTCGACAAGATCCAGCGCGTCGAGCACGTCCACCCCGCCGACGCCCATCCCTCCGACGTCGCGGCCACCGAACCGGCCGACGCCACCGCCTGACCGTTCGGGTCCGCAGCACCATGCTGGCCGGCAAGCGCATCGTCCTCGGGGTCACCGGGGGGATCGCGGCGTACAAGGCCGTCGAGGTCTGCCGTCGCCTGGTCGACGCGGGCGCCCACGTGGTGCCGGTGATGACGGCCGGCGCCGAGCACTTCATCGGTCGTACGACGCTCTCGGCCCTCGCCAGCGAGCCCGTGCAGACCAGCCTCTGGGACGAGGCGAGCCCCATCCCGCACACGCGGCTGGGGCAGAGCGCCGACCTCGTCCTGGTCGTGCCCGCGACCGCACGGTTGCTCGCTGCGTACGCGGCAGGGCTCAGCACCGACCTGCTCACCAACACCCTGCTCGCCACGCGTGCACCGGTCATCGTCTGCCCGGCCATGCACACCGAGATGTGGGAGCACCCTGCGGTGCAGGCCAACGTGGCCACGCTCCGAGCCCGTGGCGTGCACATCGTCGAGCCCGAGTCCGGGCGTCTCGCCGGTGGCGACGTGGGCGCCGGCCGTCTGGCAGCACCCGAGCGCATCGTCGAGGCCGTGGCCCGCGTGCTCGACGCAGGGCCGCTCGCCGGGCTCCACGTGGTGGTCTCGGCCGGCGGTACCCGCGAACCCATCGACGCTGTTCGGGTCATCGCCAACCGCAGCAGCGGCAAGCAGGGCTACGCCATCGCGGCCGAGGCAGCCGCCCGCGGCGCCCGGGTGAGTCTCGTCACCACCGTCGACCTGCCCGTGCCCGCAGGTGCGCAGGTGCATGCGGTGGAGACTGCGGCACAGATGCAGGAGGCCATCGAGCAGCTCGCGGCCTCGGCCGACATCATCGTCATGGCTGCCGCCGTCGCCGACTTCCGTCCGGTGGCGGCTGCCGCGGGCAAGCTGAAGAAGGACCAGGGCACGCCGCAGATCGTGCTCGAGCCCACCCCCGACATCCTCGCCGGGCTCGGCGAGCGCAAGCGCCCGGGCCAGGTGCTGGTCGGCTTCGCGGCCGAGACCAGCGACCTGCTCGCCAACGCCGCGGCCAAGCTCACCCGCAAGCACCTCGATCTGATCGTCGCCAACGACGTCAGTGCACCGGGTGTCGGTTTCCAGCACGACACCAATGCCGTTACCCTGCTGCGCGCCGACGGCTCGGTGCGCACCATCCCGCTCGCCGACAAGAGGTCCATCGCCCAGGCAGTCCTGGATACTGTGGACGACATTCGTGGCACATAAGCAACCCAGCAAGATGAGGAGCCTCACCAAGTGAGCAAGTTCACCTTCACCTCCGAGAGCGTGACCGAAGGTCACCCCGACAAGATGGCCGACCAGGTCAGCGACGCCGTGCTCGACGCCATCCTGGCCGAAGATCCTCACGGTCGTGTCGCGTGTGAGACGCTCCTCACCACGGGCCTGTGCGTCGTGGCCGGCGAGATCACCACCTCGGCCTACGTCGACATCCCGAAGCTCGCACGCGGCGTCATCAACGACATCGGCTACGACAACGCGCTGTACGGCTTCGACGGCAACACGTGCGGCGTCATCGTGAGCATCGACGAGCAGAGCCCCGACATCGCCCAGGGCGTCGACAAGAGCGAAGAGGTGCGCACGGTCGGCAACGCCGAGGACCAGCTCGAGCTGCAGGGCGCGGGCGACCAGGGCATGA
>PMCN01000298.1 GCA_003154135.1 Acidimicrobiaceae bacterium
GGACCGCTACCCGCCCAGAGCTGCCGTTAGGTCGCTGGACAACGCCTTCCACTTCGGGCATTCTGCGCTCCTTGATTGGCCAATCCGGTGGAACCTGGCCAGGCCCTCTTCCTAGTGTCGAGTCATGTCGGCACGAGTCATGGTGGTCACGTTTTCCCGCAACGGGCGGGGATGTTCGTGGCGAGCGCTGCGATCACCACGAACGATCGTCCCAGGTCCCACGATGGCGGCAGGCGGAGACCTGCCTCACGATTTGTACACCTTCGTCATTGAAGAGGCATTGGGAATCGAGTACGGCTTCTGGGGTTGCGTCGCGTCCGGAGCCACGTTCAAGACGCTTGGGCGCAAGCAAACGCCGCAGGGACGAGCGGTCGTCACGAGCCACCTGGACGAGCTCGACGAAGCTGAGCGACGCGTCAACCAGATCTACTTCGGCTGGCGAGCGGGTCAGGCGACTCCGCTCGACAGCGAACTCGATTCGATGCTGTTGCGATGGCAGAGGCTGGGAGCCGGCGAGGAATTGGTCCTCACCTGGTCGGCCAACGATCGGGCCGCACACCGTCGCCAACGATGCCGTCGCTCATAGAGCTCGCGCCGTCACCCTCCTATACAGCCCGCCAGGGTTAGCAGGCTACCCACCCAGATCTGCGGTATGCCCGACCTTTCTCTGGCGTTACAAGGCGAGAATCTGGGGCGGCGTTTGGCGTTTCACGGCATCGCCAGCGGCGACGGCATCGGACATCGCGGCGACGGCGCTTCAGACCGATCGGGTGTCGATCTCGGCGAGCACCTCGCCGATGATGCGGGTGGCGGTGTGGGGCGGGATCAGATCTCCGCCCTCAGCGTCGGCAATCTCGTTCGCGAACGCCTCGACAGCGTGGGTGCCTCCCACCAGCACGTGGCGTAGCGAGTCGGCGCACGCGGCCGGGTCGTCGAGGGCATCGACGGCGTCGCCGACCGGGCTCGAGTCCTGCGCGATGGCGTGGACGACGGTCATCGCGTGCTCGCGACCCGAGGCGGTCGACACCGCGTCGGCGCGGTCGGGGTGTTGCTCGTTCTCCCACTCGGCGAGTGCCTCGTTGTAGCCACCTTCGCCGGGACGGATCACCATCGAACCGATCTCGGTGATCGCCTCGCCGTCGGCGTCCACATCGTGGCGGCCGGGCTCCACGGGTACGGTCAGGGATCCATCGTCGTGTCGGGTGATGCTCACGACCACGCAGTACCCGATCGGACCCGTCGCTAGACACCGATCGTGCGGGCACTGCGCACCGAGCGACCGTGCGGTGCGCTCTGCGTCCCTCGGCAACCTCCATCAGTTCGTGGTCAGCGAGGGACACAAAGGGGTGTGGCGACGTGGTGAACGTGTCCATCGAGGAGCGACTCACGTGACAAACACAGGAGCGTCGCTATGAGCGATTGACTCGGACGCGTCCGGCAGCAACGCTCTCAGGGGTGGAAGCCCTCGCACACGACGACGTGATCGCACTGCAACGGCCACGAGTCGGGGACGCCGAGCGCCTGGTGGCTGGCCGAGATGACGAGTGGCGACGTTGGCTCGGCCCGGAGAGCGACGCGCCGAACCCGACCGCGTGCATCATCGTGGGTGGATCCCTCGTCGGCTGGGTCGACTACGACACCGACCGAACGTGGCTGCAACAAGGCGAGGTGAATGTCGGCTACAGCGTCTTCGCCGCGCATCGCGGCCGCGGGTATGCCACGAGGGCAGTGCTCCTGCTCCTCGACCATCTTGCTCGTACGACCGAGCATCACACCGCAACGCTGCTCATCAACGCCGACAACGTGCAGTCGCTCGGCGTCGCCGCGAAACTGAGCTGCCTCGAATACGAACCGATGGGGGCGAGCCGCTACTTCAAGATGCCCATTGAGAGGCTCCACCCGTAGCACCGAACTGCCGCTCTGCTCGCTGGACAAGGGCTTCCACTTCGGGCATTGGGTGCGGAGGCTCAGAGCCGCATCCGCGAAGCGCTCGCATTGTGGCTCGACACGGACTCTGCGCAGCTGCGCGTTCGGGACCAGTTCCCGGCAGCGCTTGCTTCGGTCGCCGATGACGTCGTCCGCGCCCGCAGCGCCGCCGAGCGTGCGGGAGCAAAGGCACAACAGCAGACCGTCGAAGCCGTCAAATCACTCACAGACCTCGGACTCAGCCGGCGCGACGCCGCCGAACTGCTCGGCCTGTCGCACCAGCGTGTCCACCAACTCCTCGAAGCGAGCTGACCCACCACGCGGACCTGCCGATCTGGCGCTGGACAACCTATCCACCCCCACGTTCGGGGCGCCGGGGAGCGGCGACGCCGTCAGTCCGGGTGGGTCATGTTTCCGACGAGGAAGCACAGGCAGAAAGGGTGACCGGCGGGGTCGGCGTAGACCTGGAAGTCGTCACCCGAGGAGTTGCCGTGTGCTTCCTGGAGCACTCGCGCCCCGAGCGCCATCACCTCGTCGTGAGCGGCCGGGAAGTCCTCGACCCAGAGGTCGAGGTGTATCTGTTGTGGGGTGCCGTGCGGCCAGTCGGGAGCCTGGTGGGCTGGTGACAGTTGCACGCCGACGCGGGGCTGACCGTCGACGACGACCATGTGCCAGTTCTCGTCTGCGTGCACTTGGCCACCGAGCACCCCCGCCCAAAATGCGCTCTCTGCCGCCAGGTCCGCCGCGTCGAACGTGACGACCTGATACATCAGTCTCATGTTGGGAGCTTAGGTTCCATGACTTGGTCGATGGGACTCGCCCAGAGTTGCCGACAAGCCTGGTCGAAGCACTCGCCGCGTCGTATTCGACCGTCTCTGACTGATCGGCGCGCGATTCGCCGTACGGTACGAACGATGACCATCTCTCGATCGGCTCGCGCCCGCTCCGTTGCGCGGGTCGTGCTCGGTGGCGGACTCGTCATCGCTGGGATCGGCCACCTGACGTTTGCCCGCAAGGACTTCCAGGCTCAGGTGCCCGATTGGGTCGGGATCGA
>PMCN01000062.1 GCA_003154135.1 Acidimicrobiaceae bacterium
TTGGTGGGTTCGTCGAGCAACAGCAGGTCGCTACCGGCGAACAGGATGCGCGACAACTCGACGCGGCGGCGCTCGCCACCGCTGAGCACACCGATGGGCAGATCCATCCGATCGGGGGGCAGCCCGAGTCCGGCCATGATGCTGCGTGCTTCGCTCTCGGCGGCGTACCCGCCCGATGTGGCGAACTCGTCCTGTGCACGGCTGTAGCGCGCCACGTTGCGCTCGTTGGGCTCGGCCTCCATCGAGACGCGCAGCTTCTCGATGCGGTCGAGCTGTTCGTCGATGTTGCGGCCGCTGAGCACATGGGTGACGGCCGGACGGGTGTCCATCACACCATCGATGCGCGGATCCTGGGAGAGGTAGCCGAACCCGCCCTTGCGCACGATCTTGCCCGCAGCGGGTTCGAGCTCGCCGCCGAGCGTGCGGAACGTGGTGGTCTTGCCGGCGCCGTTGCGCCCGACGAGCCCCACCTTGTCCTTGGGCATGATGGTGAAGGAGACGTCCTCGACCAGCAGTCGACCGCCCACCTCCACCGAAAGCCCGTGCACTTGCAACATGGCCATCCAGCGTGGCGGACGATCACGCGCGACACAACGCCCGATCTACGATGTGCCACATGCACGTCGCGACCGTCGCCGCCCCTTCGGGTCTGTGGCGCCGTGCGATGCCCCTGGCCTGCGGATGCGCGCTCGCCGCGGCCGGCGCCTACGTCGCGCTCAACGACCCGTCCGCGGCAGGGAGCCGGTTCCCCTCCTGCTACTTCCACTCGACGACCGGTCTCTGGTGCCCCGGTTGCGGCCTCACCCGCGGGTTCCACCAGCTGCTCACGGGGCACCCGCTGGCCGCGCTCGGCTACAACATCTTCGTCCCGCTGGTGCTCGTGGCCATCGTGGGCTCGTGGTTGAACTGGGTGCGCACGTCGTGGGGTCAGCGCGCGTACCGCGTGCCGGCGTGGGCATCGCGCGCCACCGCCACGGTGCTCCCCGTGGTGCTGGTGCTGTACGCGGTGCTGCGCAACATCCCCGCCGCACCGTTCCGCGCACTCGCGCCCTGACCCCGGCTCACCCGCTGGAGGGTGTCTGCGTGGTGGGCTCGGCCGTGGTGGGTGTGCTGTGGGCCACCGTCGTCGACGTGTGCCGGCGCACGGTGGTGGTGGTCGTGCCCACCACCGGCCCGCTCGAGTCGTCGGTGAACGTGGAGGCGAGGCACTTGCCGGGCTGAGTGGGCGCCTGGCCCAGTGCGAGCGCCACGTTCTGCGCCAGCACCTGCCGGCCGACGTTGGTGAGGTGCAGGTTGTCGCCGCCGGTGAGGGTGTTGTCGTCGGCAGTGGTGGACGCCCAGTCGACGATGAGCACGTTGGAGTACTTCTGCGCCATCTCGAGGATCACCTGGTTGACGTCACCCCGCGAGGGTGTGAACTCCGAGACCGTCAGCAGCACGACCGGGTTGGGTGACAGTCGGCGCACCATCGCGTCGAGCGACGAGCGGTAATCGGCTTGGTTGCCCAGGTAGTTGTTGCCGAGGAGGATGACCGAGGCATCCCAGCCGGCTTTGAGGCGCTGATCGAGCACCTTCAGGCCGAAGTCGATGAAGCGGCCCGATTCGGCATCGAGCTCGACCTGCCATCCGAGCGGGACGAGCGCGTTGCACATGTCGTTGGTGTAGCGGCTGGAGGTGCTGGCCATCACGGAATCGCCGATGAGGATCACGCGATTGCCCTTCGCCAACGCCCCGATCTGCTGGTCGGGCGACAGCGTGGTGGTGGTTCGATGCGTGGAGCCGCCCGTGGCGGGGTTGCCGGTGGTGACGGGTTGCGACGGCAGCACCCCGATGGGAAGGGTGGGTCGTGTGGTGCTGTCGGTGGACGAACCCGCGGCTCCGCAGGCCGTGGCAAGTACGACGGCACCGAGCAGGAGGGTCACGCGGTGCAACAACTTCAAGGCACCCATTCGACCGACTACGACCGCTCGATGCAAGTCGCCCCGGCGCTTCAGGCCGAATCTGAGATCAGTCGCGTGCCTTCAGCGCATCGCGGATCTCGGTAAGGAGATCGATCTCCGTGGGCCCACCGGCTCCGGGGGTGTCGCGGCGCATGCGGTTGTAGGCCTTGATGAGCATGAACAGGACCAGGCCGATCATGACCAGGTTGATGAAGGCCGTGATGACGGTGCCGTAGAAGATGGGCGTGCCACTGATCGTGAAGTTGAGCGCGTCGAAATCCGGCTTGCCAACGATGGCAGCGATGATCTGCATCACCACGCCTTTGGTGAAGGCGGAGATGACCGAGCCCACGGCGCCGGCGAGGATGACTGCCACGGCCAGCTCGACCATGTTGCCGGTGGCGATGAAGTCTTTGAACTCCTTGAGGAAGCTCTTCATGGAGTGGTCCTTTCGGTGGTGAGTGTCCGTTGCGTACCAGTACAGCAGGTACGACGCCCGTCGCGTGCACATGGTCGAGCGCGCGTACGCTGCGCCACGTGACCGACGGGCCGATCGACGAGGCGAGAACGCGCGACGAGAAGATCAGGGACCACATGACCGAGATGGTCGACGATCTCGTCCTCGACCGCATCGACGCGCTCAACGTGCTCCGCGCCGACACGCCCGAGGAGAAGGGGGCGCTGCTCGAGAAGATCGCCGGCTCGGGCAAGGTGGAGCAGGACATCGTGAGCGAGCTGTCGAAGGTGCGCCCGCTCTGGCGACCCGACCGGTTCGAGGAGGCGCACCGCTTGGCGATGCGCTCGCTCGAAGTGCTCGACCGCAATGGCGCCCGCTCGCCGCAACTGCCTCGGCTCGGACCGCTCAAGCCGGTCGCGGGCTACGTGGTCGAGCAGATGACGCGGTGGATCGTGAAGGAGCACCAGAACACGCTCATCACGCGCGTCCGCAAGCTGTACGAACGCCGCGAGGCGAACTCGCAGTGGTCGACCCCCGAGCACGAGATGCTGCGCAAGGCCCGCATCGACGCCGCGCGCGTGGAGGCGGGCTACAAGGGCAATCCACTCGGCATCCCCACCTTCCTGCTGGGTGGCGCCATCCTGTCGAGCATCTTCAGCGCGATCACCGCGTTCATGCGCTGGGCGTTCAACGACAAGGCCGGACTCGTGGTGCTGTTCGTCGCGGTCGGCAGCGTGTTCTTCGGCCTGGCCTGGGCGGCGCTCTACTCGGCCGGTGTCGCACGGCGACGCATCCGCCTGTGCACCGACCAACCGATGCTCGCCCTGTGGGAGACCATCGGGGCAGCTGGCAACCCGCCCAAGGACAGCTCGTACGACTTCCCCGTGTTCGCGATCGTGCTGCTCACGTTGAGCTGGGTGCTCATCCCCATCGTCATCTGGCGGTGGATCAGCAAGACCTAGGCTCGTCGCGTGTTCGACCTGGTGATCGTGGGAATGGGATCCGCCGGCCTGACGGCCGCCGAGTTCGCTGCCGGCCTCGGCCTGCAGGTGGCCGTGGTCGAGCGCGCTCGGGTCGGTGGCGACTGCCTGTGGACCGGGTGCGTGCCGTCGAAGGCACTGCTCGCCAGCGCCAAGGCGGCGCAGGCGATGCGCACCGCCGACGTGTTCGGTCTGGAGGCCGTCGAGCCGATGATCGACCTCGCCAAGGTGTGGCGCCGGGTGCGGGCCGTGCAGGCGCAGATCGCGGCCACCGACGACAACCCGCAGCGCTACCGCGACCTCGGCGCCGAGATCGTCGTCGGACAGGCCCGGCTGTCGGGCCCCAACGAGGTCACCGTGCAGTCCGACGACGGTGGCGTGCGCGTGCTGCCCACGCGATTCGTGCTCCTCTGCACCGGCAGCCGGCCGCACGTGCCACCAGTGCCCGGGTTGTCGGCCGACTGGTGCCTGACGAGCGAGAACGTCTTCGACATCGACGAGCCACCGGCCACGCTCGCCATCGTCGGCGGTGGGCCGATGGGTGTCGAGATGGCGCAGGCGATGCAGCGGCTCGGGGTGCAGGTGACGGTGTTCCAGCGCGCACGCACGTTGCTGCCACGCGAGGAGCCGACGTTGGTCGAACGGCTCACCGGCGTGCTCGTCGCCGAGGGTGTACGGGTGCACTGCTCGGCCGACGTGCGACGCGTCGACCCCACGGCGACAGGCAGCCGCGTGGTGCTGGCCACGGTGGGCGACGAGGGCAGCGAGGTGGCCGTACCCGTCGACGGCGTGCTGGTCGCGGCAGGTCGCTCGCCCAACATCGACGGGCTGGGCCTGGCCGAGTTGGGCATCGCCGCCGGCGCACGCGGCGTGGAGGTGGATGCGCGAGGCCGCACGACGGTGCGCACCGTCTACGCGGCCGGCGACGTGACCGGTCGGCGGATGCTCACCAACGTGGCCGGCTACGAAGCAGTCACGGCAGTGCGCGACATGTTCTTCCCGGGCAAGGGCAGCATCAACGACGTGGTGCCGTGGTGCACGTTCACCGATCCCGAACTGGCACGCGCCGGACTCACCATCACCGAGGCCGAGGAGCAACACGGCGCCGACACCGACGTGTGGCGCATCGACCTCGACCACAACGATCGCGCCCGCGCCGAAGGCCACCCCGATGGTTGCATCATCGTCGTGACGGCCAAGGGTCGGGTGGTGGGCGCGCACGTGCTGGCACCCGGCGGTGGCGAGGTCATCCACGAGCTGGCCATGGCCGTGCGCCAGCAGATGCGACTCGACGACCTCGCGTCGCTGGTGCACGTGTACCCCACGCTCTCGACCAGCGTCGGACAGCTCGCCACGGAGGCCGCCTACGAGAAGGCACAGCGCCTGCGCTGGTTGATGAAGCGTCGCTGACGAGCGTCAGCGAACGGCCGGTGTCAGCGAACGGCCGGTGTCAGCGAACGGCCGGTGTCAGCGAACGGCCAAGGTCGCGAGGAAGCCGCCGTGATCGCTGCCCAGTACCTCCACGTCGTCCATCCGCAGCACGGCGACGTCGCCCCTCACGAGCGCGTGATCGATGCGCACGAAAGCGAACGGGAAGCTGCGGTCCGGCCACGACATCGAGAGGCCACGACCGACATCCTCGTGACCGTCGTGGAAGCCGGCATCGAGGAAGTCGGCGAGCGGGGGGTTCCACCGGGTGGCGTTGAAGTCGCCCACCACGGCGACCGCGCCCGACGTCGAACGTGCGAAGCGGCGGACGCTGGCGAGCTCGTCGTTCCACTCACCGACGCCGTGCAGCGCGCTGTCGATGTGCACTACAACCAACGTCAGGCCACCAGTACCCACCACCACGTGCGCGCTGTCGAAGGTCTCGTGACCCGCTGTCACCGGGTGTTGCGCATCGAGGGGCAGCCGCGAGTAGATGCCCTCCACGTTGGTGCTGCCGGTCGGGAGCTCGTCCACGTAGCGGTACGCATACTGCTTCTCGACACCGGCGGCGGAGAGCGCGTGGAGGAAGTTCGGCGTCATCTCGACGAGCACCATCACGTCGGCGTGGCGGGCGAGGAGTGCCGCGGCCGCTGCTGCTGGTTCGGCGTTGCCGTCGTACACGTTGGCCTCCAGCACGGTGAGCTGCGCAGCCGTCGCCGCCCAGCCCGGCACGCCGCGATGGACGAGTCGGGGCGCCACCAGCGCAACACCCGCGAGGACGAGCGCCGCACAGGTCACCGCCAGCGCGAGCCGGCGACGCCACAACGCAAACGGTGTCAGCACCACCAACGGCACGAAGAGCAGCGGGGTGATGCCCTGCAGCATCACCGTGAACACGGTGGGGCCGGTGATGCCGAGCAGCATCGAGAGCAGGAGCCAGACCACGACGGCGACGTATGCCCATCCGGACAGATCGGCGACTCGCTCCGCGACTCGTCGACTGCTGCGCGCGTGTGCGTCGGGCGGCACGTCGCCGACGGACGGCACGTCGCCGTCGGCCGGCTCGATCAGCATGGATCACATGATGGCCGAGACGGTCGGGGGATACATCTCATCCGCGCATCGACTGCTCAATGCCCGAGATCTTCCAACCTGTCGACGCGCCGCAAGGCGGGGAACGAGAACCACCAGATGACCACGATCGCCATCGTGGCGATGCCACCACCGATGACCGTTCCGGGCACGCCGGCGGCTTGACCGACGATGCCGCTCTCGAATGCACCGAGCTCGTTCGACGCCCCGATGAAGACGTTCTCGACCGCCATCACCCGGCCGCGCTTCTCGTCGGGTGTCACCAAGGGCACCAGCGATCCACGGATGAACACGCTGATCATGTCGGCGGCGGCGAGCACGAGCAACGACAGGAAGGCGATGAGGTAGCTGCGCGTGGAACCGAGCACCACGGTGGCGGCGCCGAAGACCGCGACGGTGACCAGCAGGGTGCGGCCCACGTGGCGCCGCAGCGGGTGCCAGGCGAGCATGAGCGCCATCGCCGCCGCACCGATGCCGGGAGCAGCGCGGAGCCAGCCATAGGCCACATCGCCCACACCCAGGCGATCGGTGGCGATCGCCGGCAGCAACGCGACGGCACCACCGAACAGGACTGCGAACAGATCGAGCGCGATCGCTGCGAACAGGATCGGTGTGCGACGAATGAACAAGAGGCCTTCGATGGCACTCCGGAACGTGGGCTTGTCCTCGGCGTCGGGGGGAGGCAGTTCACGCTCGAAGTGCAACGCGGCGATGAAGAACCACGACATCACCATGAACACCGCGGCGGCGAGGTATGCCACCCAGACGTCGATCGCGTACAGGAAGCCCGAGAGCGCAGGACCCAGGATGGTGGCGGCGGTCCAGGTGGCCGAGTACAGCGCGATGACCTTCGGAATGCCGCCTTCTGGCGCCACCATGGGTGGCATCGTGCGCGTGGCGGGCGACATGAACGCGCGGGCGATCCCGTAGCAGAACGAGATGACGAAGAGGGGCCACACGTGCGTGGGCCTGCTGAGCGCGAACGCGACGAGAGCGAGGGAGGTGAGCACCTCGAACGCGATGGCCACGAGCGCGATGCGCTTGCGGTTGAACCGATCGACCACCGTGCCGGTGACGAGCACGAGCAGAGCCGCGGGCAGGAACTCGCACAGGCCGATCCATCCGAGGTCGGCCGAGCGGCCGGAGATGTCGAACGCCTGCTTCCCGAGGGCGGCAGCCTGCAGCGCGACACCGCTGAAGAGCACGCCGTTGGCGATGAGCAGCGACCTGACGCTGCCGTAGTGCAGCACGTCGCGAGTGGACATGGTGGTGGCTTCGGGGGTCTGCACAGGTCGGTTCAACCTACTGGGGAAGTGCTACACAGCACCCATGACTTCTCTCGCCGATGACACCCGCTGGCTCGACGCCACCGATCAGGCCGCACTGGTGCGACGCGGCGACGCCACGCCGCTCGAGCTCCTCGAAGCCGCCATCGAGCGCATCGAGGCGCTCGACCCCGCGCTGAACGCAGTGGTGATCCGCTGGTTCGACCACGCCCGCGACACCGCGGCCGGTCCGCTGCCCGATGGCGCGTTCCGCGGGGTGCCGTTCCTCCTCAAGGATCTGTGGGCCCACTACGCCGGGCAGCCGCTGTCGAACGGGTGCCGGGCCCTGAAGAACACCATGCTGCCGTCGGCTGCCGACACCACGCTCGTCTCGCGGTTCCGCGCCGCTGGCTTGGTGACCGCCGGCCGCACCAACAGTCCCGAGTTCGGCAGTCTGCCCACCACGGAGCCCCTCGCCTGGGGACCCACGCGCAACCCGTGGAACACCGCTCACTCGCCCGGAGGTTCGAGCGGCGGATCCGCGGCGGCGGTGGCCTCCGGCATGGTGCCGATCGCCCATGCCAGCGACGGCGGCGGCAGCATCCGCATCCCCGCGTCGGCGTGCGGCCTCGTCGGCCTCAAGCCGTCGCAGGGTCGCATCACGCTCGGGCCGTTCCGCGACGAGAGCAACCTCGGTGTCGAGCTGTGCGTCAGTCGCACCGTGCGCGACACGGCGGCGATGCTCGACGCCGTGCAGGGTCCCGGCGTGGGCGACACCGTCATCGCCCCGCCTCCCTCCCGACCGTACGTCGACGAGGTGGGGGCCGACGTGCAGCCGTTGCGCATCGGCCTGCTCGACCGCCACCCCTTCGGCCACGCGGTGCACCCCGAGTGCGCCGCGGCGGCACGCAGCACGGCAGCACTCCTCGAGAGCATGGGCCACCACGTCGAGTACGGCTTCCCGGCGGCGATGGCGAACCCCGACTTCGCCCGCCGGTTCGGCGCCCTGTGGAGCACCAACATGGGCGCATCGTTCGCCCGCGTCGCGGCCCAACTCGGCCGCGAGCTCACCGACGACGACGTCGAGCTCGTCAACCGCGTGCAAGCCGAGTTCGCCCGCGCGGTGAACGGGGTCGACTACGCGCTGGCGCTGGCGGCCAACGTCGACTTCCGGCGCGCCGTGCAGCAGTGGTGGGCCGATGGGTGGGACCTGCTCGTCACCCCCACCCTCGGCGAGCCGCCGCTGCCGATCGGCTCGTTCGAGAACGATCCGGCCAACCCGATGGCGCCGATGGCACGCGCCGGCAACTACGTGCCGTTCACCCCGGCGTTCAACGCCAGCGGGCAGCCGGCGATCAGCCTGCCGCTCCACTCGACCGCCGACGGCCTGCCGGTCGGGGTGCAGTTGGTGGCCGCGTACGGCCGGGAAGACCTGCTCCTGCGGGTTGCGGGGCAGCTCGAGAGTGCCCGGCCGTGGGCTGCTCGGCGCCCTGAGGTGTGATGACCGCACGACGCGCTTGACATGACATCATTGTGATGTCATACTGATGTCAACACAACGTCACGATGACATCAGGTCACGCGTCAGGAGCCCCCATGCATCCCGAGTTCAACCCCTACCTGCGGTCCATCCTCGCCGAGGAGCACCGCAACCGCCTGCGCCGCGTCGAGCGTCTCGGTGGCTTCGGCCTCGAGCGTCGCCCGCCCAAGCCCCGCGGTCACTGACATGCGCACCGAAGCGGTCGTCGCAGCCCTGCAGCGCAGCCTGCGGGCCCAGGCAGCGGTCGTCGGTTCCGACCCCGCGGTCGATGACGCCATCTCCCAACTCGTCGACGCGCTCGAGCCGGCGCTGCACCTCGTGGTGCTGCAGCTGGCCGAACAGGCCGCCATCGAGGTGGGAGCGCAGCTGCCCGAGCACCGCGTCGACGTCGTCCTCCAGGACGGCGAGCCCACGTTGCGCGTCACCGAGTCGACGGCGCCCCCCGCCGACGACACGGCGGCCGCCACGGCCGAGGAGTTCGACGCACGCATCACGTTGCGACTGCCTCCTTCGCTGAAGGAGGCAGTCGAGCGCGCTGCGGTCACGCAGGGCGCCTCGGTGAACGCCTGGGTGGTCGATGCCATCGACAACAGGGCGAAGAAGATCCGCCGCCGCGGTGGCGCGATCACCGAGGAGTTCGACCTGTGAGCGCCTCCGATCGCACCCGTCACGCCTTCACCGTCGGCGATCACCCGCGCCTCGAGGTCGAGATCGCTGGCGGCGACGTGCGCGTGCGCGTGGGCCAACCCGGCAACGTGGTCGTCACCGTCGAGGCCGCCGACGCTGGCCAGATCGAGGTGTCGCACGTGGGCGACACGGTCGTCGTGCGCAAGCCACGCGGCTGGGGCAACAAGCGGCGACACGTCATCATCAACGTCGAGGTACCGGTGGGCATCGACCTCGACATCAGCACCGTCTCGGGCGAGATCCGGCTCGAGGGCAGCTTCGGCAACGCCCGCGTGCACACGATCTCGGCCGACGTCTCCATCGACACCATCCGTCGCGCTGAGGTCGACTCGACGTCGGGCGACGTTCAGCTCCGGGCCACGGGCGCGCTCGACGTGTCGTCGATCTCCGGCGACGTGCGCGTCGGCCTCGTGCAGGGCCGCCTGAGGGCGTCGCTCACATCGGGCACGCTCCGGGTCGATCGTGTGGAGGGCGACGCCGATGTCGCGAGCATGTCGGGCAACGTGGTGATCGGCCGCTGCGACGGCGACGACGTGGCCCTGCGCAGCGTGTCGGGCGACCTCCAGCTCGGTCTGCCCACCGGCATCCGCGTGGAGCCCGAGATCACCACCGTCAGCGGCCGCACGTCGCTGCCGGCGGCAGCTGCACCGGCACCTGCCACCAGCGCCCCACGGCGGCGGGTGCGGCTGCGGATGCGCTCGGTGTCGGGCGACATCCGCATCGAGCGGGTCTGACCGGCTACGTGACCGGCTACTTCAACGGCTACTTCAACGGCAGGGCGTCGTCGAGGTGCGGGACGTCGAGGCCCCAGCGCACCATGCCTTCCTCGACTCGAGCGATGAGCGTCTCGACGGCCGCCACGCGTGCCCATCGCTTCTGCTCGCCGGAGACGATGTCCCACGGTGCGAGCTTGTGGTGCGTGCGTTCGAACATCTCGTCGGCCGCCTGCTCGTAGGCACGGTTCTTCTCCCGGTTGCGCCAGTCCTCGTCGGTGAGCTTCCAACGCTTGAGCGGATCCGCCGCGCGGCTCTGGAAGCGGCGCAGCTGCTCTTCGTCGCTGATGTGCACGTACATCTTCACCAGAATGGTGCTCTCGACGCAGAGCGACTCCTCGAAGTCGACGATGGCCTTGTACGCGCGTCGCCATTCGTCGCGGGTGCAGAAGCCTTCGATGCGCTCGACGAGCACGCGCCCGTACCAGCTGCGGTCGAAGACCGCCATCTGCCCCATTCCCGGGAGCTCGGTGTAGAACCGCCAGAGGAAGTGGTGGAACTTCTCCTCGCGCGTGGGCGCCCCGTAGCTGACCACCCCGTAGTGCCGGGGGTCGAGGTGGCTCACCATCGCCTTGATGGCGCCGCCCTTGCCCGCCGCGTCGGGACCCTCCAGGATGACCAGCACGCCGGGGCCGAGCTTGCCCGTGCCGAGGTGACCGCCGAGGGTGAGCCGCAACTGCAGGAAGCGCCGCTGAGCAGCGAGCAGGCGCTTCTCGTACTCGTCGCGATCGAGCCGTGGTGTCAGGTCGATCTTCTCGAGGCTCGCCATGTGCACAACCTAATCCGAGATGTCAGCGCGCCGTCCAGCCACCGTCGACGATCAGGCTCTGACCCGTCATGAACGTGCTGCCCGCCCCGGCGAGCAGCAGGAGGGCAGCGTCGAGCTCGTGCTCGTCGCCCATGCGCGGGATGGGCGACATCGTCGCGATGAAGCGCTGGCTGTCGGCGTCGTCGTCCATGCCCGCGGTCATCTCGCTGCGGAACCAGCCCGGGCAGAGCGCGTTCACACGTATCCCCTTGCGCGCCCACTGCGCGGCCAGCTCGCGGGTGAGGTTCACCACTGCACCCTTCGACGCGCAGTAGTGCGCCTGCTTCACCGGCGAGGCGGCGACGTGTCCCAGCATGCTGGCGACGTTGATGATGCTGCCACCGCCGTGAGCGATCATCGCCGGAGCGACGAGCTTGCTGAGGTGCCACACGGCAGTCACGTTGAGCTCCATCGTGTCGCGGAACGTGTCGAGCGTCTCCTGCTCCACCGCGACCTTGAACCCGATGCCCGCGTTGTTCACCAGGACATCGATGCGCCCGAACCGGTCGAGTGCCGCCTGGACGAGACGTTCGCGGTCGCCCTCGAGCGACAGGTCGGCCTGCACGGCCAGCGTGCCCGGCAGGTCGGCCGCCAGTGCATCGAGCCGTTCGACGCGGCGCGCCGCGACCACCACGTCGGCACCCACCGCATGCACCACGCGCGCGAACCGGTCACCGAGCCCCGACGACGCGCCGGTGACGACGACGGTGCGCCCGTCGAGACGGAAGAGGTCGAGGGGGTTGCCGACGGGGTTGCTCATGGCCGAGATTCTGCGCCACGGGGCGCGGTCTCGTGAACTCCGGGAGCGCCATCGTGCTGTGACACGATGCGCTCATGAAGGTGCGCATCGGGTTCGGGTTCGGCGTCCGTACGAAGCTGAACGACGGCGGGTTCGCCGAAGTGGTCGACGCGCTCGAGGCGTTGCAGTTCGACAGTCTGTGGCTGAGCGAACGCATCGGTGGCGAGGCGCCCGATCCGCTGGTGGGCATGGCGTACGCGGCCGGTCGCACGACGCACCTGAAGTTCGGGATGAGCGTCATGGTGCTGCCCGGCCGCAACCCGGTGGTCCTCGCCAAGGAGCTGGCCACGCTCGACCGCATGTCGGGCGGCCGCCTGCTCCCCGCATTCGGGCTGGGGGTGGCCGACCCCCACGAGCAGCAGGCGTTCGGGGTGGAACGCGCCGGCCGCGCGAAGCTGTTCGACGAAGCGATCGCGGTGCTGCGCGGCTGCTGGGCAGAGGGTGCGCTCACCCACCACGGCGAGCACTTCCACTACGACGGGCTCGAGGTGCGACCCAAGCCCCGCCAGCACCACGTCGACATCTGGCTCGGCGGCATCGCGCCGTCGGAGCTGCGTCGAGTCGGCCGCCTGGCCGACGGGTGGCTGCCCAGCTTCGTCACGCCCGACGACGCTGCGCGCGGGCGCGAAGTCATCGAGGCGACCGCCGCCGAGCACGACCGCCGCATCGACCCCGAGCACTTCGGTGCCCTCATCCCGTACGCCCAGGCGCCGCTGCCCGACGCAGTCGTGGCCGGGCTCGCCAAGCGGCGACCCGACCTCGATGACCCCACCGTGCTGGTGCCCCAGGGATGGGACGCGTTGATCGACACCATCGATCGCTTCGTCGCCGCCGGCACCAGCAAGTTCGTCGTGCTGCCGATCGTCGAGCCGGCCACTCCCGACGCGTGGGTGCGCCACCTCGAGGCCGCCGCACCGATCGTGCTCGCCCGCCAGACCTGACGCCTGCGCGACTTCGCTACACGCGAACGAAGCGATCGATGAGTGCAAGCGCAGCAGCGGGCGGCACCGGCGGGGAGAACAGGTAGCCCTGCATCGTGTCGCACCCCAGTGCGCGCAGCTCGGCGTAGACCACATCGGTCTCGACGCCCTCGGCCACCACGGTCATGCCGAGCTGGTGCCCCAGCTCGATCACCGAAGCGACGATCGCGCGGTGCTCGGCGTTCCGTTCCATCGCGATCACGAAGCCACGGTCGATCTTCAGCTCGCTGACCGGCAGGTGACCGAGCGAGCCGAGTGAGGTGTAGCCCTGACCGAAGTCGTCGATGCTCACCTTCACACCCGCGGCACTGAGCTCTTCGAGCAACGCCGTTGCGCGCACGGGGTCGGTGGCGAAAGAGGTCTCGGTGATCTCCAGCACCACACGGTCGGCGGGCACCCGGTGGGCGACCAGTCGGTTCAGCACCCACCCCGGCAGGTCGTCGCGCAGGTTCCTCGCCGAGATGTTCACCGCCATGCTCAGTTCGGGATGGCTGACCGACCACTCGGCGAGCTGGGCGAGCGCCGAGTCGACCACCCAGCGCGTGAGCGGCCCGATGAGGCCCGTGCTCTCGGCGATCGGGATGAAGTCGCTCGGCGGCACAAGGCCGCGCACCGGGTGCATCCAGCGCACGAGTGCCTCGAAGGCCACGACGTGTCCGCTCATCGCGTCGACCTTGGGTTGGTAGTGGAGCACCAGATCGCCGGCGCTGATCGCTCGCCGGAGCTCGGCGATGAGGCCCAGTCGCTGCGGGTCGAACTCATCGATGCCGGGGTGGTAGCGCACGATCTCGGCGCGTGCGGTCTTCGCCGCATAGAGCGCGAGGTCGGCGCGCTGCACCAGCGCGTCGGCGTTGCAGGCGTCGACCGGCCACATGGCATAGCCCATGCTGGCCTCGACCGAGATCGCCACGCCGGCCAGCTCGACCTCCTGGCCCACCGCTTCCTGCACGCGGTGCAGGATGGTCTCGACCGAATCGCCACGAGCACCCGGCAGCACGAGGCCGAACTCATCGCCGCCGAGGCGGGCGACGGTGTCACCCGGTCGCAGCGCGGCGGTGAGGCGGGTGGCCACGATGCGCAGGAAGTCGTCACCGTTGCGATGACCGAGGGTGTCGTTGACCTCCTTGAACCGGTCGAGGTCGACGACCACCAGCGCGACCTCCGTGCCCAGGCGGCCCGCGGCGGCGAGCGCAGCCTCCACGCGGTCGGCATACAGCGAACGGCCGGGCAGCCCGGTGAGCGGGTCGTGCAGTGCGATCTGCTCGGTGCGCTCGCCTTGACGGCGGATGCGCACGGCCACCGAGCTGAGGATGGCGCCGAGCGCGACCCACAACGCGGCGAGGCCCACGAGGATCACCGTGAGGAGGTGGTGCAGCGAGTCGTTGAGCGCTGTCGCGATGGGCGCGTAGGGGATGTAGAGCTCCGCCACGCCGACGACCTGGCCGCCGCGTGCGTGCACCGCCACATACGCCTCGACGGCCCTCATGCCATCCGTGCGACTGCCATCGATCTCATCGGCACCCACCGTGGTGAGCTTGGTGACGATGCCTGTGCTGGCCGCGGTCTCCACCTCGTCGTCGACCACCGGCGGGCCCATCGGCGAGTCGGGATGGGCGGCGTCGAACACCACCCGCCCGGTCGTGTCGCGCAGACGCAGCGAGACCACCGTCTCGGTGCCCAGCAGGCTGGTGGTGGCGCGGGTGAGGGCTGGCCGCTCCTGGGCGTCGAGGCCGGCGCTGAGCGGTGTGCCGTTGAGCAAGGGTTCGATCGCCGACTCGGCCACCGTGTGGGCCTGGGTCTCGGCCTGGCGCAGCGCGGCTCGGTCCGACTCGGTCGTCAGCGTGTGCACGAGCACCGCACCGAGCCACACCACCGGCGCCAGCGTCACCACGACTGCTGCAGCGATCCGGCGCACTCCGCGCCACCCAAAGTGGTCCATGGAACTACTGATCGGCAGGTCACGAGTGTTCTTGAGTTGTTTTTGCCAGATCAAGAAAACTTCATACTGTGGTGAAGCCATCGCTCTCCGTGTTCTATTGGAGTAGGGTGGTCGCAGAGCCCAGTGCAAGGAGACCGCCATGAAGGGCCACAGCGACCTCGACCACGACCAGCATCTGTTCTGCGGGCGACGGCTGTTCTCCGGGCGACGGCTGCTCGTCGGCGCCACTTCGCTTCTCTTCGCACTGACAGTGGTGCCGTCCGCGCACGCCGCGGCCGCCACGAGCAGCAACCAGGCACCCGCGGTGCAGACGGATCCGGGGGCGGGTCTCCCCCTCGGATCGATGTACCACGTGGTCGACCAGATCGGCGCCCGCGCACTCTGGGAGGACGGCATCACCGGCAAGGGCGTGAACATCGCCCTCATCGACACGGGCGTGGCGCCGGTGCCGTCGCTGATGAACGGCGACAAGGTGATCGCCGCTGTCGACCTGTCGGCCGAGGCCGGCGTCCCGCAGGCGACCTACCTCGACACGTTCGGTCACGGCACGCACATGGCCGGCATCATCGCCGGCAAGTCGCCCGGCGCCGATCCCGCCACGGCCGCCGCGCATCCCGAGTGGTTCCTCGGCGTCGCACCCGACGCAGGCCTCGTGTCGGTGAAGGTGGGCGACAACTCCGGTGCGGCCGACATCACGCAGGTGATCGCCGGTGTCGACTGGGTGGTCGACCACGCCGCCGAGCTGAACATCCGCGTGCTCAACCTCTCCTACGCCAGCGGTTCCAGCCTGCCCTACACGTCGGACCCGCTCACCTACGCACTCGAGCGGGCGTGGCGGGCCGGCATCGTGGTGGTGGTGGCCGCGGGCAACGACGGCCGCCAGTCGAAGGTGCTGGCCAGCCCGGCGATCGACCCGTTCGTCATCTCCGTCGCCGCCGTCGAGGCCATCGACGACACCACGTTCGTGGTGCCGAAGTGGATGTCGAGCGGTGACGGCGTGCGCAACCCCGACGTGTCGGCGCCGGGCGCCCACATCGACAGCCTGCGCGACCCGCTGAGCCGCGTCGACATCGAGCACCCCGAGGGCTACGTGAGCGACACCCTGTTCCGTGGCAGCGGTTCCTCGCAGGCCGCCGCCGTGGTGACCGGCTCGGCCGCCCTGCTCCTGCAGGCCCGCCCCGACCTCACCCCCGACCAGTTGAAGGCGCTCCTCGAGAAGAACACCGTCAACGCCAAGCCGAAGAACGAACGCTTCTCGGGCGTCGGTGTCATCCAGCTCGACAACCTGATCGGGCTCAAGGCCACCAAGAAGGTGCAGACCTTCGCCCCGTCGGACGGCTCGGGCTCGCTGGAGGCGGCCCGCGGCGCCGTGCACATGGTGGTCGACGGCCACGTGGTCGTCGGTGAGTACACCGTGCTCGGCACACCGTGGAACGGCACCCGCTGGACCGGCACACGGTGGACCGACGGCACGTGGGACGGCACCCGCTGGACCGGTGGCACGTGGATGGGCACCCGCTGGACGAACGCCACCTGGACGGGAACCCGCTGGACCGACCTGGTGTGGAGCGGCACGCGCTGGACCGGCACCCGCTGGACCGGCACCCGCTGGACCGCCGATGCCTGGACGGGCTCGTCGTGGACGGGCACCCGCTGGACCGGCACCCGCTGGACCGACGACTCGTGGGCCGGGGCAGTGTGGGACGGCACCCGCTGGACCGGCACACGGTGGACCGGCACTCGCTGGACCGGCACACGGTGGACCGGTACGCGCTGGACGAACGAAGGTTGGGACGGCACTCGCTGGACCGACACAGGTTGGGATGGCACCCGCTGGACCGACTTCGGTTGGTCGGGCGGTGACTGGGAGTGAACCCAGAGCGCAGCACCGTCCGTCGCATCTGCCTGCTGGCCGGTGTGATGGGCGTTGCCGCGCTCCTGGGGCTCTGGTTCCTGCCGCATCGCGCCGCCGCGCTGCGGCCCGCGGGCTGGTGGATGGTGCCCGTGATCGCCGTCGCCTACGGCATCGCCGAGCGCACCGTGTTCCACTTCGAGTTCCGCAAGGAGGCCATCTCGTTCTCCATCTCCGAGGTGCCCACGGTGTTCGCACTGCTGTACCTCGCGCCCGGGCCGGCCGTGGCGGCACGCCTCGTCGGCAGCCTCGCCATCATCGCCATCCAGTGGCGTTCGCCGTCGTACAAGCTGTTCTTCAACGCATCGCTGTTCATGCTCGAACTGGCCATCGCCTATCACATCGTGCAACCGGTGCTCGACCGGTGGGGCAACGGCCCGACGGTGCTGCTGTTCACGCTCGCACTGGCCGCGTCCGTGTCGTTCATCATCGGTTCGATCTTCGTGTCGGTGGCCATCTCACTCGTCGAAGGCGGCCTCCTCGAACGCATGACGGAAGAGCTCAGCCTGTCGGTCTGGGTGGCGCCGCTCAACGGGCTCGTCGCGGCAGCGATGGTGGCACCCACCATGCTGTCGCCCTGGCTCGTCGCCCTGGCGGCGGTGCCGCTCATCGCGTTCTGGGCCATCATGCACGGCTACGGGCGTCTCGACCAGCGCTACCGCGATCTCGACGCGCTGCACGGCTTCGTGCGCAAGGTCGGCCCCTCCCTCGACCTCGACGAGCTCACCGGCATCGCCATCTCCGAAGCCGCCCTTCGGCTGCGCGCGCACCGCGGCGCGATCGTGGTGTTCGAGGACAACGGTGGCGTCCGCCGCCACGACGTGGGCGAGCCCCTGCCGCAGCTGCCCACCTCTGCCGACGATCCGCGTTGGCGCGACGTGCTGCGTGGCGCGAACGCACGCCGCGTAGGCCCCACCGAAGCCGCGGTGTGGGGCCTCTCCGATCTGGCTGAGATCGGTGAGGTGGTCGCGACCCCGATCACCGACGGACGCACTCCCCTCGGCATCATCGCGCTCGCCGGGCGCGAGGGCGCCGAGTTCAAGTTTCGCGCCGGCGATCTCGGCCGACTCGCGACGATGGCCGACCAGCTCGCACCGAGCCTGCGCAAGTCGATGTTCCACGAGCGCATCGAGTTCGAGGCGCGCCACGATGCGCTGACATCGTTGCCCAACAGGTCGTCGTTCGAGCGGCTGATCGAGAACGCGATCGCAGTGCGCACGATCGAGATGAACGACGAGGACATCATCGACATGGTGCTGATGATGGACCTCGACCGCTTCAAGGAGGTCAACGACACCCTCGGCCACCACGCCGGTGACGGGTTGCTCGTCTCGTTCTCCGAGCGGTTGGCGGCGATCCTCGAGCCAGGCGACGTGCTGGCCCGGCTCGCCGGCGACGAGTTCGCCGTGCTCGCCCGGCGCACCGTCGACGGCATGCATCAGCTGGCTCTTCGCCTGGTGAACGAGGCCCGCCGCCCCTTCTCGATCGACGGGTTGGAGGTGGTGGTCACGATGAGCGTCGGCGTCGCGCCGATGGTGGGCGACGTGAAGGACGCGAGCACCATGCTGCGCCGCGCCGACATCGCGATGTACGCGGCCAAGAACCAGCACACCGGGTACGAGCTGTACCGCGACGAGATCGACCGTCGTACGCCCGCACGGTTGGCCATGCTCGGCGACCTGCGCAACGCGCTCGAGCAGCACGACCTCACCGTGCACCTTCAGCCCAAGCTCGACCTGGCCACCGGCATGGTGGTGGGAATGGAAGCCCTCGCCAGGTGGGCGCACCCGACGCGTGGCTTCGTGTCGCCGGAGGACTTCGTACCCGTGGCCGAGGAGACGGGGCTCATCAAGCAGCTCACCGATCTCGTGCTCGAGTCGTCCATCCAGCAGGTGGCGATGCTCAAGCAGCACGGCCACCACCTCGGCCTCGCCGTCAACCTGTCGACCCACGACCTCCTCGACGAGCTGCTCGCCGACCGGGTGCTGCGCCGGCTGGAGCAGTACGACGTCGACCCGTCGATGTTGACCCTCGAGATCACCGAGTCGTCGCTGCTGCTCGATGCACCTCGGTCGCGGGCCACGATCGATCGCCTCAACGACGCCGGCATCCGTCTGTCGGTCGACGACTTCGGCACCGGCTACTCGTCGCTGAGCTACCTGCGCCGACTCCCCGTCAGCGAGCTGAAGATCGACCGCAGCTTCGTCAGCAACCTGCTCCTCGAGGACCAGGACGAGGTGATCGTGCGGTCGATCATCGACCTCGGTCACAACCTCGGCATGCAGGTGGTGGCGGAGGGCGTGGAGACCGACGAGATCCTGAGCCGCCTGCGCGGCTTCGGCTGCGACGTGGCGCAGGGCTACGGCATCTGCCGCCCGATCCCCTACGACCAGTTCCTCACCTGGCTGGGCACCACCCAGCACCCGAGCCGGCGCCAGGACCCCCTCCGCCCCGGTGCCTGGCTCGACGACACCCTCTGACCCGCGCCCCCTCCCCCCGTTTTCAGCGATTTTCAGCGCTCGTGTCAGCGCGTGATCACCAAGGCTGGTGATCAGCCGCTGACAGGAGCCGGGGGGTTTGGGGCGGGTTGTAGGAGAGACGCGAAAGAACCCCCGGCACGGGAGTGACCGAGGGTTCTCTTGGCAGCCCCAACGGGATTCGAACCCGTGCCGCCACCTTGAGAGGGTGGTGTCCTAGGCCACTAGACGATGGGGCCAGGCTGCTCGATGACGGCTCGGAAGCCGGCACCTATGTGGTTGGGGAGCAAGGAATCGAACCCTGAATAACAGAACCAGAATCTGCTGTGTTGCCTGTTACACCACTCCCCATCGGGTCACCCCGAAGGCGCAACGATCCTAGCAACGCACCCGCGAACTCCCACCACGGAATCTCAGCCGGTGATGCGCAGCAGCCGATCGAAGCCGATGATGCGGCCCACGCCCACGCCCGCCGCCTCCTTCATCTCCCGCCAGACGGCGGTGGTACCCCGCACCGGGCTCGTGCGCGTGGGCGACACGTACGCGGTGAGACCCAGCTCCTGGCTGACGAGGCGGATGCGCAGCGAGTGGTACGGGTCGCTCACCAGCAGCACGCGGCGCAGGCCGCGTGCGACGAGCTGGTCGCGGGCGAGCCGCAACGAGTCGTACGACGTGGCACCGCCCACCTGCACGATGGCCGACTTCGGCACTCCTCTGGCCTCGAGGTAGGTCGCCGAGGCCTGCGCCTCCGTGAAGCGATCGCCCGGGCGCTTGCTGCCGGTGGTGACCACGAGTGGCGCATAGCCCTTGCCCCAGAGCAGCACCACCTGATCGAGACGGGCGGCCAGCTGCGGCGACGGCCGGCCGTCGTACTGGGCGGCGCCCATCACCACGATCGCGTCGACNNATCGACTGGCCGCTCCTGGTCGCTGCGACCGGTGCGGTGCACGAACCACAGCGAGCCCAGGAAGTACACGACCAGCACGAGCACCGCCGCACCCAGCACCCGCAACACTCGGCGCAGTCGGCGCCGACGCGGCGGTTGCACCGGCACACCGCCGACCGGGGTGGGGTCGGCCACGGCCTCCAGCTCGTCGGTGTCCTGGGCGGGCACGTTCTCGACCGACGTGACCACCTGGAGCGATGCGGGCGCGGGCTGGTCGGTCACTCGATGGATGCCTCGGCGGCGCGCAGCCTGCGCATCGTCTCGTCGCGGCCGAGGAACTGCAGCGACTCGAACAGGGGCGGCCCCACGGTGCGTCCGGTGACGGCGATGCGCACCGGCGCCTGCGCCTTGCCCGGCTTGAGACCATGGGCATCGGCAACCGCCTCGAACGCCGCCTTCAAGGCCTCAGCTGTCCACGACGTCGGCTCGAACGCGGTGATGGTCGCACGCAAGACCGCCGGCGCATCTGGTGCGGCGATGGCCTTGGCCCACGCGTCNNCGTCGGCGTCGATGGCCGGCGCGGCGAGGAACAGGAAGTCGACGACGCCAGGCGCGTCGGCGAGGGTGACGCAGCGGGGCTGGACGACAGGGGCCATGCCGAGGAACGTGGCCTCGTCGAAGCGGTCGACGGGAAAGGGAGCGTCGACGGCGAACAGCCATGGCCGGCAGGCCTCGAGGAACTCGGTGGGTGACATCGCACGGATGTAGTCACCGTTGAACGCGGCGAGCTTCTTCAGGTCGAAGAACGC
>PMCN01000268.1:0-141 GCA_003154135.1 Acidimicrobiaceae bacterium
CGCGACGGCATCCTCTTCGTCCCCGAAGTGCTCCTCTCCGCCAACGCGATGAAGGCCGGCATGGAGATCCTGCGGCCGCTGCTCGCCGAGACCGGCGCCGAGCCCGTCGGCAAGGTGGTCATCGGCACGGTGAAGGGCGAC
>PMCN01000268.1:247-3013 GCA_003154135.1 Acidimicrobiaceae bacterium
CTGCGCGACAAGTTCATCGTGCTCGTCGGCGGCGCCCCGCTCAACGAGGAGTTCGGCTCGGCCATCGGCGCCGACGCCTACTGCCGCGACGCCGCGGTGGCCTCCGAGACCGCCAAGCACCTCGTCACCGCACGCCGCCGTGGCGTCGAGCCGCCCGGCCCGTCGGTCTGAGCCAGGACATGACGCAGCCCCTCGTGCTCGCATGCGGTGCGCTGGTCGCCGAGCTCCGCTCGGTGCTCGCCACCAACGGCATGGCCGAACACGTGGAAGTGCGCTACCTGCCCGCCAACCTGCACAACCGGCCTGAACGCATCGTGCCCGCACTCCGTGAGCTCCTCGACGACGTCGACCCCGACGGCGATCGCACCGTGCTCATCGGCTACGCCGACTGCGGCACCGGCGGCATGCTCGACGCACTGCTCGCGGAGCGGCCCAACCTGCGGCGGTTGCCCGGCGACCACTGCTACGAGTTCTTCTCCGGCAGCGCCGTGTTCCGCGAGATGGCCGGGGCCGAGCTGGGCACGTTCTACGTCACCGACTTCCTGGCCAAGCACTTCCGCGCACTCATCTGGGAGGGCCTCGGCCTCGACCGCCATCCCGAGCTGCGCGACGCCTACTTCGAGCACTACACGCGCCTCATGCTCGTCTCGCAGAGCGAGTCCGCCGATGTCGTGCAGGCAGCCCGCGATGCGGCAGCACAGCTGGGCCTGCGCTTCGAGCATCGCCATGTCGGTCTCGGCCCGTTCGAGCAGGCCGTCGCCATCTCCTTCGGAAGGGTCGCCTGAGATGTCCCGTCGCTCCACCAACGAGATCGTGGTCATCATGTGGCGCGACATCCCGGCCCAGATCAACGGACGGATGGGTGAAGAGAAGCACGGCGTCGTGCTACCGCACCGCTTCCAGAAGGCCATCGATCGCGCGGCGATGGTGGCCGGCAAGAAGACCGCGCAGGAGTACGTGGCCGAGTGGCGACGCACCACGTATCCGATCAACGGCGAAATGGTGGCGTGCGTCGAGACCACTGCGGCCACCATCGAGCACGAGTTCACGAACGAGCGGTTGCGCGCCCTCGTCGACAACGGCGGTTGGGATCCCCTCTCGCCCGAGCACACAGAGGAAGACCAATGACCCATACCGTCATCAGCTCGGCCACCAGGGAAGTGGTCATCGGATTCGACCGACCCTTCGTGATGATCGGCGAGCGCATCAACCCCACCGGGCGCAAGCTCCTCGCCGAGGAGATGAAGCGCGGCGACTTCAGCCGCGTCGAGTCCGACGCGCTGGCGCAGGTGGCCGCAGGCGCCCACATGCTCGACATCAACGCCGGCATCCCGCTTGCCGACGAGCCGGCACTGCTCGCCCGCGCCATCCAGCTCGTGCAGGCCATCACCGACGTGCCGCTGTCGATCGACTCGTCGATCGTCGCCGCGCTCGAGGCCGGGCTCGCGGTGTACAAGGGCAAGCCGCTCGTCAACTCGGTCACCGGTGAGGACGAGCAGATGGAGCGCGTGCTGCCGCTGGTCGCCAAGTACGGCGCCGCCGTGGTCGCGATCAGCAACGACGAGACCGGCATCAGCGTCGATCCCGATGTGCGCTTCAACGTGGCGAAGAAGATCGTCAACCGCGCCGCCGACTACGGCATCCCGGCCAGCGACATCGTGGTCGACCCACTGGTGATGCCCATCGGTGCCATGGGCACGGCCGGCCGGCAGGTGTTCGCGCTCCTGCGCCGACTCGTCACCGAGCTGAAGGTGAACACCACCTGTGGTGCCAGCAACATC
The DNA here is from genome assembly GCA_003154135.1 of Acidimicrobiaceae bacterium. Lineage (GTDB taxonomy): Bacteria > Actinomycetota > Acidimicrobiia > Acidimicrobiales > Ilumatobacteraceae > UBA668. The sequence continues at coordinate 2,029 of PMCN01000268.1, forward strand.
AGCTTCGGACTCCCCGCCCGCACGAACATCACCGGCACGTTCCTGGCCATGGCCATCTCCAACGGCATGAGCTCGGCCATCATGAACCCGCTGCATCCCGAGGTGAAGACGATGGTGATGGCGGCCGACGTGCTGGCCGGCAACGACCAGGACTGCATGGCGTGGATCCGCGCCAACCGCGATCCCGACGCCGCGGGCGGTGCCCGTGACGGTCGCGTGGGCGGCGGCCGCCGCGCACGGCGGACGGAGTAGCGCCTCGTGCCCAAAGTGGTCTTCACCCCGTCGGGCCTCGGTGGCGAGGTCGCGTCCGGCACCACGGTGCTGCAGGCCGCGCGCGAGTTCGGTGTCGACCTCGACTCGGTGTGTGGCGGTCGCGGCATCTGCGGTCGTTGCCAGGTGGCGTTCTCTCCCGGCGCGTACTCGAAATGGGCCATCGACGCGTCAGCCGACGCGCTGAGCCCCTGGGGCGAGACCGAGGAGTCGTACGAGGACCGCCGCAGCATGAAGCCCGACCGGCGGCTCGGCTGCTGCGCGATGGTGAACGGCGACGTCGTGCTCGACGTACCGCCCGAGAGCCAGGTGCACCGTCCAGTGGTGCGCAAGAGCATCGACCTGAGCGACGTGGTGCTCGACCCTGCGGTCTCGCTCGCCTACCTCGAGTTGCCGCCGTCGTTGCTCGGCGATGCCGAGTCGATGGCCGACCTGGTCATCGCCGGCCTCGCCTCCACGCACGGCCGCCACGTGACGCACCTCGAGCTGCAGGCGCTGCAGCACGTGCACACGGCGTTCGGCGGTCAGGACCGCGCAGCCACCGTGGCGGTGCGTGGCGACGCGGTGATCGCCGTGTGGCCGGGCTACGTCGATCGCGTGTGCGGCGTCGCGGTCGACATCGGCAGCACCACCATCGCCGGCCACCTGTGCGACCTCGCCACCGGCGAGATCCTCGCCACCGCCGGACGCATGAACCCGCAGATCCGCTTCGGCG
>PMCN01000267.1 GCA_003154135.1 Acidimicrobiaceae bacterium
CATCCGCTCGTGGTAGCAGAAGCGCGGGATGTACTCGCCGGCGTCGGCTGCGGCCTCGATGACCAGTTGGCCCTTGCGGGCGACGTGCGGCACGCCGTTGACGGTGACGTGCACTGCGTTGGGATCGGGCGGCGGGGCGTCGGTGGCGACGTCGGGCTCAGTGGTGGTCATCGACTGCTCCGACCGAGACGGGGATGTGCTTGCGTTCCACGATCTTCGCCTCGAACTCGTCGCGGAACAGCGTGAGCGCCGAGTGCACCGGGGCGTAGGCCGACGGGCCGACGAAGCAGATGGTGGTCATCTTGTAGGGGAACGGCGTGGCGCTGAGACCCAGGCTGGAGCTGGCGGCGTGCGGGAAGTCGCCGGGGCAGATGGACTCGCCGATCTCGAGCAACTGGTCGAGGTCGGCGCGGGTGCCACGACCCTCGACCACTCGTTGCAGCACACGTTCGAGCCACGTGCCGCCCTCGCGGCAGGGCGTGCACTGGCCACAGCTCTCGTGCGCGTAGAACCGGGTGAGCGTGAGCGCCGCCGACGGGATGTCGGTGGTGTCGTCCATCACGATGATGGCGCCGGAGCCCAGCATCGAGCCGGCCGCACCGACCAACTTGCCCTCGAACGGCAGGTCGAGCTGCTCGGGCGTGAACCACGGCGCCGAGCCGCCGCCGGGCACGAAAGCCTTCAACCCGTGAGCACCGCGGATGCCCTGGCAGAACTCGTCGCCGTAGATGAGGTCGCGGAACGTGGTGGTGCCGTTGATGATCTCGAACACCCCGGGTCGCTGCACGTGACCGCTGACGGCCACCATGCGCGTGCCGGGGCTGGTGGCGGTGCCGATGGCCGTGTACGCCTCGACGCCGTTGGTGAGCAGCCACGGCAGGTTCGACAGGGTCTCGACGTTGTTGACGATGGTGGGCTGGCCGTACAGGCCGATGGCCGCGGGGAAGAACGGCGGCTTGAGGCGGGGCTCGCCGCGCTTGCCCTCGAGGCTCTCGATGAGCGCGGTCTCCTCACCCACCACGTAGGCGCCGGCACCCCAGTGCAGCACGATGTCGACGCTGAAGTTGCTGCCCAGGATGTTCTTGCCGATGTAGCCGGCGGCATACGCATCGTTGAGGGCGACGGCCACGCGCTCGTGGGCGAGGGGCATCTCGCCGCGGATGTACAGGAACACCTGCGACAGCCCGGCGGCGTAGGCGGCGATGAGACAGCCTTCGACCAACTGGTGCGGATCGCGCTCCATCAGGAGCCGGTCCTTGTACGTGCCTGGCTCGCTCTCGTCGCCGTTGACGACGAGGTAGCGCGGGTACTTGTCGGGCGGCATGAGGCCCCACTTCACGCCCGCGGGGAAGCCGGCGCCGCCGCGGCCGAGCACCGTCGCGCCGCGCACGTCGTCGTGCACCGCCCCCGGCGGGCGCTGAAGAGCCGACTTGAAGCCCTCGTACCCGCCCGTGGCGTGGTAGCGCTCGATGGTGTGGCTGTCGTCGTACTGGAACCTGGAGGTGACGACCTGCGGGCGATCGCCGTCGTCGATGTAGCCCGCTGCCCAGGGATACGTGCTCACTTGGCTGCCTCCTTGGCCGGCAGCCACACCGGCGCGGCAGTGGCGTCGGGGGCCACCACGCCGGCGGCCTTGTCGGCAGGGATCTGCTGGCGCACGCGGCCGAGGGTGCCGTGCTGGGGGATCTCGCCGTCGAGTCGACCGTGGCGCAGGTCGTCGACCAGTTGGTCGAAAGCGCCCGTGGTCATGCGGTGGCAGTGGCGATAGTTGACCTGCACGTTGGGGGCCTCGGTGCACGCCGCCTGGCACTCGGCGTGCTCGAGGGTGAACATGCCGTCGGCGGTGGTGCCACCGGAGCGCACGCCGAGGGTCTGCTCGGCGTGGTGCATGATCTCGTCGCTGCCCAACAGCTGGCAGCTCATCGTGCCGCAGATGTTNNAACTTGAACATCTCGTAGAACGTGGCCGTGCCGAGCACCTCGGCAGACGTGGCACCCACCAGCTCGGCGACGTGTGCGATGGCCTCGTTGGTGACGTAGCCGTTCTGCTGCTGCGAGAGGTGCAGCAGCGGGATGGTGGCCGAGCGCGGCTTCGGGTAACGCCCGATGATCTCCCTGGCCAGGATGACGTTGGCTTCGTTGAGGCGGCTCATCGGTCCACCTCTCCCAGGACCGGGTCGACCGACGAGATGACGGCGACCGCGTCGGCGACGAGACCGCCGCGCATCATGTGCGGCAGGCATTGGATGTTGACGAACGACGGTGCACGCACGTGCATGCGGTACGGCGTGGCCGACCCGTCGCTGGCGATGTAGCAGCCGATCTCGCCACGCGGGCTCTCGATGGCCACGTACACCTCTCCCTCGGGCACCTTGAAGCCCTCGGTNNTCTTGTCCTGGATGCGGTAGTCGCCCCCGGGCATGCGGTCGAGGATCTGCTGCACGATGCGCATGCTCTCGCGCACCTCGTTGAGGCGGATGGCGTACCGGTCGAAGGCATCGCCGTAGCTGCCGACGATGACGTCGAACTCCACCTCGTCGTAGTGCAGGTACGGCGTGTCGCGGCGGAGGTCCCAGGGCACGCCGGTGCTGCGCAGGATGGGGCCGGTGGCGCCGAGCGCAATGGCCTCCTGGGCGGTGATGACACCGACGCCCTGCAGGCGCTCGCGCCAGATGGGCTGGCCGGTCATCAGGATGTCGTACTCCTCGAGCCGCGGCGGGATCATCTCGAGCAGGCGCAGCACGTCGTCGCGCCACCCGGCGGGCAGGTCGGCGGCCACACCGCCGGGGCGGATGAAGTTGTGGTT
>PMCN01000236.1 GCA_003154135.1 Acidimicrobiaceae bacterium
TGTGGATCGCCGATCACTTCTACGGGTTCGATGCCAAGACCGACCCGTTCCTGGAGGCCTGGACCACGCTCACCTGGCTGGCCGCCCGGTACCCCGACGTGCAGCTGTGCCACCACGTGCTCGGGCAGGGCTACCGGCCGCCGGCGCTGACCGCCAAGATGGCCGCCACGCTGCAGGTGCTCTCGGGCGGTCGCTTCGTGCTCGGCATCGGGGCCGGCTGGCGCGAGGACGAGTACCGGGCCTANNGCGGCAACCGGTTCATCCTCGGCATCGGCGCCGGGTGGCGCGACGACGAATACGCCGCGTACGGCTACGACTTCCCGAAGCCGTCGGTGCGCTTCGCGCAGCTCGAGGAGGTCATCACCATCTGCCGGCTGATGTGGACCGAGGACGAGCCCAGCTTCGAGGGAGCCCACTTCCGCATCGATGGCGCATCGGCCCCGCCGAAGCCCGACCCGATGCCGCGCATCTGCATCGGCGCGTCGGGCGAGCAGATCGGCCTCCCGATGGTGGGTCGCCTCGCCGACATGTGGAACGGTTGGTTCCGGGGCGCCGACGATTGGCAGCGACGCCTCGGCATCGTGCACGCCGCGGCCGAGAAGGCCGGGCGCGACCCGGGCACCATCGAGATCTCGACGACGGTCGAGAAGGCCCTGCCCGAGACCGACGCCGAGTCGGAGCAGCTCGTCGAGTCGTTGGGCCGCCGCGCCGATCTCGGCGTGCAGCACTTCGTCATGGACTTCGGTCACCCGCAGAGCACCGAGCCGGTCCTGCGCTTCGTCGAGCAGGTCATGCAGCCACTGCGCGCCTGACAAGCTGGTCCGATGGACGACACCCCTGCACCCCATGTCTGCGAGGCCTGCCGTGTGCTCGACGCGGCCGACGGCACGACCGACGGCGCGATCCTGGGCGCACCGGTCGCACGGGTGCGGTCGGAGAACACCATCCTGCACCTGCTGCGCCGAGCCGAGGACCAGACCGCCGACCGGATCACCAGGTTCGCGGGCTCGATGCGCTTCGTCTACGCGCACGGCATCTGGTTCGCGGTGTGGATCCTGGGCAACCTCGGCCTCGCCGGCCTCGGGTTCCACTTCGACCGCTTCCCCTTCGGGTTGCTCACCATGATCGTCAGCCTCGAGGCNNGGCGAGATCTGGGCGGTGCACATCGGCCAGGCGCTCGGCATCGACGTGGAGCACGTCGAGCTCGTCGTTGCCGAGGTGCTCCGCGCATCGGAGCAGCGACTGCACGATCACGCCGTGGGCTGACAAATCCGTCCGGCGCCGGCCGCCGTTCTGACAGGCTGGACCCATGGCAACCACACCGGCCGACCTCGACGTGCGCGCCACGATGCCGCACGAGCACCGAACCGCATGCGACACGATGCGCGCCGCGCTGCTCACCGAGCCCATCTCCGACGCCGACTGGGAACGGGCCGCTCCCTCGTGGGAGCCGCACACCTCGTTCACCGCGTGGGATGGCGCCCGTTGCGTCGGTCACGCCGGAGCGTTCCACTTCCACACGGTCGTACCCGGCGGCGAGCGCGTCCCCACCGCAGGCGTCACGCGCGTCGGTGTGCTGCCCACGCACACCCGTAAGGGGCTGCTCACGCGCATGATGCACCAGCTGCTCCTCGCCTCGTACGCCGAAGGCAAGGCGATCGCCAGCCTGCGCGCCAGCGAGGCCGTCATCTACGGGCGGTTCGGCTTCGGGATGGCAGGCGGCTCACACGCGCTCTCGATCGACACCCGCACGGTGCGACCCCTGCGCGGGGCGGCCTCAGGCTCGTGCCGCGTGCTGCAGATCGACGAAGTGCTCGACGTGGTGCCGGCGTTGTACGCACGAGTCGCCACCCGGGCCGGCGCGGTCGATCGCCCCGGATTCATGTGGCGACGATCGCTGCAGCACCTGCTCGACCGGTCGAAGCCCGAGTTCGTGGTGGTGCACTCCGATGCCGACGGCACCGACGACGGCTTTGCCCACTACCGGCTGGCATGGGGCGAGAACAGCATCGGTGCGAACCACAACACCGCCGAGGTCATCGACCTGTTCGGCGACGGCGCCGCTGCGGAGCTGGCGGTGTGGGCCTTCCTCACCGACATCGATCTCATCCACACCATCACCACCAACAGCCGCCCGATCGACGAACCGCTGTGGCGGGCGGCAGGCGACATGCGGGCTGTGAACGTCACGAGCCGATTCGACGAGCAGTGGGTGCGCATCCTCGACGCCGAGGCCGCGTTGAGGGCGCGGAGCTACCGACCGGCAGCGGCAGTCACCCTTTCGGTGATCGACCCATTGCTCAGCGACAACACCGGCACGTTCCGGGTGTCGACCGACGGCGTGCACCGAGTGAGCGGGCAGGCCGACCTCACGGTGGGCATCGCAGCACTGGGCGCCGCCTACTTCGGGGGCACCAGCTGGCACGAACTGTGGGCTGCCGGGCGCATCGACGAGGGCAGCGAGGAGGCCGCGCGGCGAGCCGACGACCTCTTCACCCACTGGCCCGCCACGTGGTGCGGCACGTTCTTCTGAACCGGCACGTTCAGCGGCGGCGCTGCGCCTCGTACACCCGCACGTAGCCGTCGACCATCCGCTCCACCGAGAACCACTCGGCCACCCGCGCGCGGCAGGCGTCGCGGTCGATGCGGTCGAGCGATCCCAGCGCGGCAGCCAGCTCGTCGTCGTCGTCGCTCAGAAAGCCGGTCACGCCGTGTTCGACGATCTCGGGGGCGGCGCCGCGCGGGCAGCCCACCACCGGCGTGCCACAGGCCATCGCCTCGATCATCACCAGCCCGAA
>PMCN01000273.1 GCA_003154135.1 Acidimicrobiaceae bacterium
GCCGGTGACGATGTCGCCCTCGCGGTTGGCGTACTCCTCGAACTTGCGGTCGCGCTCGGCTTCGCGAATGCGCTGGCTCATCACCTGGCGGAACGTCTGCGCGGCGATGCGGCCCAGTTCTTCCTTGCGCGGCGTGTCGTCGCGCTCGTTGACCCAGTTGCCGTCCTCGTCGACGTCGTAGGCGAGGAAGGTGAACTCGAACGTGTCGGGGTTCACCTCGACGACCACTTCGTCAGCGGCACCGGGACGGCGCTTGTAGGCCGTCGCGAGCGCATCGACCAGCACGTGCAGCAAGGTGTCGACCGAGATGTTCTTCTCGTTGGCGAGCATCTTGACTGCTTCGGACATGTCGAGATTGCTCATCTCGTTACTCCTTTTGCAGAGGGCTTCTTGGAGGCAGGCTTGGGGGCAGACGTCGTGGCCGCAGACTTCTTGGCGGTGGGCGTCTTGGGAGCGGGCGTCTTGGGTTGCGATTCCCACACGAACACGGTCTTCGCGCGGTCGATCTGGCCGTAGGGAACGACGCGCTCGGTGAGGCCGTCGGAACCCGGCTTGTCGAGCAGCAGCGTGCACTCGGTGTCGGTGGCCGCGGTGAGCACACCCTGGATGCGGCGGTCGGCGTTGCCGGTGTCGCGCAGCCGGATGGAGACGGTCTTGCCCACCTCACGTTGGAAGTGCGCGGGAACCCGCAACGACCGCTCGAGCCCGGGGCTGGAGACCTCGAGCGTGTAGTGGCCGGGCACGGGGTCGTGGTGGTCGAGCTCGCGCGAGAGCAGGCGGGTGACCAGCGCGATGTTCTCGAGGTTGACACCGCTCGCGCTGCCGACGGGCGTGTCGATGGTGATGCGCACCACCCCGCCGCGGTACTCGAGGTCGTACAGATCGAGCGTGAGATCGTTGAGGATGGGCATGACCAGGGCTCGGACTCGCTCGATGGGGCTGTTGTCGGTCATGGTCACCTCCTCGTGGGGCGCTGGTCTGGCGGGCCGCAGGGGCCCATTTAGAACAGAAGGCGTGGACCCCTTGGGAGCCCACGCCTTCGGTTCGTCGAACTTCAAAGGACCGGTCGAGTATATCGGGCGGCCGGTAGTGTTCGGCCTGTCATCCCGCGCCTGCGCAGTCCCGGCGACCACCCTTCAGAAAGCCACGAGGTGTCCATCGTGCTCCGAATGTCGACGCTGTTCCTCCGCACGCTGCGCGAGGACCCCGCCGATGCCGAGGTGGCCAGTCACCGCCTGTTGGTGCGCGCCGGCTACATCCGCCGAGCGGCGCCCGGTGGGTTCACGTGGCTGCCACTCGGCTGGATGGTGTTCCGCAACGTCGAGCGCATCGTGCGCGAAGAGATGGACCGCGCCGGCTTCCAGGAGGTGCACTTCCCCGCTCTGCTCCCCCGCGAGCCCTACGAGGCCACCGGCCGCTGGACCGACTACGGCGACAACCTGTTCCGCCTGAAGGACCGCCGCGGCGCCGACATGCTGCTCGCCCCCACCCACGAGGAGATGTTCACGCTGCTGGTGAAAGACCTGTACAGCAGCTACAAAGACCTCCCCCTGGTGATCTACCAGATCCAGACCAAGTACCGCGACGAGGCCCGGCCGCGGGCCGGCCTGCTGCGCGGTCGCGAGTTCTCGATGAAGGACAGCTACAGCTTCGACATCGACGACGTCGGTCTCGAGGCCAGCTACCAGGCCCACCGCACGGCCTACCAGCGCACGTTCGAGCGCCTCGGCCTCCCCTACGTCATCGTCTCGGCGATGAGCGGCGCGATGGGCGGATCCGCCAGCGAGGAGTTCCTCGCGCCCATGGAGATCGGCGAGGACACGTACGTGCGCTGCACGTCGTGCGACTACTCGGCCAACACCGAGGCCGTGCAGGTGCGGCCACCGGCGGTCATCCCGTTCGACGGGCTGCCCGCCGCCCACGTGGCCGACACGCCCGACACTCCCACCATCGCCACGCTGGTCGACCTGTTCAACAGTCGCGACGACCTGCGCCGCAGCGACGGACGGGCGTGGACCGCCGCCGACACGCTGAAGAACCTGGTGGTGAAGCTGAAGCACCCCGACGGCACCTTCACCCCGCTGGCCATCGGCGTGCCCGGCGACCGCGAGGTCGACATGAAGCGTCTCGAGGCGCAGGTGTCGCCCGCCGAGATCGAGCCCTTCGGCGAGGCCGACTTCGCCGCCAACCCGTACCTGGCAAAGGGCTACATCGGCCCGGGAGCGCTCGGTGAGGCGAAGCCGGCCGGCATCCGCTTCCTCCTCGATCCGCGCATCGTCGACGGCACGGCATGGATCACGGGCGCCGACCTGCCCGGCAAGCACGTGATGCACCTCACCGCGGGGCGCGACTTCGTCGCCGACGGCATCATCGAGGCGGCCGAGGTGCACGCCGGCGACCCCTGCCCGCGCTGTGGCAGCCCGCTCGAGATGGCGCGGGGCATCGAGATCGGCCACATCTTCCAACTCGGCCGCAAGTACGCCGAGGCACTCGGCCTCACCGTGCTCGACGAGCACGGCAAGACCCGCACGGTCACGATGGGCTCCTACGGCATCGGCGTGTCGCGCGCGGTGGCTGCAGTGGCCGAGCTCAACTGCGACGACAAGGGGCTCGTGTGGCCCCGCGAGGTGTCGCCCGCCGACGTGCACATCGTGGCCACCGGCAAGGCCACCGACCCGCAGCTTCCCGCCGCCGAGCTGCTCGCGGCCGAGTGCGAGGCCGCCGGGCTGCGCGTGCTGCTCGACGACCGAGTGGGCGTGTCGCCGGGCGTGAAGTTCAACGATGCCGAACTGGTGGGCGTGCCCACCATCGTCGTCGTCGGCCGCGGCCTCGTCGACGGCGTGGTCGAGGTGAAGGATCGGCGCACCGGCGAACGGGTCGATGTGCCCCTCGCCGACGTGGTCGCGAGGCTGAAGGGCTGAGCCCCGCTTCGAGGTTGTCCGCCCCCGGGTTGCAACTTCCGATGTGGTCAGATGAAGTGGCGGCGAGTTGGTGACGCGATGCCGGACTCGTAGGCGAGTACGACGGCTTGTACCCGGTCGCGCAACCCGAGTTTCATGAACACGCGCGCCACGTGGGTCTTCACGGTTGTCTCGCCGATGATGAGCTCGGCAGCGATCTCGGCGTTCGACATTCCTCTCGCGATGAGTCGGAACACGTCGAGCTCGCGCGCCGTGAGCTCGTCGAGGCCCGGCGGTGGCGCAGGTCGTGGTTCAGTGAACTCCTCGATCAACCGGCGCGTGATCGACGGTGCGAGAAGCGCATCGCCTGCGGCAATCATCCGCACGGCCGACGCGAGCTGCGCTGCCGGCGCATCTTTGAGGAGGAACCCGCTCGCCCCCGCGCGCAACGCGTCGAAGACATAGGCGTCAAGGTCGAACGTGGTGAGGATCAGGACCCGCGTGTCACAGTGGTTCGCGTCCGCGATCAACCGGCGGGTCGCCTCGATCCCATCGAGTTCGGGCATGCGGATGTCCATCAGCACGACGTCGGGTCGCAGTTCGCGTGCGGCCTTGATGGCTTCATGGCCGGTCGTCGCTTCCCCGACGACTTCGATGTCAGCCTCGGACTCGAGAATCATCCGGAATCCGGTGCGCACGAGCTGCTGGTCGTCGGCGATCACGACGCGCACGTTCATGCCAGCGCTCCCCGCAACTCGGTGGGCAGTCTCACGATGAGAGTCTGCTCCATTCCGGCGGCGTCGACCGAGAGCTCGCCCTCGCACAGCATGACTCGCTCGCGTACTGCCACAGAGGGCCAGGCCGGGATCGGTCGGTGCGAGTGCACTCGAAGGTCGATGTGGTCGGAGGCGAACGTGACCGCGACGTCGAGGTCGGTGTCATCGCCCAGGGCGAGCACATCCTGCAGGATGCGGTAGACGCCGAGGTCGACGCTGGCCGGGAGGGGCCCGGGATCGCCCGTGACCTGCAGCGCGATGTGCCGCTGCTGCACGCGGGCTTCATCGACGAGCACCGAGATCTGTCCCACGCCGGGTTGGGGCGCCAGATCGGCCGGCTGGTTGGCGCGATGGAGCACGCCGAGGATCAACCGCATCTCGATCAGCGCCGAGCGCCCTGTCTCCTCGATCGCCTCCATGGCGTCGTCGGCTTGAACGCGGTCGATCTCGAGGAGCCTTTGCGCGGCTTGGGCGTGCACGATCATCGTGCTGACGTTGTCGGCGACGAGGGTCTGGAGCTCTCGGGCGATGCGCGTGCGTTGCTCGGCCACCGCGAGACGCTCCCGGCCTTCGGTCTCCGCGACGATCTGTGCCGAGGTGCGTTCGAGCTCGGCGGCCAGCGATCGCTGAGTGCGCATGTATCGGCCGACACACCACGCCGCGCTGCACGCGCCGATGGAGAACATCCATGAGCCTCCGTCCGCAGAGGTGACCAGGTTCGCTGCGCTCACCGCGACGAGGCACACGGCGAGACCCCACCATGCGCTGGCTCTTTCGGCGTAGATCGCGACGGAGTAGGGAATGACGAAGAGCAGCAGTTGCGGAACGTTGAGCATCGACGTGTCGCCGCGTACGGCAACGACCAGCACGACGAGCCCCACCATCGCCGCGCCGGTCGTGACGAGTGGCGCGCGCCGACGCCACCACAAGGCAACGGTCATCGCGGCGGTCGCGCTGATGCCGACAACGAGCAGCGGGTAGCTCCTCGGTCTGCGATCGAGCTCGTGCAGGACCAGCTCCAGTTCGCAGGCCGTCAGGAGAGCGACGACGAGAAGGGCGTCGAAGCGAGACGTGCGGACGGTGGCGTTCATGCGGGGACGACCTCGGAAAGAGGGATGTGCGCCTTCACGCGATAGCCGCCCTCCGGTCGACGGCCGGCCTCGAGCCGGCCTCCGCACAACGCGAGCCGCTCCCGCATGCCGATGAGACCTTGACCACCCGACTCGGCCGCGCCACCGGCGCGACCTCGGCCCGTGTCGACGATCTCGAGCTCCAAGCTGTCGGGCAGGAACGACACCACGACTCGCGCCCGGGCCGGGCCGGCGTGCTTGATCGCGTTGGTCAACGCCTCTTGCACGACGCGGTACGTGACCAGGTCGAGCGCCGCTGAAAGGGGACGCGGCTCGCCGTCGACGCGCACTTGCACCGGTAGCCCGGCGACGCGGGCGCGGTCGGCCAGCCGGTCGAGCTGCGCGAGACCAGGATCCATGTCGCCCGACAGTTGCAGCTCATCGCGCCGCAGCACGCCGATCATCCGTCGCAAGTCGAGCAAGGCGTCGCGACCGCAGTGCTCCACCGTTCGCATCGCCTCGAGCGCGACCTCAGGCTTGCGCCCGACGACGCGGCGGGCTGCACCGGCCTGGATCACCATCACACTCACGCTGTGCGCGATGACATCGTGCAACTCACGAGCGATTCTCGTGCGCTCCTCGGTCGCCACCTGCCGCTCATGCCGGCGTTGCTCCTCCGCGAGGCGCTCGGTGTTGGCGCGCAACCCGTCGTTCAACGCGGCGCGGGCCCCAACGACGCGGCCGGCTGCGAACGGGATCATGATGAAGAAGGCCCAGATCGACACCACGTCGACGAGGAGCGGATTGCTTCCCGATGCCGTGTTGGGGCCGACGGCGATGGCGGGCAGCGGCAGCGCGAGCCAGACGACGTAGATGCTCCTGCGGTGGCGGAGCGCGCTGTCGCGTCCGAGCGTGTAGTAGCTCAACGCGAGCGCGGGTGCCGCAACCGCGAGATGAGAGCCGCCCGTGTGGTCGGCGACGACGCCGGCCACTCCTGCGACCACGGTCGTGAGGAGAGGGTTGCGACGCCGCACCGCCACGCTCGCGGATGCGACGATCCCGGCGAGCGCAGCCGGAACGGGGGCGGTGCCCGACGCCGCCGCGACGACGACGCTGAGAGCCAACAACGTCGCCGCGACAACATCGACAGCCGTCGCGGTCGGACGTCGCCTCGACCAGCTCTCGCTCATCCGGGTCACGCTCGGAACTTACCCCTGCGATTCACCGCGCACATCCACCACCGCGCTGACCCAGGTCGTACTCGAGGAGGACCTCCCGGACCCACAATCCGACTGCGTGATGACGACATCGGCCCGATGTCCGTGCGACCGTGCTCCTCGGCGCAACACCGTGCCACACACGCAAAGGAGAGAACTGATGGTCATCCATCGCAAGCATCTGGTCCGATTCGCTCTCGTGGTCGTCGCCCTGTTCGTCATCGCTTTTCCCCTGGGCGACAAGCAGCACGGCATCGGCAAGCACAGTTCTGTCGCTGCCGCATTCGGCCAGGCGATCTTCGTCACGTTCCTGATCGCCTTCTTGCTCCTCATCGCCGCGACCGTGGTGTCGCTCGTACAGCTGCTCGTCCGATCACGAGCCAAGGCCTGACGCGCCGTCCCCGATCGCCGGCTCGTGTCACCGGCGTGTCGTCGTAGCCTGGTGACATGAGCCGGGAGTCCGAGGTGATCACTGGCACTGCGCGTCCTGCCACGGTTGGCACGCTGGTGGCCGATCTGCGAGTGCTCGGCGTCGACGCGGGGATGGTGCTGATGGTGCACTCTTCGTTGTCCCGCCTCGGATGGGTTGCTGGCGGTGCTCGAGCCGTCGTCGTCGCTCTTCTCGACGCCGTCGGTCCGGAGGGCACGGTGATGATGCCTACCCACTCGAGTGAGCTGTCCGACCCGGCCGCGTGGCAACATCCGCCGGTTCCCGAGCACTGGTGGAAGCCGATTCGTGACGAGATGCCGGCCTACGACCCCGCGCTCACCCCCACGTCTCACATGGGTTCGATCGTCGAGTGCTTCCGCCACGTGCCGGGATTGCGACGGAGCTCGCATCCCACGGTCTCGGCCGCGGCCGTCGGTCCTGATGCATTTCGACTCACCGAAGGGCACGGTTTGGCGCATGGACTGGGAGAGTCGTCGCCGCAGGCACGCTTGTACGACCTCGACGGGCACATCCTTCTGCTCGGGGTGACGCACGCGAACAACACGTCGTTGCACCTCGCCGAGCGTCGCGCTGCCCCGCCCGACGCCGCCACGACCACCAACTCGTCGCCGGTCCTGGTGGACGGTCGACGGGAGTGGGTGACCTACCCGGACCTCGTCGACGACGCCGGCGACTTCGACCAGATCGGTGAAGCATTCGCGCTCACGGGCCTCCAGCGCAGCGGCCAGGTCGGTGCCGGCTCGGCACTGCTCATGCGTTCCCGCGACATCGTCGACTTCGCCACCGCGTGGCTGAGCACGAACCGCAACTGGCCGCGCCAGTGATCGCGCCCGCCGAAGGTCGGCCAGACCCTTGACGTCGAGCTGTGGCTGTTACATCGTTGCAACGTGAAGTCACGTACCGATGGAATGTGGTGGGGCGTCGCGATCGAGGCACCCGATCCCAGCGGCCTGGCCCACTTCTACTCCGAGTTGCTCGAGTGGCCGATCGTGAACGACGAGCCAGGTACGGCAATCCTTGCCAGCCCTGGAGGCACGTTCCTCGTCTTCCAACAGGCGATCGACTACGTACGCCCCGTCTGGCCTCCGCTTCACGGTGCTCAACGCCCGATGATGCACCTTGACATCCAGGTCGGAGACCTCGAGTCCAGCGTCGTCCAGGCGGTCGCGCTCGGCGCCACCGAGGCGGGCGCTCAACCACATCAGAACGTCCGCGTGTTGCTCGACCCTGCCGGCCACCCGTTCTGCCTCTGCCTCGACAACGAATGAGGTCGACGCGCGAGCTGAGCAGTTCGGAGCGCTGTTCTCCTCGACGCAGGTCGCAATGATCGCCGGGCCGACGAGACCTGCTGCCAGCGTCGACGCGTTGCCGGGTTCAATTGTCAGGTCACGACGAGGTAGCGCCGAACGGCGTGTCAGCGTCAGCGACGACTCGTGGTCACGGTGGCTTCGGGAGGTCCTTGGCCATGGTTGTACTGACGACGCGGTAGCCGAGTGAGCTGTCGAGCTCCCGGGCTCGTTCGTTGAATCCGAAGACGTTGAGCCCGACCTCGGAGCGTCCGCAGAACAGGCGATGCCCACGACGGCCGAGCGAGTCAACGCATACTCGCCCTCACTGGCAGATCTGGCCGTTCGTGAGCTGCTGCGGTCACCGGATGTCCCCGCAGCGGCGACATTCCGTGACCGCGCCGCACCAAATGCCCCAAGTGGTCGGCGCTGTCCACCGAGCCAAGCGGCAGATGTGGCGCGTCAGCCTGGGTCCTGTTGGTCCCGGGTTCGGTCGTAGGCCACGCTGGAGAAGATGCACGCACGAAGTCGGGCGTCGGTTGCCTTCACCCAGAGAACGACGCCGTCGTTGACTCGTTTGTCGAAGTTGGGTTCGGCGCTGTCGTCTGTCCCGAGGGTTCGTCCGATCGCGACCGGCGCGCCGCCGATGATGAACTCGACTCCTGCGGACGACTGGATGGGTCCGACGTCTGCGGTGGAGGCGTAGGTGGTCTTGGTGACTGGACTCGGAAGCCTGGCTGACAGGCCGCTACCGATATAGGTCTGCTCAAACGCGTCACAAGGCGAGGTTCCAGTGTTGCTCAGCGACGTCGATGCCGGTGGAACTGCGGTGGACTGGGCGGTGCCGCCCAAAGTGAGGTGATCAGATGCGCAGCCGGCAAGAACCGCCACGACCACCGCTGGCCACAGCAGCAGACGCGCCGCTGACCGGGGAACATGAGGGGCAATGCAACGAGCGGCAATCGCGCCAGGTTGCCCGACTTGGATGCGGTTGTCCAGCGATCTCACTGGCAGCTATGGGCTACCCGACGCGCTTCCATCTCAGAGTCCGCGTCACCGGTTCACCGCTGGCGGCGACCGTCTGAAGCTGAATCGTGAGTTCGTCACCCAGCACGTTCAACTCGCGAGTCAACGTCTGCCCGACGTTCTCCTGCGACAACGCACCCGTCAGGGTTTGAGTGACGGTGTTGTTGTCGTCGTCCGTCGTGTACGTCCCGAAGTACGCGTCGTACCCACCTTGGGCGCGGCTGTTGTTCTGCGATGCTGCCACCGCTGAGGGTTCGACAACCCGGCTGCGATCACGCTTCATGAACTGCGCGGCGAAATGCCCGCTCTTGTCGTAGACGAGCAGCGCGATCGGGTCGGCGCCGAGCGCGGGGTCAACTCGCTGTTCACCCGTGGCCGTGTGATCGAAGCGTGAGATCAACTCCCAACTACCGACCAGACTCACCGAGAGAGGCGCGCAGGCGCCGGGCAACGCTCCACTATTCACCAGTCTAGATTGTCGGATTCCTCACACCATGTCCAGCGCCCTATCGGCAGATCTGGGCGGCGCCCGTCAGTTCGTCGTGGTTGTACTTGTGTCGGACTGGATGTGGCACTCGAAGGGTGGCCACGCTTGCCAGGCGTTGTTCGACATCGTGATGTCACCGAGGCTCACGCGCTCGCCAGTCGGAGCGATCACGGTGACGTCCGCGAGCTTCAGCGTGGCGGATGAGCACCGCTCCGATGCCACGACACTGAACACGGCCGAGGCAGCTTCCGCTGGCCATGTCTCCTCGATCAGCGGGCGACTCACCTCGTCCGGAAGATCGGTGCAGTCGCTACCCGGCAGACCAGAGCCGAACACGACCCGTAGATGGAGGTCCGTTCCTGCAATGGGCGTGGCTGCCTGGAGCCTGGGCGGCAGGTAGGAGTTCGATGCATCGACGGCGACCGAGTCGGAGGATGAGGACATCGCACCGCAACCGTCTTGGTGAAGCGCTGCGGTGACGTCGAACTTTGTCAGCTGGTCGATGTGTTGGCGGACGCCTGGGTTGGCAGATTCATGGGCGCATCCAGCCAGAAGGGCGGCCACGCTGACTACGGCGAAACCGAGTCGCATCGTCGTTCGACGTCGGTCGACACTACGCGAGTTCCAACCGCCCTGCGCTGTTCTTCGCATCATCAACAACACTCTCCAAAGCAAGCGCCTCATCGGCAGCTCTGTGCTACCCCGCGTCCGAGATGAGGTGTGCGAGGTCGTAGGTCGACAGCCGGTCGAGGTCGGTCCATGCGTACATGACGCTCGTTGCCGGGTCGAGGGCGGCGACCTGGCCGTCGATGAGCACGGCCGAATATTGCCCGCTTGGTGAACGGGTCACGAGCGCTGTCTGGGTCGGCTCGTTGGGGTCGGCCCAGTCGACTTCGAGTGCCCAGAGTTCCCGGCCATTGCCAAGGTCCCACCGCTGACACCCCGTGAAGGTGGTGCAAGGCGCAGTGGCCCCAGCGAGATGGATAGACGTTGTCGACGAGCCGTCGAGGCGACCCACCGTGAACTGCGGTCCGACCCGAGTCGGACCCAGGGGAATGGACGCTGCACCGCAGGTGACCGCCGACGGACCGACTTCGATCTGCTCGCAACCGGCCTTGACGGTTGGGCGGGCTATCAGTTGTGCCACGCCCCCGACGATCCGATACGCGGACAGGCGAAGGTCGCCGATGTCAGCGACGTACAGGCGACCGTCGGGACCGCCAACCAACGCTGGCGTCAACGTCACCCGGACACCGATGCGACGCTCGGCACCGTGATCGATCACCGCGAGGTCGAAGTGTCGATCGACGTCTCCACCGGTTGTCCCGACGATTCCGACACCGGGAACGAATGCCGCCGCCGGACCCTGACTGACCACGATGGGCCCGGTGTACACGTACCCGGTTGGCTTCAACGTTGCTGTATTCGCTCCGATCGTCACACCGACAGGCTCGGCAATCGCGGGAGTCGTAGAGGAGGTCGTCGTGGCCCCAACAACGCTCGGCTGGACGACTGTGGTCGACGTCGTCGTCTCAATCGCTGTCGTCGTCGCGCAGGACGCACCAACGCCGGAGCACTGCTCGCGGCTGGCCTCGTCGTTCGAGCAACCCGCCACCGCCGCAGTGAACATCACCACTGCTGCGAACCGTCGAACGATCCTCCGCACCCGAGCAGAGTGCCCGAAGTGACCGGCGTTGTCCAGCGCCCTATCGGCAGATCTGCACGCCGCCGGTCGCAAGCGAGTACGCGAGGACCTCTGTCAGGGTCCACCCTTGAGCTCCCAGGTTCGCCATCTCCCGCCACCGGACCGGGAGACGAGCACGGTGGCAAAGGGTTGGCCGCAGCGCCCATTCGGCCATGCTCGGGTTGACGTGTACAACGCCGAGCCGGACCATGTCTCGCCTACCTTCTTCAAGTCGCCGAAGGTCGTCGCCACGTAATCCTGGCTGACGCTCTGAGCACCCCTCTCGAACGATCGACTACACACGTTGGCGATGTTCGGGTTCATGACGGCCGGCAACACGACTTTGGTGAAACCGAAGTAGACAACAGGGACAAGCAACAGCACGACAGCGACGGTCTTCCACCGATTGGACACCCTCCGGCCCGCTCTGTGCCCGACCGGATCGCTCGTCATCCCGCAACGTTGCACGATCCAGCAGCCCTTGTCTACGGACACCCATCACAGATCGGTGCGGGCAGGAGTCGGCGGGGCGCGTGGCTTCGTGGCGCGGCCTCTGATCTCGAAACCCGGCATCCGGGAGTACTCTCTCGTCGGAGGGACATTCGGGATGGACACTCTGGTCGTGGTCGTGTTGTTGGCCTTCGTGGTGGCTATGTGGGTTTCGGTCGCCTCGAGCCTGGTGAGCATCGCTCGAATGCCGCAGATCCGGTGGCACAAAGCGGGCCGAAGCAAGGCCTTGACGTTTGTTCTGGTGCTGATCACTGGGGGGTTCGGCGGGATTCTCTACTGGGTACGGATCCGCCCGGACGTCCTCACAGAGCGAACACTCCCGCCGAACCCCGACCGCCGGCAGCTGACCAAGTCGCAGCTCCGAGCCGCCGAGAGCTACCGGGCGAACAGTTGATTCGGTTCCAGGTGAGCGGGGAGAGCGGGATCGTCGGAGGCCTCGGCGAGCGTTGTCAGCATCGCCCGCCTCTCGCCCCGTGAGCCTCGATCCACACCCCGAAGGACTACCCCAAATTGCCGCAAGTGGTCGCCCATGCCCACCGCTCTATCGGCAGATCTGGGCGGTCGGGTCTCGGAGTGGTCGTCGCTACCTCGCGCCGAGTTGCTGGGACTGGGCGAGCATCTTCGTTCGAATGCTGAGCAAGGTCGTCTCCGAAGTGGCGGTGTCGGGAACCAACACGCGCACGATCGTGCTGTCCGAAGCGCATTCAAGGCTGGCCGCGCCAGGGATGTGACCCAACAGGCAATCGAAACCGCCCGCTGACGACGTCGTATGAGCGGTGTAGCCACCGCCGACATTCAGCTCCGAAAGGAACGCCGCCATGTCCCGTGTTCCTGCCCGCTCGATGATGGTGATGTCGTGGCCAACCGCCACGAACCCGTTCGCTCCCAAGTAGTAGACGAACAGCTCCGTCGACGCCGCGGACGCCGGCAGATACGTAAGTCGCTCGTGGGCTGCGCCGAGCGCCGTGTCCAGCCGCTCGACAAGTTGCGTCTCGGAAACCTTCTCTCCCACGTCGTTGCCGTATGGGTTCACGTCGAAGGCGAAATCGGCCCAGTCAGGGTCGTGCGTGGCCAACGTCGTCGCCGCAGGGCCAGAGTCGGTGGGGACCGGCTCGACACTGGTCCTCGAAGTCGCAGAAGTGCTCGTGGATGAGGCGACGCACGACCCGGTGTCGTCGCAACCGCCAGCGGAGCGTCCGCCGCCGAAGCAACCGGTCACCAGCGCAGCGACGAGCGCCATCAACCCGAATGAGGTGACGAGCCTGCGCACCCGAGCAGAGTGCCCGAAGTGGCCAACGTTGTCCAGCGTGCAGATCGGCAGATCTGGGCGGCGCGCTCTTGCCGTCGGCACTGAGCACCGACAGGATGGTGTTCAGATGGAAGAGCGCGCAGAGAGACCGTTCTCTCGCCCGATGGTTCTCGTTGACATGGAGGGCCTCGTATCGAGCGGGGTGCCGCGCGCGGCGTTCGCCCTTTGTCAACTCGATGAAGACGGCGCCCCACGCTTCACTCTCGATGTCGAACAGATCAAGGCAAACGGTTGGACCTTCGAGGGCGACTCGCTCAGACCTCCGAAGCACCAACCAGGCTTTGCGATCCTTCCTCCGCATCCATACGCGCTTGGTCCACGTTGGGTCGGGGGGAACTGTTGGACCGCCGACTTTGCCCCGACAGTTCACGGGACCGTCGACCATGATTGGTGCCACGAGGACCACGGCCGTCCTGAGTATGGCCTTCCGCTCGCGTCGAAGTCTCCGTGGCGGTTTGTGTTGACCACCGATGTCGAACAGGTCGCCGGTCGCGCTGAAAGCCCGCTTGAAGCCGCAAGGATGGCTGAGGACCTCGCCCTCTCTCGAGGTGTCGCCCACTTCATCCGTTCACCACAGCCTCACGGTGTCGTTGCCTCCGGGTCCTAACGACCCGATCAGAGCGTGCCGCGCGACTCCGTCACGGTGCGCATAGTGCCCGACGTGCCAGCCGTTGTCCAGCGCCCTATCGACGCAGCTATGGGTGGCCTTCAACCGGCCATAGGTCAACCGTGATCGCAACCGCTGGCAACTCTCGACGAAGGTCGGCAGCGAGAACTTCGGCAGCAGCTCGCCAAGGTTCCCGAGCCGCAGGATTCTTCGACCACGCCAGCTCGAACTCGAAGCTCGCGTCGAACTCCGATTGCCATGCGACCAGACGGTCAATCAGCCCGACGGACAGGCCCAGCCGTCGGCAGTCATCGATGTCCAGGTTCCCATCAGCCCACAACGGCACGTCACAGCCGTATTCCGGCATCAGCTTGACGCGGTCGAGTGGCTCGGCCGACATGCGAGCAGATTGCCCGATCCCGGCGCCGGTGTCCGCCGCACCGAAGCGAGCGCCGAGTCCTGGTCGCCCTTCGGAGTACATGACATAGTCGCCGTCCTGCAGCGTCGCAAACGCTCTCGCGAGGTGGGTCAGCCGCTCTCCGCCATCTGTGGGAGTCGCGGCCTCTGACGAGATCGCACGAAGGAGTGCCAGAAACGTGTCGTGGAGCGCAGCGTCAAGCTCGGCACGCTTCGCGTCGAACTCCGCTTGTCGCTGCTCATCGACTCCATCGTTCGGAGTGAAAGACGGCCAATCGCTCATCTACGAAGTGTAGGGCGATGCACCTGGCACCCAGATCGACAGCTCTGTGCCTCAAGGAACGTCTGCGCGCAGTCGGCGTCGTTCAAGGACCCACGCTGCTGTCCGGCAGATGAAGTCCGCACATGCGGAGCGCTTGTCCGGGTGCTGCATTACATCTTGGTTGCCTGCATCGTAGAACCCGACCTCGACCCCCTCCATGTAGTGATTCGGCGTGCCACGGATGCCCCACGAGTACTGCTGCCAGCTCTGAATCAACTCCGGCCGAGAATCGAGGTGGTCGCGGATGAGGGCCCTGAGCGCAGGAGGATCGGACAGGTCTGGAGACGCCGCGAGGAACATCTGCCGGGGCGACTGACTACATGACCGGCAGTCGTCGGCGACGTCGCAGAGGAGGCCAATCGGGGTGCGATCTTCGTCGGACATCCGAAGCGCAGAATGCCCGAAGCGGAACCGGATGTCCAGCGCCCTATCGACGCAGCTATGTGCCCGTGCGCTTACGAATCTCGGGGAGAACGTACGACGCCACCGCTTCGATGACGGCGTTGGCGACCGGCTGCCAGTCGTCGCCAGCCGCAACGAGCCACCACGCGTCCATCGGACTCGGCAGAAGAGAGCCGATCCGTTCGACCCAGGCCCCACCCATGTAGTTGGTGCTCGCCGCAGGTTTCCTCGGCCAATAGGGCTTCTCGGCGCGCCCGGCCTCCCATGCGCCCTTGTCGGCGACAGTGACGTTGGCGGTGAAGAACACCTCGCCACGGTTGCTCTGACGAGCCTTCTGTAGCCCGAACAGCACGAAGTGATTCTCGGTAGGCCATGTGAACGTGGTTCCCGAGCCCTTGAACCCGAGCCCCCACAGCCGAGGACGAATACCTTCGCGAACCATCTCCGCGTACGTCTCCTGAGCCGTGACCCCCAGGACCGCGTACGGTCCCCTGAAGCGCACCGCCCGGTCGTGCTCGATGGACTCGCGGATCAGGTCTTCGGTGCCGCCAGCCCCACAACTACAGCTCCAACGCCCGCCGCTCACAAACCACGCGTGCATGTAGTCCGACAAGTCATGAGGCGTGCCCCTGTCCATCGCGCCTCTGTCCACGAACGACCCCACCATCGCGACGAGGTTAGACCTCGGACAATTCGGCCGGCCACGACCGACCCGAATGCGCGAAATGTCTAGCGTTGTCCAGCGAGCAGAGCGGCAGTATGCGCTGGGCGTTCTAGGAGTGGGCGCACGTTCACACTGGTTCCGCGCGAGCATGGCAGTCTGTGACGGAACATCGCCAGGACGAGGTCGAGCACCGGTGGAGCGAGTACGAGCGCCTCGCCGCTGAGGCCCGCCTCCACCCCGGCTATGTCGAGTATGAGCGCATTGCAGCGCTGGCCCGTATGACGCGAATCATGCGCACGAACCACAATGAGCTGATGGCGCTACTTGAGCACGCACGGACAGATGCCGAGTTCGCTGGCATCATCGCCTCGAATACGCCGGCCTTCGCCGCCAAACGAGACGATGTCTACGGCGAGATCACGCGGCGACTGCTCAACTTCTTGAACGGCGCCGCGAGCCTCGTCGACCACGTGCGCATCATCATGAAGGACCGAACGTCATCCGTCGCAACCGCCCACCGCGAGCGAGTCGATGAGTTCGTCAAGGACGGCAGCTGGTCATTCGTGCGGGATCTGCGCAATCTCGTACACCACGTGCGGCTGCCGTTCCTCGGCCACCATGCGAGCTTCGGTCGCAACCCGACCGGTGGACTCGTGATGACCAACGCGATCGTTCAGTTAGACCGCAGCGACCTACTCCAATGGCGTGGATGGAAACCCGAAGCTGAGAGATACCTGCTCGCGTGCCCGGACGAGATCGCGTTGCAGCCGCTCATGCAGCGTGTTGGTGATGCGCTCGGCGATCTGCACGTCAGACTTCACGGTGAGTTGCAGGATGAAAACCGGCCAGCGCGCCGTGCGGTGAACGAGATCATCACCAGGGCCCACGCTCAGCTGCACGGTGGCGACGAGGAGCAAGCCCGCCGGTTCCTCGAAGACTTCCACGGCGTCACGGTCGACGAACTCTGAGGGATAGCGCACACCTAGCCGCAGATCTGGCGCACTCACGCTGCCCGAGCCGCATTGCTAGCCTTGTTTAGCAGTGCGACGAGTTTGCTCGGCTCCATGCCGTACGCGTCGGGTAGGGCGCCTGAGCGGCCACCGAATTGTCTGCTCGCCTTTCCCAACCTCTTAGAGGAGTCCAGTGGGTGATCGAAGGCGACCAGCGTCCTGCGGGCAAATGGGTTTCTCCAGAGCTGAAAGCCCGTACAGGACGCGAGGTCACGTGACCAGTGCCGCCACAGAATGCTGAACTCCATAGTGGTTGGGGTGATCACGAGTCGGCCAGGTGACAGGAGTTGCCACCCCTCCATCACCAGCAAGAGCCCGAAGAAAGCTGCACAGAGCCAGCCCACCGCATCTGAGTTGGCAATTGCGCCGATGATGCCGCCGATCACGAACACGGCAGCAAGTGCGAAACCGATTGCGTGCCTTCGTCGCGGACTGCGGAGCACCACGGTGGTTCCATCCGCCGAAGTGCGTGGTCCCGTCACGCAGCGCATAGTGCCCGAAGTGGGAGGCGTTGTCCAGCGACCTATCGGCAGCTCTGCGCTATCTGCCCCGACGCAGTCCGGCTTCGTAGGCATCGGTCCGTTGAATACTCGACGACCACCCGTCCTTCGGATCTGGCGTCGCTCCTGGGCCGAGCAACTCCTCGCCGTTGGATACTCGGCGCGCATCTTCGATGCCTCGGCGAAACCCATCGATCCAGTCGAGGTCGCTCAATGCGGCGAGGACGTCTTGGCGCGTTGACTCCATCTCGTCTGCGCTTGTCTCGGCTCTCCCGGCGGGGTCAACGCTGAGATCGGGTCGCTTGGCAAGGAACGAACGAACTCGACTCTCCGCGTCGTCGAGGTCGGCGAGACGAGCCTCGATCTGGAAGCGGTCGATCGGCGCGTAGGTCACCGCTACAGCCTGCCTCAACGCGCCGAGTCGATCACGCAGAACGGCAGGTCTGCGCTACCCGGCTCTCAGACAACTCGGCTGAAGCAAATCGAGAGCAGCGTGACACCGACGACGAGATCGAATGGAGCGGTGATACGTCGCAGGGTGCGTGCATTTCCACCGAGCGGTGGACGGTCGCCGTTGGGGTCAAGCGTGGAGCGCCAGACCCGCGTCGCGACCTGCTCGCACCACTCCGATTGGTAGCGAGCGAGATATGCCCCAGCCAGGAACAGGATGCCGAACAGGCCGCTCACAAGTGTCCAGTCCACGAGTCACCTCTCCTTTCCAAAAGGTAGCAGTGGCGGTCGCCGCCCGAGCTAGATGATCAGAAGGACACCGATCTCCGCGACCATGCAATCACGATCTCGCTTCGTCACTCGATTACCGGAATATCTACAGTTCTGGGCGGTGCCGCACCGTGGAGTGATCAACGCTCGTCGACGAGCTCGACGTCGATGTGGGTCGTGAATGTGGCGTTGAGCCTCCCGAGCATGAGCATCAGCCTTGACGGAAGGACGATCCCGATGCGCTCCGCGTCGATGAATCGACGAAACGGCGCGTCAGGCTCGAACACGACCTTGAGAGCGTCCGCTTCCTCCTCTGTCTCGATGAGCTGCGCGTAGTACACCCCACCGAGGGAAAGCGAGATCGTGCACCCGTTCTGGACGCATTCCGCAAACCGATCCTCATGCGGTCCAAGCGTGTCGAGCGCTACTGCGAAAAGTCCTTCGATGTCTGCGGACGTCCACGGCTCGCTCATCCAATCCCAGCCTGCCTCAGCGCGGGTTCGGCCGGCTCGCACCGAGCCCGCTCGGAAGGACTGACTCGGTTCGACCCCAATCGCATCCGTGAGAGCGTCGGGGTCCAACGCGACGCCGCGTACGAAGAACCAGAGGTGCAGGTCCACGAGTGGGCTGTTCGCGGAGATCTCGCCGGGCACCGTCACGCTCCGAGTCTCGCTCATTCGGCGCGCCCTATCGGCAGCTACGAGCGGAGCCGGTACGCAGCCTCACCATGCGCGTCGATCACGCCATCTCCGCTCACAACGACGCCGCCGTCCTGCGATCTGGAGGAGTACTCGAACGGATCGCCGATGTCGCCATGCGCATTGATCCACTCATCGAGCGCGTCGCTGTCCAGTCCGTGGACCGACTCCTCGTTCGCCTGACCAGGCCGAAGCACCACCGAGTAGGTCACGCCCGTCTCCACGCACCCAGGCTGCCACAAGCGGGCGGTAGCGCAGAGCGGCAGTTCTGGACGGGCGCTCACCCGGTAGAGGTGGTGGCGTCCGTGCACGATCCGCGTACCGAGACGATGTCACTGTTCTGGTTCATCCTCACGACGAAGCAGGCGCCAACGGGTGCAGTTGCCAGCTCGGCCGGAAGGTCACTGCTCGCCTCGCACTTGGAGGTGTGGTTCTCGACACCTTCAACGCACACTCGACTTCCGGTGCTGACTACGCGCACCGACGTGTCGAACGGCCGGTCGCAAGCCTGCAGGCCGACTGTGATTGCCAGGAGCCCGAACACCAGCGCGGACCGTCGGAGCATCACGACAGTCTGCTACCGAACCGTTCACTCATAGCGGCAGTTAGGGACGCCGCACGGCACGAACGAAGCCGGAAGCGAGCAACGCGAAGACGATGCTCGTTGCCACCGGGATCACAACGTAAGGCCCACCCCCCATCGACATCGCGAGAACAGGCACGGCGGCGAGGCTGAGCAGAAGCAACAGAACCGACAGGGCCAAGCCAAGCCCGAGCAGAACGCCCCTCATGCGCACGATCCTCCCACCTCGGGGCGTCGCGTATCGGCAGATAGGGATCGCCCGGGAGCGCGACAATGGGGAAGTGGCCAAGCTAGCGACCCAAGCTCCGGATAGACGGGTCGATGGTGCGCTGGCGCTGACAATTGGCGTATTGGCCATCTGCGGGGTGCTGGCGGACTGCAGCCTGACACGTACCATCTCGGATTCGGTTGACGCCAAGGTGATCGGACAGCAGCGTGTTTCCGGGGTCATTCGCCTGAGCGACGATGTCTTTGGGCTGCTGATCTACCCGTGCACGGATGAAACGCTCGCCGTGGTCGAGTTGGGCATCGCCACTTGGGGAACGGACGAGTTCAAGCCCATGCTTCAGGTCACGTTCGACTCGCCGAGGGCGACTCGCAGCGTGATCGTCTCGACCGACCCCGATCTCGTCACCCCGGGAGTGGGGCGTACGGTGCTCGACGCTGCTCTGCTCAAGCGGGTGAATACCGACGAGAGTTACGGAACCGGGTTTCATCCGAACGCGCTGAGCGGGCTCGAGATCCGGGCGTTCTCCACGGAATCAGGTGTCGACATCAGCGGCGGGGCCAATGTCGCACTCTCGGCTCGATTCGATCTGAGGGTAGAACAAGCGACTGTCTACGGCGGTGTTGCGTCGATCGGAGAGTTCAGTTGCACCTTCCCAACTCGTCCCGCGTGGGACCCAGATGCCGCCGTTGTGTAACGCCTGGAAACGTGCGACGTGTTGTCCAGCGCCCTAACGGCAGCTCTGCGCCGGACAGCTACGTCGCGATCGCCGCTCGAAATCGTGCAGGATTTAGTGATGACGGATGCAGTGAGCGCACCTCCGACCGGCACGATCACCATCGAGTGGGCGGTCGGCTCCGACCCAAACGACTTCGACACGTACGCGTGGTCGGTCCGCTGCGAACCTCCCATTCCTGACGAGCTGGTATCTGGATTGCTCACCGAAGTGGTCAAGGTCTACTGACGCAGATCGGCAGCTAGGCGCTGGCCCAAACAA